>JALONV010000081.1 GCA_025454755.1 Bacteroidales bacterium | reverse complement strand
TTACAGATTCGGCTTATCTGACTCTTTTCAGGGAGAGATCATACTTTCAGGCCAGGACTGCCATGGCTGAAACGGATTCCATATATCTTTCCATGAATCTTATTGACTCAACATTGAATCTGGAAATCAGCGGGGTGACTGTTGCCAGGACAAAGTTTACCAGGCTTTCTGCAAGCAAAATATTTCAGGACAGGAACAGTTATATCGTTTCATCGATGCTGTCAAGGCCTTTTACTGTCGAAAAGAATATTGCCTCCATTCCGAAAGAGCCTCTTATGATCAGGATGGCCCCCAAGGATACCTCGGAATACAAACCCGACATTATACCAGATACAGCTGATTATGAACCGGTAAACTATATTATGGAGATGGATAACGGGAGTGTTATTTATGTTTACCAGGAAGAAAGACTGAACAATGGTGACGGCATTCATCTTTTTCTTTTTGATTTCAGCTACAGGCTTGGCAATGCCTGGGGCACAATCAAGAGTGTTTTTACATTCAAAGTGCCTGATTATCATCCATTCATCAAAGTCAGACTTCCGAGGTCAGATGCCAAGATCATTTACAGGGCTCTTCCGGAGCACGGACAAATATCTGTTTACAGGTAAGAAAAAATATTCCGACAGGGTTCACTTACATAAAATTATTATGTATTTAGTGACTGATATTTGCCATCTCCTCAGGAACATGCTTGTGCCTGAAGAGTATGGCGAAGAGGATTGCCACCACCAGGGCATAACCCGCAAAGGCTAACCAGATCCCCTTCCAGTCGAATGCCCCGCCTTCAAGGATATAGTATTTGTCAATTAAGATCCCGCTGATCCTGCTGCCAAGGAAGGCACCGAAGCCGTTGGTCATCATCATGAACAGACCCTGTGCGCTGGCACGTATGTCAGGAGTGCACTGGGTCTCCACGAAGAGTGAACCGGAGATGTTGAAAAAATCAAAAGCCATTCCATAAATGATGCATGAGAGGATGATCATCCAAAGCCCTTCAGCCGGATTCCCGAACCCGAATAAACCGAAACGTAGAATCCATGCCACCATGCTCATCAGCATCACCTTCTTTATCCCAAACTTCCTCAGGAAAAAAGGAATGGTAAGAATAAACAGTGTTTCAGAGATCTGTGATACTGACATAATTATTGCGGGGTACCTGACAGCGATAAGACCTTTATACTTTGGTACGTCGGCGAAATCGTGCAGGAAGGTGTCACCGTAGGCGTTGGTCAGCTGCAGAGCGCCTCCCAGCAGCATGGCGAAGATAAAGAAGAGAGCCATCTTTGAGCTTTTAAAGAGCCTGAAGGCGTTGAGACCCAGCTCTTCTGTCAGCTTCTTCTTGTGTCCTCTGGCCAGAGGCGGACACTTTGGGAGGGTAAAGGCATAGAGACCAAGTAGCAGCGAGCAGACAGCAGCGATATAGAACTGTCTGGGTGAGGTCTCAAAGCCCAGCAGGCTCACAATCCACAACGCCACAATAAAACCTATTGTGCCCCATACCCTAACCGGAGGGTAATCTTTTATGATGTCCATGCCGTTTTTTTTCATGGAGCTGTATGCCACCGTGATGGCCAGGGCCAGAGTGGGCATGTAAAACATCATAGTAAGCAGCAGCACCCAGAAGAAAGTGTCAGGATTATTGATGGCCGGGATTATTGAAAGCAGGATGGCACCTGCAATGTGAAAGATGCCATACAATCTTTCGGCATTAACCCACCTGTCGGCAATGATCCCGGCTATGGCCGGCATGAAGAGCGAGGCCAGACCCATTGTTGAAAAGATAGCTCCGAAATCGGTCCCCGACCAGTTTTTGTTCTGAAACCAGTATGCCCCGACGGTGAGCAGCCATGATCCCCAGATGAAGAACTGGAGAAAGTTCATAATGATAAGCCGGCCTTTAAGTCCCATAACTATTAGTGTTAGTTTGCTAAGTTAACAAGCTATTCTTAACTACGTAACCGGTCTGAGAAAATGTTTAAAAAAAAGGCACGGTCGGGCTAAATATTAAATCTTGGATTTTCCCCCCTTGGGGGGAAATTAAAAGGGGGGTGAGTACATGGGATTATTCGCTTCGCTCATGATCCCCTTCGGGAAAACCAGCAAAGCCAAAATAAACCCTGACGGGTTATGTTCATTTTACTTCAGCACTTTCAGTACAGCAAGCTGTACTTAGGCGCTTCATAAAATAAACAACCCCGCTGATCGCTGCGGAGAGAGGGGGATTCGAACCCCCGGTTCGCCGGAAGGCGAACAACGGTTTTCGAGACCGCCGCATTCGACCACTCTGCCATCTCTCCAAAAATACTCTTAGCCGCATTTGCCACGGCGTCTACCCCGCGAAGCTTAAGCGAAGCGGGGCCATCTCTCCATTCGTCCGCCATAGCCTTCTTCGACATCCGTAGCTTCAGCGAAGGATGTGGCGAAGGCGGACATCTCAGGGTTGCAAATATAATTATTTATAATCAGTGAGCTATGATCAGCGGTATGGAAAGAATACTGTTGCTGCCGGTAATTATTATGATGTAGTAACCGGTCTCAAATGATGTTAAATCAAGTGTTACTGGATTACCAAAAGCTGATTTGTCCATTATAATCCTGCCGGAAACATTTACTATCCTTATTGTGTAATTGCCTGTAAGTTGACGATTTAATTTAATAGTTATTGTTTCGTTTGCAGGATTGGGCCATACTTTTACAGGATCTTTTTCTATTTCAGGATCCTCAATATCTGTTGGAGAACCCCATATAAGATATGCGTATGATGTATTATCGATAAAAGGATTACGGTTACCCTGGATCGTATAAACTGCATTGTTCCGGTCTGTTTCCTTTTGACTCACCGGGTCGGCAATATCCCATTCCATCAGCATCTTCAGAGCCCAGGGCTTAAGCTGTGAACCTGTGACCATATCGCTGCCCGGCCATGCTGAATCTTCGTCGTAATAACGCACTGCCATATAAAAGTATGTCCGGGCAAAATCGCCCTTGTAGGCATTTACAGGTTCAAAGATTTCCTCTGAATAACCTGTATATGAGCAATCTCCAAGTTTGCTTCCATTGGTAGATATCCATGTCGCGGACGATGTAATTCCGAAAGGCAGATTTCCCCTTTTACCGTTTACCCAGCCGTCGGTAGGATAAAGATGAAAAAGATCAGTATACATAGGAGATATTTCACCACCGAACCAGCTTTTGGGAAATGAATGTTCCCTGTTGTAACAATCTCCTTCACTGTTATATTCTCCACATTGATTTGTTACGAATGTATAAAGATAAGCAGGTGTTCCGGATGGAATATCCGAATACATGTCCCACACCTTGCCGTCTGATTTTTTATCTGTGGTCTGGAAATGAGTCCACAGATCTCCATAAGTTACGGATGTATGGTTTTTTATAATATCATGCAGCGCTTGCTGGAGGGCTGACCCTGTAAGTCCTGCCGCAGGATCATAATAGCCGGCCGGCTGACCTGATATGGCCAGAGAAATACCACCCAGGATTAAGGAAAAGAGGCAATATTTTATTCTGCGGAATGGCATAATCTATTCTTCAGCCACCAGCACATTATCAACTTCCCACGTTGTAGTATCATCATTGACAGTCCCTGACGGATCGGCTCCGGTATATACCCATGCGATATAAATGGTGCTGCCATTATATGCCGACAGATCAACTTTTCCTGAAGACACAAAAGGACTGTAACCAGATGTAGTTACCGGTGGTCTGGTAAAAGGCAGCTCAGTCCATGTTGCTGTCCATGGTGTTGAGGTTCCTGTGTAGTTTGTTGAAATATACAACTTCAGAGTAGCACCGTTATCATAACCATCAGCGCTTTCAAAGCTAACAAAAGGATTTGTGGCAGTGGAGAGGTCTATTTGCGGGGCAATCATCCATGTTATTACGGAGGCTTGTCCTGAGCTGAAAGCTGTCGTTCTGGCAAAATAATTTGAACTGTAGTAATACCCTTTCCACATTACAGTACCTGCCTGTCCATAAGCGAGCCAGCCTGGTATTGAGTTAACGACCATTGAACTGGTAAGACCTGTAAAGCTCTGTTCGAGATATGTTTTAGAAGGTATTCCACACAAATTGCCTTCCATGTCGAGATCGGACGGATCGCGGAGCAGTATCTGCATGGTGTTGAAGAGAGAGGCGACTCCCTTGAGAGTACCATTTCCGTCAGGGATTGATACTCCTGAAAAAGTCGCAGCCGACCGGGTATAAACATCTATTTCAGAGTTGCAGTCTGTAAGTACTTTAGTTCCTGAGAATGTACCGGTTGATAAAAACTGAACTCCTGAAACTGATACATATTCAGCCTGATGTTTGCCATCCAGTAGTTCATTAAGTGTTACACTGACAGGTTCAAGCGGAGCGGGAGTAAGGCTGTCAATCCTGAACTGGCTGCTTTTCGCAATATCTATATCACCGAATTGAAGAAGTCCATTGTACATCGTAAAAGAGAGACCTCTGCAAAAAATGGTGACCTTGGAATCCCTTGCCAGTGTATTTGTCCCTGTAACTGTCAGGCACAAACCGGCGGTTGTATCCTGTATATAACCGATAAAATCAGGAACATTACCAAGCTCAGGAGTAAGCGTGATAATACCCTGTATATAAACATTCGTATCGACTTTTGCGAAACCGCTGTCGTACATAGCCCTTAGTTGTTCAATGGTGATATAATCAATAGTCGGTTCCGGAGGAAGCACCGGCTCTCTTTCGCATGAGCTGATTATGGTAACTGCCGCAAGGATAATACCGGTTATGTAAATTTTGATTTTCATGGAATTAGCTTCTCTATTATTTTGCTGTAGTAACTACAATATTATCAATCCTATAGCTTGTGCTCTCAGTGTCACTGCCTGTATACCTGAATGCGATGACACATGATTTGCCGGATTCAACAGGCAGGTTAATATTGCCGGAATTTATGAAAGTGTGATCGACATCCGACTCTTTCGCCAAAGTCGCAGTGACAGGCACCCAGGTTGCTGTAAGCAGGTTTTTGCCCGTGTAGTTGGTGGAATAAAATACTTCGAAAGGTTTATGTCCTGCTGCATGTTCCCAGTACGCTTTTGCAGTCTGGAATGACAATACTTTCTGTGCAGAAATTGTAACAGGCCGGGTTATGAGCCATGTAACCATTGAAGAGAGATCTGAATTATAACCTGTAGCCTGTGCATAGGTGTTTCCGGAAAAGTATTTTGCCTGCCAGCTCCTGTCACCATACTGAGCTATGTTCTGCCATCCGCTTATGAGCACCTCTGCATTGTTCGTAAATGAACTGAAGTTCTGACTTATCGTCTCAACAGGTGTTCCCAGATCAGGCACCCCGGGCATGCACCTGTCTTTGGTGAGCTTCACTTCATTATAATCCCTGATAATGAATTGATAATCGCCGCTGAAGATCGTTATAATACCCGTTATTGTGCCGCTTTTATCAGGTATAGTGTCTCCGGCAAATGCGGCATATCCCGAGGTGCGAACAATTATCTTGTTTTTACTGCAATCCATCAGATCCCGGTTAACTGTTTCAGGAGGATCGGAAACGACATCTGCATAGGTATGGTTAACGGCAGCATCTGTAAACTGGACATTCTTAAACGTAACAAGCTTCCCGAGGTATGCTGCGGTTTTTGCCTGTGCGATTGTTATCGTATCCGGTTTTGTAGAATTGTGCACTGAAGTTTTCAGTATCTGCTTATCCATATTCATCCCAGATACTCTTATATCACCGTCTTCTTCAGTATATGGAACACTCCCAACCTGCCAGAAGTTGCCGTAATCACCTATCCAGAGACCTTTCATGTTGACAATTACAGAATCGCCTATATAAAGTCCGCTTGTGGATTCAAAGACCAGCCTGATGCCACCGGTTGCATCCTGAATGTAAGCTTCCTTATAAAGATTACCGTCTACCTTGTCGCTTGCAGTAATAACGCCTTTCACAGCCCACCCATGAGTAATCTCAACCGGGAAGCGCAATTTATAATCAGTAATCGCCAGCTGACCGGCATAAAGATCCTTGATCATCCGGACAGTTACAATAGTATCAGGTACAAATGATACCACCGGCGGATCATCTTCATTGTTATAGTCGCATCCTGTAAGCGACATTGCAGTCAATAAAACCAATCCTGCTAAATATTTTATCATCTTTATTATCATGTATCTTTTTTCTTTTGTCTTTTGTCTTCCGTCTTCCGTCTTCCGTCTTCCGTCTTCCGTCTTCCTTCTCCTACATCCTTATACTGAAGTTTATAAAGTAATTGAATCCATTGTAGTAATATACTTTCGGATCAAAAAGATCCGGTCTGTCAGGATCATAGCGATACTGTTCGTAACCGCCTGTAGAGAGTGTCTTGTTGTTAAGGACATTGCTGAGGTTAGCGCTTATATTCAGATAGATATTGTCGATTCTCCAGGATTTTCCGAAGAAAAGATCGAGCAGGAAGCCCGGAGATTCTTTTTCCTGAAAAGCCCAGTAAGGATAATATCCTGTTTCGTCTTTAGTCCTTGTAACAGGATTGAAATCAAGATATACGTTATCGTAATAGCTTCCGGTAATGCTAGCCCACCAGAACTTTGACGAATTATACTCTATTCCCAGGGAGAGTGCCGTTTGTGGTGTGCCGCTCTGCCTGAAGTACTTGATCCAGACCTCCTCTTTCCTGAGGACTGTGTTATTGTTGTCCTGTGTAATGGAAATGTTCGGATTGTTTACCCAAAGGTATTGTCCCAGCGCTGCTGCAGCATTGACGGTAAGCCCGGTAGTTAATGTAACCTCTGCTCCAAGCTCAAGTCCATAATTCTCCTTATCAATGTTGGTCATAGCATAATTGACCAGGGTCATCAGATCGTCATGATAGAAGCTCGTAACTTCCGTCTGGTTTATGAACCTTGTATAGTAGCCAGTTATCCTGCCTTTTACTGCCGGAGACCTGAGAACATAGCTTGCATCTGCCGAGAAGATTGTCTCCTGGTCCAGTCCCGGAGTGACCGTATTGCGTGTCCGTGGCGAGAGAAATGAATTACGGAAAAGAGGAGGATTTGTTGCTATCAGTGAATTGATTGTGATAAGGTGTCTTCCTGTAATCCGATAGTCTCCACCAATTTTTACTCCCCATGTCAGGTAGTTTCTTTTTTCCGAATCGCCAAATGAATTGTCGGGGAAAAGACCTTTTCTCATGAGGCCTTCTCTCCACATAGATGTGTATCTGCCGTTGGCGCTCAGGTATACCGAATAACGCTTATTGCTATATCTACCTGTTCCCCAAAGTGTTGCGCCTCTCTGAAATGCATAATAATTGTTCCCGAAGATGTCGCCTTCTTCAACCAGGTTATTAGAATTGTTGAGGTCGCTCTGCAAAGCATTCGGGTCAGTGGGCATGTCAGTCTCCGCGAACTTATCGATGTCGAGCCAGAAATCACCGCCTAGAAGATCCCGTACGACGTTGAAGTTGTGGCCTCTGAAAATATCAACTAGCAGACCTCCGGTGAGGTTTATCCTGTCAGTAGCGTCCCATGAAGTCCTTGTGTTGAACTGGAATTGCGACAGGTCATTGCGGCGATCCTCGATGATATATTTTGATCTGTTGCCTGTAACATCATTACCTGTGATTCCATCAGCATCAGGGATATAAGCAAGATTTTTCCGGTTGGCGAAATAGAAGCCGTCCCAGTCAATATGGCTGACAGCCGGATCATTAAGCCAGTTTTGTGCAACGCGTGATGAATCAGCCGGATTGGTCTGATATGACGGCAGTTTCCTGTAATAATCGGGTTTGGGATCAATCGGATCGTACCAGTTCAGGGCTGTATAGCCGCTCCTGCCGAACCAGTAACCAACTGTTGTCTGAATATCCAGATTGTCAGAAGGATCCCAGAAATGGGCAAGAGTTAACAGCGGCTTATTATTACTGCGCACCCTTGCGTTACGCACTTCACCGTTCTGATATCCCCAGTAGGGATTGTAAAAGTTGTCGTTCATGAGATCATAGATCTCCTGGGTGGTTCCGCCTGCAACACCACGTTCATAAATGGCATCAAGTGCGGTTAAATTGAGACTGTGTCTGTTATCGAATTTTTTCTCAGCTGACAGGAAGAATGAATTGGCATCATAAAAAGTGCCTTCTTCATAGCCGCGCTTGCTCCAGCGCCTTGAATAGCTTCCGGTGAAAGCCCAGTTATTCTTCATCAGTCCCGTGGAGTACGTCATCATAAGTCTGTTGCCATAAGTGCGGTTTGAAAGAGAGTAGACAGCTTTAATTCCTGTTCTGTATTCCGAAGCCCTTGTATTTATCCTTGTGGCACCGCCAACAGGTTCAAACAGGAAACCGATAGGCTCAGGACCGGAAGAGACCATTGCACTGCGCATGACATCATTGAGGCCCCCCCAGCTTGACCAGTATGGAGAACCTGATTCTATGTCATTCATTACGAATCCGTTCAGGCTTACATTGGTGTAATTTGCATCATATCCTCTTGTGCGGAACATTAACGGCCCGAAAGTATATGCAGCATTGCTGAGGAAAA
Organism: Bacteroidales bacterium; assembly: GCA_025454755.1. Classification (GTDB taxonomy): domain Bacteria; phylum Bacteroidota; class Bacteroidia; order Bacteroidales; family VadinHA17; genus LD21. The sequence goes on along the minus strand of JALONV010000081.1, from coordinate 4,039 downwards.
CATCAGCTGTTGAACTAAGGACACCCTGTACTGATTGTGTTTCAAAGCCGTCATCCTCTACACCCTCACTCATGTTTATTGTGAAAAGATCCTGCATAGAACCAGCTGATGCTTTAAGAGAGATCGTTCCGGCATCAGTTGTCTCTTCAGGCTTTATTTCAGTTTCAATTACTGATTGGTCATAATCAGCAAGATTGAGATAAAGAATATGTCTTCCTTCAGGAAGATTTACAAGGAATGTTCCGTCATTTAAGGAAACTGAAATCACCTTCCCGGTGGCATCAGTTATCTCCACTCCTGCAATCCCTGTTTGTTTATTTTGATCAATAACCCTGCCTTTTAATGTGCCCTGCTGGGCAAGTAATGAAGATGAACAAGAGACAAGGGTTAATAGTAAGATAATCAGCTTATTATATTTCATAGAGGATTATAAAAAGTCCTCTTAAAGATACTACAATTATTAAATTTCCATGAGAACCGGCATCATATTTGGATGCAAAACTATATGTATTAACTTTACACGCTTCAATCAGATTATAATGAAGAAATTAACAACACTTATCCTGTTGCTTTTCTGTCTCACAGGGATCAATGCCCAGACTTACAAAGCAGGGCTCATTGCTTTCTATAACCTGGAAAATCTTTTTGACACCATAGATAATGAAGGAGTCCTGGATGAAGAATTCACCCCCGAAGGACTTGACCGGTGGACAGGTGAAAAATACTTGCACAAGCTGAATAATATGGCGCTGGCAATTTCCCGCATCGGAGAGGATGAAGGATGGAAAGGAGGACCTGCAGTGATGGGTGTTTCCGAACTCGAGAACAGAAAGGTGCTCGAAGATCTTATTGATCATCCGATCCTGAAGGAATCGGGTTATCAGATCGTTCATTACGATTCTCCTGATCTCAGGGGAGTTGATGTTGCATTGTTGTACAGAACAAGATTTTTCAGGGTGACCGCATCTTCCAGCAATGAATTGAAAATATTTGATGAGAAAGGTGAGCGGGTTTTTACACGCGACCAGCTTGTTGTTTCGGGTATCTTCGACGGTGAACCGATGCATTTCATTGTAAATCACTGGCCTTCGCGCAGCGGAGGTGAGATGACAACCAGACCGAGACGAAATGCCGCAGCCGACCTTACACGTCATCTTGTCGACAGCCTGCTGGCAATCGACCCGAAGGCAAAGGTGTTTGTCATGGGCGATCTCAACGATGATCCGTCGAACGAAAGCCTTCGCAAACATCTGAGAGCTGCAGCTGATCCCGATGAGATGAAGGAGGGAGAATTATTCAACTGTATGTATCCGCTATATAAAAAGGGTGTCGGTTCGCTGTACTACCGCGACGGGCTAAATCTTTTTGACCAGATCATTATAACGCCTGCGCTGGTAGGCAAAGATTATTCAACATATAAGTTTTATAAAGCCAGGGTTTTCAACAACCAGTTCCTTGTTCAGAAGGACGGGCAGTATAAAGGATATCCGCTTCGCACACTTGTGGGAACGGTATTCCAGGGAGGCTACAGCGACCACTTCCCGGTTTATGTACTGATTGTAAAGGACCAGGGAAAATAAACCTTAGCGACCCGATGCAGTAAGTTTTATTCCTACAGGCCGGTGATCTGAAATATATGTGGAATAGTAGGAATAGCAGGGAGCTGCTTTATATACCACAGTAGTATCGGCTTTGCTGAACAACTCATTTGTAATCAGGATGTGATCGATGTGGCTCGGGTAGGAGGGGTATGACCACCAGAGCTGGCTTCCTTTGGCAATATTCATATCAGTGAACCTGTAATCGGCCGGGTCGTTAATAAAATTCAGGAAAGGATTCTCACTGGTGCCGGTACCTGTTATTTCATCGTTGAGATCGCCAAGGATGATGACAGCATCACCGGGTCTTGAATTATCGACATAATCCTTGAGCATCTCTGATGCTCTTCTCCGGCTTGTTTCGTTTTCCGAACCGCCGCAGCACTTCAGGTGGTTATTTAAAATATAGATATCCAGGTTTGTGTGGCTATGATGTATTTTAATTTCAAACGGGGGACGGGGAAAGTATTCTGAGTCGGTAAAGAGCAAACGTGTTGAAGCAGCGTTGACCGTAACCTCAGATACCTTATATATATATGCCAGGTTCCAGTCGGAATTGTTGATGAGGTAGAATATACCTGAATATCCGGGCAACAGGTTCAGAAGCTGGTTAAAACCTGATTCGGATGCCACCTCCTGCAAGGCATAGACATCGGCATCAATTGTCTTAAGCAGATTGGCTACGGCAATGACAGAAGTATAACCGTTTATCGGAAATGTTTCGATGTTGAATGTGACGATATCGAGGCTCTGGTTTGTTCCCGGGAAGGGGATGCAGGCGGCGAAGATGTCCGAGTCTTCTGGAGAGGGAGGTTCAGGTGTTTTGCGGCATCCGGAAGGGAGGAGGAATAACAGAACGGCTATAAATATTATTATACGTAATAGTCTCATAGAATGTTGCAACCTTTTTTAACCGCAAAGGACACAAAGCCCGCCTTCACTGACGTTCCGGCGGGTAAAATCCCGCAAAGAGCGCAAAGGTATTAAATATACGTAATTTTCCTTTGCGTGCTTTGCGTCTTTTCTACTTCCCGGTTATCCGGGAAGTAGCTTTGTGTACTTTGCGGTTAAGAATATTAATCAGCGTGCGAAAATAAATTATGATTTCACAAATCTCTTAACCACTTTACCGTTGGCGGTATTGAATCTGATCATATAGATTCCGCGGCGCAGGCCGGTAACATCTGATCATATAGATTCCGCGGCGCAGGCCGGTAACAGGGATTTGCAGGAGCTCATCGGTACCGCTGTTAATGGTCCTGACCACCCTGCCAGTAACATCCAGTATCTCTATTGATTTCAGGTTCGGCACATTGCTAATGTTGAGAACTGAGGATGCAGGGATGGGATAGAGTTTAATATCTTTGTCAGAAGACAGTTTTTCAATACCCACAGTTACTGATTCAAGATCAGCCCAGCTCCGAGATGATATTTCAGTACTTGGCGTACCCGGAGTGTATTCCTGTACAAGTCCGGTAATATTATATGTCCCTGATGGTATTACCTTTCCAATAATATCATCAACCTCGCCTGCTTTGAATGTAAAGAACTTTGCTGTATTTGTTCCGTCTGTTATATTGTACCCGGTATTTGCAGCAAATGTGTTCGTACCATTTGCATCCACAAATGTAACATTAGTAACCTTGACGAGCATCGATTCTATACTGTTAAAGTTGGTAAGGAACTCAGAAAGAGTCATGGATGGAATGGTAACGGTATTTCCGTTAGAAGCTATTACAACAGATGATTTTGTGGGAACGATCTGAAACTGCCCGTTGAAGTCACCAAGTTTTCCCTCAAGATTCTTAATATTATCTCCAACCGCGAGGACAGTAGTTAAAACGGCACTAGCATCATCAATCAGCAGGCCTGCACCGGCATCCTGTATAAATTTCTGATTCCGATTAGCTGTTCTGATATATGTTACAGTTGTCTCGGAAATTATTTTTACAATGTCATTGACAATACATCTGGCTTTTAATTCAGTCAGGCTTGTAACTATTGGAATACATGTAAAGGCAGCACTCTCTGAGTAAATGGCAGGATTGCTCGCATCGGAAATTCTGATTTTATATTGAGTTCCATAGTTTAAATCAGAAGGAATGGGATAATCAGCAGAACCTGGTGCTGCAGAAGTACTTCCTATCAGGGGAGTCCAGTTCCATATCCGTGCCGGATCAATAACCCAGGCTTCAATCTTTACGTTGGTAATATTTGCGGAAGTCCATGTAAAAGTTATGGGATCGCCGGCATAGAAAGTTTCTCCGCCTACAGGATATGTGAGTGTTACTGTTGGGGTAGCAGCAGAAATTGTTGTAAAGGTTCCACTTTGAGTTAATGATGTAAAACCGCTTCCATCTTTAACCGGTCCGACTGACAGATAGTAAACCTGCCCGTTTAATAATGATCCGGAGGGGGTAACAGTAATTATTTTTTTTGCA
>JALONV010000023.1 GCA_025454755.1 Bacteroidales bacterium | reverse complement strand
GGGAACATCGGCATTTCTTCAACAACTACAAAAGGTTCAGGCTCGCTGCTTTTGGAAATTGCGGCAGTCGCTGTTGGTGTCACTTCTTCTATAACTGTGTCGTTATATGTGATTTTTTCAGTACACGTGGAGAAGGCAATCAGCAGTAGGGCCAGTACAGGCACAACCATAAGGATCTTAAGGTTGGCTATCGTTTTGGAACGTTTTTTTGTCATCATTATCATTCGTTTTTTAATTAATGTGGGATTTGAGAAGCTGTTTGAAGGATTGAATATCCGCGACCTGAAAACCTGGTTCATCACCAGTCCCTGGTAGCTGTGGACCGGTATTCCTGAGCTCAGGCACTCCTCATCGGCCTGGAATTCATGTACTGCGCGAAGCGATCTGTCGAACATATAGACAAACGGATTGAACCACTGGATCACCTTCAGGATCTCAGCCAGGATGATATCAAGGAAATGGAGGAGGTCAAGGTGCTTCTGCTCGTGCCTGATTATCTCTTCAGCCTCTGAGGGATCAAGACTTCTGTCGATGAAGATATGGCCGAAAGCAGAGAAACCTGAGGTTCTTGAGTTGGTTAGTTTTATTATTTTATGCCCGTCTCTATTTTGTTTTACGATCAGAAGCAGAAGGCTTATTAGTTCGATCACAAGCTTAATTCCGGCAAGCGCTATCCCCGTGAGGTAAAATATCAGTAAATAGTGCTTCCAGCTGAATTCGACATTATTCTCCCCATCAATCCCGGAGAGTCCGTCAACAATGACATTCATGTCTGTAAGGTCCCTGCCGAAAACCTGGAGGTTGTTGGGCACCCTGGTCTGTATTGATATCAGCGGCAATATCAGCGATAAGGTAAATGAGAGGAGTATAAAGATCCTGTTGCGGCTGTACATTGTGTCGCGGCTGAGAAACATATGGTAGATCAGATAAAGCACTGCCAGGCACAGGGAAGCCTTAGCCATATATAATAATAAGGTATTCATTTGTCAGCTTTTTGTTTTTTCATTTCATTTTCCATGATCTTCATTATCTCCTCCATTTCCCTGATCGATATTCTGTTCTCCTTTGCAAAAAAGCTGACCATCTTCCCGAAGGAATTCGAGAAATAATCATTAACAAAAGTGCTCAGATGAGATTGAGAGTATTCGTCCTTTGAAACAACAGGAAAATATTCGTGGGTTCTTCCATATGCCTTATGATCCACGAAACCTTTGTCCTGCAGTATCCGGACAATAGTGCTTACCGTGTTATATGCAGGCTTGGGATCGTCAAAATGTTCAAGTATGTCTTTGACAAATCCTTTTTTTAATTTCCACAGGACCTGCATTACCTGTTCTTCAGCCCGGGTTAGGTCTCTCATAGTTTTTATCTTAGTTCAACTGTTCAAATATTCTATTGTTCTCAATTATATTTTCCGATCAGATCGGTTTACAATTCCAAATATATAACGAAATAATTAGTTATACAACTAATTTATTAATTATTTTTTTAAAAAATTATTAACCAGGTGATTCTGGAATGAATTGGAAAAAGTAGTACTTTTATTTTTTAAAGCTGAAAGGAAGATAATGCCACTGGACACATCGAAATTTCTGAAAACAGGCCTTTTCTGGGAGAATTTGAGTATCTCAGTGCGGGCAATTATGTCGAACAAGGTTAGGGCAGTGCTGACGATCTGTATTATTGCTTTCGGAATTATGGCGCTGGTAGGTATTCTTACCTCTATAGATGCAATTAAATCATCACTGACAAGTCAGTTCACCATGATGGGAGCAAACTCTTTCACGATAACATCAAGGGGAATGAACGTCCAGATCGGTAACGACAGGTACCGGGCAAAGAATTATTCCCGGATATCTTACAAAGAGGCCTCTGAGTTCAAGAAGAAGTTTGATGAGCCGGCATGGGTTTCTGTTTCATTCAATGCATCGGGATTGGCTACCCTAAAGTATAGAACCGAGGAGACCAATCCTAATATTGAGCTCGTTGGCGTCGATGAGAACTACCTGGCTGTCAGTGGTTACGAAGTAAATACCGGAAGAAATTTCACTATCGATGAGATACAGCTCAGCAGGCGATTGGCCCTTCTGGGTTCAGAAGTTGCAGGTGATCTTTTTCCAACCGGAATTGATCCGATAGGTCAGGAGATATCTGTTGCAGGACTTAAATTCGTAGTGGCGGGCATAATGAAAAGCAAGGGAGCAAGCCAGATGAGCAGTGATAAGGTCTGTTTCATTCCTGTCACTACTGCACGTCAGTATTTTTCCCGTCCCAATATGAATTTCAATATCACTGTAATGCCTTTCAAGTCAATTAATCTTGATCTTCTTACCGGAGAGGCTGAGGCAGTGTTCAGGGTTGTCCGGAATCTTGATCCAAGGGATGAATCAGATTTCAATGTATCAAGAAGCGATAACCTTGTTGCACTACTGTTGAAGAATATCAAATATGTAACCCTGGCAGCGACTCTTATCGGGATTGTCACATTGTTCGGGGCAGCTGTTGGACTGATGAATATCATGCTGGTCTCAGTCAGCGAGCGTACAAGGGAGATTGGTGTAAGAAAAGCAATAGGCGCCAAACCGAAAACGATCAAGAACCAGTTCCTTTTTGAGTCGATCATGATCGGTCAGATGGGTGGGATCTTTGGAATTATACTTGGTATCCTCATCGGGAATATTGTATCAGCAGCCCTTAAATCAAATTTTATCATACCCTGGATATGGGTAATAATGGGTGTAGTGGTATGTTTCATTGTTGGAATTGTATCGGGCTATGCACCGGCACTGAAAGCAGCGAACATCGATCCCATTGAAGCTTTACGATACGAATAAAAAGACAATAATATGGAAAAACATGTAATTCAGGAAGAATTAAAGAATTGTCCGGGTATAATCTACTATACTGATACCAATCTGCTTGAACTTATCGGACGGTCGATACCTGAAAATCCGGAACTGATATTCAGGCGTCTGGATGATTGGATTACTCTTCATTTTGAAAAGAACAAAGAGCTTAATGTCACCATTCAGCTCGAATATATCAACAGCGGCTCTTCAAAATACCTGTATGAAATACTGAAAAGGCTGACAGGTTTCGGCCGTTCAGGGAATGTTGTAATTATGAAATGGCTTTATGAAGAGGACGACGAAGCCATGCTTGAGCTTGGCGAACATTACCGGGATACTGCAGGAATACCTCTCCAGATAGAAATGATCGTATAATATATATAAGTATATCAAAATGAACAGGGGACCCGTTGAGAGTCCCCTGTTTTATTGTAGCCCCTAAATTCCGCAAAGCGGAACTTTCTGACTATCTTATACTTAATGAACCCCCCTTTAGAGCTTGTCCCGCGAAGCTTTAGCGGAGCGGGAGGGCAGGGGGCATGGTTACTTCACCGTTTCCATATGTGCTACAAGATCGAGAAGCTTGCATGAATAGCCCCATTCATTGTCGTACCATGCAACCACTTTTACGAAATTGTCGTTAAGTGCGATACCTGCTTTAGCATCAAAGATCGATGTACGCGGATCACCATTGAAATCGCTTGAGACAACTTCATCCTCAGTATATCCGAGGATTCCCTTCAACGGGCCTTCGGAAGCAGCCTTCATTGCTTTTTTGATATCCTCGTAAGTTGCAGCCTTCTCAAGGCGGCAGGTAAGGTCGACTACAGAAACATTGAGAGTGGGAACCCTGAATGCCATACCGGTAAGTTTACCCTTAAGTGACGGGATAACTTTTGTCACAGCTTTGGCAGCGCCTGTCGATGAAGGTATAATATTTCCGGATGCTGCGCGGCCGCCTCTCCAGTCCTTGTTTGACGGTCCGTCAACTGTTTTCTGGGTTGCAGTTGTAGAGTGAACGGTTGTCATCAGCCCCTCAATTATGCCGAAATTGTCGTGTAATACCTTTGTAACGGGAGCGAGGCAGTTTGTTGTACATGAAGCATTTGATACGAACTGCATTTCAGCTTTGTATGTATCGTGGTTAACACCCATAACAAACATTGGCGTATCATCTTTGGACGGAGCCGACATCACAACTCTCCTGGCACCTGCCTTAATATGGCCCATTGCAGTTTCCTTTGCAAGGAAGAAACCTGTGCATTCAAGTACATATTCAGCGCCAACTTCATTCCATTTCAGGTTTGCGGGATCCTTCTCTGCCGTTATTCGGATACTCTGACCGTTCACAACAAGCTTGCCGTCCTTTACTTCCACTGTACCGTCAAACTTGCCATGCATCGTGTCGTACTTAAGCATGTAAGCTATATAGTTCACTTCCAGGAGGTCGTTTATCCCGACTATTTCCATATCTTTCCTCTTTAAGGCAGCCCTGAAGGCCAGTCGGCCTATCCTTCCAAAGCCATTTATACCTACTTTAATTTTTGACATACCTGTATAATAATTTGGTTAATAAATCGAACGACAAATTTAGTAATTTCCGGCTAACAAACAAAGGGGAAAGGCCATCATTTATCTTTGTTCCTTTTGAGGAGGTTTGAGATTTTCGTTTCTTCCGGATGGAGAGGGTCTATAATAACTCCAAACCTGTAACTGACAAATAATGAGAAGTATACTGCTTTATTGTGTGAATTGGCCATAATTGGAATCGACTTTGGAAAGGCATTTATTTGTGCACCGACCTCAATTGCATGAATTACCTTATCCTGCTTGCTGTATTCAAAATTGAATCCTCCCTTTGCATAAAGCCCGGGAAGTACTTTTGTCTCGTTTATCCCTTTGAAGAATGAAGCTTTGCTATGGATATCCGACGGATCATGAATTGATACTTCGAATTTCTCTGCCCTGATCTCATAGTCGATCAGGGTTATAGGATAAAGAACCCAATAATAAATCGGTTTGTATAATCCAAGCACCGGACCAGCAGAATAAAAATACCTGATGGCAACGCCGCCCAGATCAGCCTTTTGATAAATTTCATGCTGTTGGCCGATCCCGCCCCTCAGATAGAATACCGAGTTGAGTTTGCCAAAAATAAAAGTTCCTGTTCCGGTAGTATATGGATTGCTGATCTTATACTCCTTGGGATGCTTTAGTGTTCCGGCATCTATCTCGAGAAGGCGCTTATTGAGATAATTCTTCCTCTTGGCTTCGCGATAACTCACTCCAAGGCCGTCGGAATTAAGTAGAATAGCAAAGGATCTTTCGTTCCGGAAGAAGACACTCCGCTGCTCATCGATTTCCCCCTGTGCAAATAGGGAAACTGCACCAAACAACAACACAACCGCTGTAAAAAGCAGTTTTTTCATATCCGGACCAACTTATCAGCCGACCTGTTCGGTCTGATCATTATCGGTACTGCTGTAGGCCGGGCAAGCTTCCTTATTGCAGGAACTGAGAACCAGGGCAGCAATAAAACCAACGATCAGTAAAACAGCAATTTTTTTCATACGAAATTCAATTATTAAAATACAAAAATAACCTTTTCACGAAAAAAACAATATTTGTGTGGTTATTTATATTCAAACATGATTTCAATACAAATATTTTGAAACCCATTCAGTAAACAAATAAACGGCACTAAAGGTTCGGAAATTGTTTTGTTGCATTATGAACAATCCCAAAACCCTGGTCCAATAACCCCTCCTCCGGCTTCCCGCCTAAGCGGAACTGGCTCTCCCCTTAACGATAAGGGGAGAAGTGCCATTTTTATCTTTCTCCCCTTCCCTTACATTTAACTATTCTTTATACACATCCTTTTCAGTAGTCCTCTAAGAAGAGGGAGATTCCTCATTACGCCTCCTGCGTCGGCTTCATTCGGAATGACAGGATTATAGTTGTTAATAATAGGGGAAGAAGCGGCGATCCGCATTAAAAAAGTATTTTAAAACGCTAGATAAATTGCGGATCGCCGCTTCTTCCCCTATTAATCACTCCACAGGCTGTCATTCCGAACGAAGTGAGGAATCTCCTGATTATTAACACCATAATAATATTTGTGTATAAAGGGTAGTTACATTTAAGGGAAGGGATTGGGGGAAGGGTTATTGATACAAAAAAGCTGAAGCTGGAGTGCATGAAACTATCAACCTTTTTATCTTAAATTTGTTATCTATATAAATACTTTAAACTTAATATGAAAGCAAAAATTTTATCATATTTGTCACTCTTAATATTTTTCATGATGGGAACTGAATCATCTGCACAGGAGAAACTTCCATTTTATGATCTTACCACGGCAGAATCGGCCGTGATCAATAATAAAGGAACCGAAATGCCATTTACAGGCAAATTCGTCAGCTTTAAGGAAAAGGGAACCTATGTCTGCAAAAAATGCGGGGCAGCTCTTTATAATTCCGCCGCTAAATTCGAATCGGACTGCGGTTGGCCAAGCTTCGACGATGAGGTCCCCGGGGCAGTGAAAAGATATCCCGATCCGGATGGCAGGAGAACTGAAATAACCTGTGCCTCATGTGGCGCACATCTGGGTCATGTCTTTGAGGGAGAGCATTTTACATCAAAAAACGTGCGCCACTGTGTTAATTCTGTTTCTCTCGATTTTGTTCCTGCACAGCTCGATCCGGGCCGCTATGGAACAGCGATATTTGCCGGAGGATGTTTCTGGGGCGTCGAATATTTCCTACAGAAACAATCAGGTGTTCTGACAGTAACGTCGGGCTTTATAGGCGGACATGTAAAGAATCCTTCCTACAAACAGGTCTGCACCGGAACAACAGGACATGCAGAGGCTGTAAAAGTGATCTATGATCCAAAAAAGACCACTTATGAAACGCTCCTTAAGATTTTTCTTGAGATTCATGATCCTGTACAGGTGGGAGGCCAGGGACCTGACCTCGGCGATCAGTACAGGTCAGAGATTTTTTATATGAACGACGACCAGAAGAAGATAGCAGAGAAGAACATCAGCATCCTGAAATCGAAAGGTTATAAAGTTGCCACTGCTGTTACAAAGGCCTCAGAATTCTATGATGCTGAAGGATATCACCAGGACTATTACTTCAATAATGGCAAAGTACCATACTGCCACGGATATACAAAAAGATTCTGAGCAACTCTTAAAAAGTCTTAAAATTCGTTATCATTTTACCACAAAGTCGGACAATCAATTAACTTTAGGCAGTTTTAATTGATCGTTTCTGCACTTTATGGAGTTAAATATATATCCCAGAAAGTCTTACGTACGCCGGAGAACAAAATTCTGGTTCCTGGTTCTGGGAATCCTGTTATGTATTGCTGTGGTCTGGTCAGGCAAAAAAGTCATTAACTATACATCCACCGACAGGTACTGTATGTCGTGCCACATACACCCCAAAGCTGATCAAAGCTGGAAAATGTCTACCCATTATAACAACAGCTCGGGAGTGATCGTCGCCTGCGTTGAATGCCACCTTCCGCCTGAAGGGGAGGGATATCTGTTTGCCAAGGCAAAGACCGGACTTAGGGATCTCTATGGATTTTATTTTAAGGATAGCTCAAAATTCGACTGGGAGAAAAAAAGTCTTCTTGAGTATGCAAAGGGAATTGTCTACGAGAAATCATGTCTCGAATGCCACCGGAATCTGTTCCCTGTCACACTTTCGGTAAATGGCGGAAATGCACATCTTTTATATACAACAAGCAAGGATCCTCTTAACTGCCTGAACTGCCATCTGAACGTTGGTCACTATGATAAAAGCGCAGCAACTCATGCTCATGACACGAGTTTCGGAGTCACTGTTACGTCAAACGAGCCGCCTTATACCGGGCCGGCAAAGGTCGAACGATTTGAAGATTTCATGGAGATGATCCCTGGCACAAGAGTCTCTTTCAGAATGAAAGCTCTTCCGGGTGGTGAATTTAAAATGGGCAGTCCCGATGACGAACCACTGCGTGATCCGGATGAAGGACCGGTCAGGAAAGTGACCCTGTCGAAATTCTGGATGGCCGAAACTGAAGTTACATGGGATGAATATATGGCATTCTTCAGGGCAACAGGCTCGCAGGGACGTACTGAAGGAACAGTGGTTACCAGCAAAAAGACAGATGCCATCAGCGGGGCCACACCACCATGGGGCGCTCCTGACCAGGGATGGGGCAGAGGCTCCAGGCCGGCGATAACCATATCGTGGCATGCAGCAAATGTTTACTGCCAGTGGTTGTCACAGGTCACAGGTAAACGCTACAGGCTGCCTACAGAAGCTGAATGGGAATATGCCTGCAGGGGAGGAACCGGGACTCCATATTTCTTCGAAGGAAATCCAAAGAAGCTGACTTCCGACGGATTTCTTAAAAAGATCTTCGGCCCTGATACTTCAGGTATAGCATCAAGAGTGGTTTATAATCTCAACAGCCCCTCTAAAACTGAGGAACCTTCATATGTTCTGGCCAATCCTTTCGGACTGAAGAATATGGCAGGAAATGTTGCCGAATTCTGTTCAGATTACTACTCTGCCGATTTCTATAAGGCTGATTCAACTGGCATAAATCCAAATGGCCCGGCAAAGGGACCTGAGCATGTTATACGCGGAGGATCTTTTAAGAGCGATGCTAAGGATGTGCGAAGTGCAGCCCGCGATTATACAAAAACCAGGGCATGGCTGGTGACTGATCCGCAAATGCCAAAGAGTATATGGTGGTATTCCGATTGTATTGATGTGGGTTTCAGAGTGGTATGTGAAATAGACTGAAGACCGAAGACCGAAGACCGAAGACCGAAGACCGAAGACCGAAGACCGAAGACCGAAGACCGAAGACCGAGAACTGAAATAACTATTAGCAAGATGAAGAATATCGACAGAAGAAAATTTATCGGAAAGGCTGCAATGGCAGGAATGGGTCTTGCAGGTGCCGGAGCCGTCCTTTCATCATGTAAAAGAAAAACAGAAAATGCCGGACTGAAACTTCCTCCGATCTTAAGAGGAGCGCCGAAAGGTAAAAAACTGAGGGCTGGACTTATTGGTTCGGGCGACCGTGGTACAGGAGCCGCGGTCAATTTTATAAGCTCGGGTCCCGACCTCGAGATCATCGCCATTGCAGATGTTTTTCAGGATAAGATCGATGCATGCAGGGAAAGGTTTGCATCATTCGGACTGCCAATTCCTGCCGAAAACTGTTTTACCGGTTTCGATGGTTACAAAAAGCTGATGGCCCTTCCCGATGTGGATGTGGTATTGCTGGCAACACCTCCACAGTTCAGGCCTGAGCATTTTCTCGAAGCTGTGATGACGAACAAGCATGTTTTTATGGAAAAACCTGCCGCTGTTGATCCGGTGGGTATCCGTTCCGTAATTACATCTGCAAAGAAAGCTGAGGCGATCGGTTTGAATGTAGTTACAGGGACCCAGCGCCGACATCAGGAAGATTATATCGCAACATACCTGGAGGTAATGAATGGAGTTATCGGAAAAATAACTTCAGCAAAAGCATTCTGGAACCAGAACCATGTGTGGTACCGCGAACGCGAACCGGGATGGAACGATATGGAGTATATGATCCGCAACTGGAATAATTTCTGCTGGCTCTGCGGGGATCATATACTCGATACACATGTTCACAATATCGATGTCATTAACTGGTTCATGGGGAAACACCCCGAAAAGGCTATAGGTTATGGAGGCAGGGCAAGAAGGGTAACAGGCGATCAGTACGATTTTTTCAGCATTGATTTCGACTATGGAAACGGTATCAGCTCTCACAGCATGTGCCGCCAGATCGACTCCTGCGCCAATGGCACAGGTGAGCTGATAATGGGAACAGAAGGATACACGAACTGCCAGAACACTATCTGGGACCTCGATGGAAATGTAAAATGGAAATTTGAATATCCCAGTGATGAGAACGGAAACCAGATGGAGACAACTCTGATTCCTCCCTACATCCAGGAACATATGCATCTTGTTTATGCCATCAGGACCGGAAATTATGTGAACGAAGCCGAACAAACAGCACTCTCTACGCTTACCGCAATCATGGGCAGAACAGCAGCATATACCGGCAGGGCAATTTCCTGGGACGAGATATTCAAATCAGATATGGATCTCGGTCCTTCGAAGATCCAAATGGGTCCGGTCGACATGGTTTTTGATACTCCGGTTCCCGGCACACCTGTAATAAGCAATGTTAAACCATTATATAAAGGTCAAATAATTTAATATTATATGTCTATTAAAACATCAAGAAGAACTTTTGTCAGACGCTCTGCTGCTGCGGCCGCAGGGATCTTCGTGGTTCCTTCAATAATACCCTCTTCAGCCCTTGGACTGAGAGGAAGGATTGCTCCATCAAACAGGGTGATTATGGGTGCTATCGGCACAGGCTCTCAGGGAATGTCGAATATGAACGATTTCCTCAAACTTAAAGATGCAGTCCGGTTTGTTGCCGTGTGCGACGTGGATGCAGTACGACTTATGAAAGCAAAAGCCAGAGTCGATGCTGCAAATAAAGCTACCGACTGCCGGACATATGATGATTTCAGGGAATTTCTTGAAAAAGAAAGACTCGATGCTGTATCTATTGCACTGCCCGATCACTGGCATGGTATAATATATGCCGAAACGGCCAACAAGAAGCTGAATGTCTACGGCGAGAAACCAATTTGCCGGACAATCAAAGACGGTCAGACTATAGTTGCTGCAGTTAAAAAGAATAACATAATTTGGCAGACAGGATGCTGGCAGAGGTCGCAGGCCCATTTCAGAAGAGGTGCTGAACTGGCAATAAACGGTCGTGCAGGGAAAATAAAGCTTATCGAGGTCGGACTTCCTGATGGCGGACGAGGCATTGGGACTCCTCCTGTAATGGACGTACCTCCTGAATTGAACTGGGAGATGTGGCTCGGTCCCGCACCAAAGGTTCCATACAGGGGTGTTTGCCACTGGAACTGGAGATGGATGCTTGATTATTCCGGAGGACAGATGACTGACTGGGCCGGACATCATATTGATATAGGAATCTGGGGAGCAGGGCTGGAATACACAGGCCCCGTTGAGATCTCAGGTAAAGGTGTTTATCCTCCTGAAGGGATCTATGATGCTCCCGTTGAATATGATTTCACCTGTAAATATGCCAACGGAATTGAAATGAGGATTTGCAATGCATCGCGACTGAAAATGGGGATGGGAACGACATGGTACGGAGACCTTGGCTGGATACATACCGACAGGGGTAACAGGCTGACAGCATCTGATCCTAAGATCCTCGAGGAGGTGATAGGCGAAAATGAGATACATCTGTACAAGAGTGAAAACCATTGGTTGAATTTTATCGAGAGTGTCCGTACCGGAGCTCCCAACATAGCGCCAATAGAGCCGGCATACCGGGCTATCTCCGCGGGGCTTCTGGGAGAGATCGCAATGACCACAGGAGAAACGATCCGCTGGGATCCGGAAAAGGAAGAGATAATTGACAATCCAAGGGCGTCCAGACTGCTGAGCAGACCTTATCGCAAACCATGGGATTTACCAACAGTTTAATTGCATCATTATGAAAAACAGATATTTAAAAGTAATACTGGCGGCAATGCTTGTTGCCCTCATGACGGCCTGCACAAATACGGATAAAATAAAAACATTGATCATAACAGGACAGGGTGAGGATAATCTTGTATGGACACAGGCAGTGCAATCTATACTCGATGCATCAGAACTCTTTTCAACCAAGATAGTGACCACTCCACCGGAAGGACAGGATATGAGCCAGTTCAATCCCGACTTCTCAAAATATGATCTCGTGGTTATAGATTATGAGGGGGATGCATGGCTGGAAAAAAGTGTTGCTTCCCTGAAAGAGTTTGTCGAAAACGGAGGTGGTGTTGTTAGAGTTCATTCAAAAAGCCAGGCTGGAAGTCCTGTTCCATCCTCAGTTTCCTTTTCAGAACGACATAATTTTGAGGTGCGTACACGTATCACAGATCATCCCGTGACCAATGGATTGCCTGTAAGATGGCTTCATCCGGAAGATGTAATCGTTCAGGGTATGGATTTCTCTGCAGATGGTATACAGGTGCTGGCAACGGCATTTTCCGATACCGCATATGCAGGCAGTGGAAAACCGGAACCTGTTTTGCTTGCAAATAATTCAGGTAAAGGCAGGGTATTCACAACCTTCCTGGGTACTCCCGATCTGGATAAGAACGAAGCGCTGGAATGTGCAGGGTTTATTGTTACTCTTCAGAGGGGGGCCGAATGGGCAGCTACCGGAGCAGTTACTCAGGATGTGCCATTCGATTTTCCGACAGCCGCCGGAGCAGTGCTCCGTACCGGTTTTAAAAGTGTGAATCCTGATGAGGCATTTGAAAACATGTGCAGCTATGAGATCGGGGAGAGCACGCTATATTTTTCGTGGCTGCAAAGTGAGATACGCAGAGCCTCAGGCAACGCTGAGACACTTCTGAACCTTGAGAAGAAAATGGTAGAGGTTCTGAAAAACAGCAAATCGACGGTCGATGCAAAGAAACTGATTCTGAAAGAATTGAGCTGGATGGGTAGTGAATACTGCATCCCGGCCGTAAAAGAGCTTTCATCAGTTACTGATATAAAGGATGAGGTGGATTTTACATTAGAAAGGTTGCAGTAAATATTAAAAGAATGTTGTCACTGGTAATCCCGGTATTTAATGAGGAGAAGCTTATTGACGAGCTTATAAGCCGCACTGTTCGTGCTGTAGGATCATTTACACCGGATTACGAATTGATATTTGTCGATGACGGCAGTACTGATCAGAGCCTCACTAAATTACTTCAGCACAGGACGAATAACAGCAGGATTAAAGTACTTGCGCTTTCGAAGAATTTCGGCCATCAGGCTGCATACACTGCCGGATTGGAACATGCCAAAGGAGACATTCTTGCAATGATGGATGGTGATCTTCAGGATCCGCCTGAACTACTTGCAGAGATGTACGGTAAAATATCCGGCGAAGACTACGATATAGTAAGTGCGAAACGGACAGGCCGGAAAAGTAAACCTGCCAGAAAGTTCTACACAAAATTATTTCATTTCATTTTCAGGAATATTGCGGAGTTGAAAAACACGGCAGATTACGGCAACTATTCAATGATGAAAAGAATAGCGGCCGATGCCATACTTTCGATGAAAGAAAAGATACGGTATCTCCCTGGCTTAAGGTCATACGTTGGCTTCAGCCACTGTGAGGTAAAATATATTCGGGACGACCGTTACAATGGCAAATCAAAGATGAGCCTGCGAAAGCTTCTCGCCCTGGCCGGAGACGCAATATTCTCATTTTCACGTTTCCCGATAAGACTTTGTCTGGTACTGGGAATCATCGGTACGGTAGTATTCCTCGGAGCCGGAGTTTATGTAATCATTGCCAAAGCAACAGGTATTGCGGTTCCCGGGTGGTCTTCAACATTGTTAAGCCTATATTTCCTCGGTTCTATCCAGCTTGTTTTTCTCGGAATAATCGGAGAATATATTTACAGGAATTATAAGGAATCACAGAACCGTCCGCTTTATTTTGTAAGAAAATTCTATGACGGAAATACGGGGGAATGATGAAAACTGCAGGATTGAAATATATCTTTTTTGCATGTTCACTCTTTCTACTCGTCTTTGTGCTTTTACTCAGCAGGAATGCCGGTATTTCCTGTGATGAAGTAATTCATTATGGCCAGTCGGTTGCAGTATATGATTACTTTGCTTCGCATGGTGAGGATAAATCTGCGCTAAACACTCCGGGGACACATCTTAAATATTATGGCCAGTCTTTTGACAATATTGTAACCATTCTTTCAAGATGGTTCAATATTGAGGATATTTATTCATTTCGCCATTACATGAGCGCTCTGGCCGGGTGGCTCACGATTTTTATCACAGCGCTTTTTGCAGTCTGGCTGTCTGGTTACAGAAGCGGAATATTTGTTTTATTGCTTTTTGCTGTTTCTCCAACCTTCATTGGCCATTCGCAGAATAATCTGAAAGATATTCCCTTTGCTCTCGCATATATTTCAGGAATATTCTTTTCCCTGAAGGTAATCTTTTCCGAAAAGACTATTTCATACCGCGATATACTCTTGCTGGTTTTAAGCACGGCCTTTTGTATAAGCATCAGGGCCGGCGGTCTGATCCTTATCTGTTATCTCTTTCTTTTCTTTTTTGTCTCAGTTACAGACAGGAAAATCAGGACAGGTCATTTTGATTTGAAGCTTGAAATCATCAGGTTGATTATTATTATCCTGGTATCAGCAGGTGCATTCATTCTGGGCATCTTGCTCTGGCCGTTTGCATTGCAGGCTCCGGTTAAGAATGTTCTGGAGGCTTATAAAGTAATGGCCCATTTCCCATCAACTTTCAGGCAGATTTTCGAAGGTCAGCTGATCTGGTCCGATCTCATGCCCTGGTACTATCTGCCAAAATCCATGCTGATAACTATCCCGGTTGTCGTTTTTACAGGATTGCTGGCCTTCCTGTTATTATCAAAAAAGATCATAAAATCAGGTAAAGTCTTGTTATACAGTCTGATAATTTTTACCATTCTTTTTCCTGTCAGCTTTGTATTGATCGAAAGATCAAATCTGTACAGTTCCTGGCGTCAGTTCCTGTTTGTCTATCCGGCAATTGTGCTGGTTGCAGCGATCGGGTTCGGCACTCTGGTCGAATTTATTGATCGGAAGGTTTTCAGATGGCTGTTAATTCTTGCTGTCGCATTTCTTTCCATTCATCCGGCATTATTTATTGTGATAAATCCGCGATACTGCTATCTTTATTACAATCAGCTGGTTGGAGGACTAGAAGGAGCTTATGGCAACTATGAAACCGACTATTATTATATCAGTCAGACTGAAGCATCGGAATGGCTTCAGGTTCATCTGAAGGAGAAAAAAGTTGAAAGTGCTGCAGTTTTTGCCACTTCTTCAGTTGACTGGGAATTCAGGAATTATCCGGGGATAAAGACCGGTTATCTCAGGTATGAGGAACGAAGCATGCATGACTGGGATTATGCTATTGTTGCGAACCGCTATATTCAACCGGCAAAGTTGAAGAACAAAATATGGCCACCCCAAAATGCGATACATATATTATATGCAGATGATATTCCCGTCGGTGCTGTTCTGCAAAGAACGACAAAAGCTGATTATCTGGGTTTTAAAGCACTGCAGGACGGAAAGAATGACGAGGCTATCAAATATTTTGAAGAGGCATTGAAGGTTGATGCTCACGATGAAATGATTTTTTATAATTTTGCACGGGCTCTTTACAATAATGGAAGATATCAGCAGGCAGATTCTGTTCTGAAGGCCGGTCTGGATATAAATCCTGACTTTGAGCCTATCCTGATGTACCTTGGAAATATTGCCGCATACAGGAAGGAACCGTATCTGGCTCTGGATTATTATAAAAGAGTAATTGAGGCAAACAGGAAATATTTCGAGGCTTATGTTAAATCGGCTGAACTGATTGCCGGGGAGGATGTGGGAAAGGCCAGAAAATTGCTTAAGGAGTGTCTGGCTATAAACCCGAAATATAAGCCTGCAATATCCAAACTGGCTGATACTTACAGGAAATCAGATCCGGAGATTGCCAGAAAATATGATGAGATTGCAGCAACTATTAAATAATTAAAGACAAAAATGAAAAAATCAATTTTAACGTTCGCATTTTCCATGATGCTGTTAGTAAGTGGCTTAACAGCAATCAACGCACAGGAGCAGCCGGCTCCCAAGAAGGACACCGTCAATATGGATACTGATGCCAAACCGACACAGTATTATGATATCGAAGACGACAAGACTGAAGCCGGATCAGAAAAAGGTAATGTAGCACTTATAGCTATTATCCTCGGCGCTGTTATTGTTGTTGGCGGTGCTGCCTTATTCCTTCTGAAGAAGAAGAAATAGTTTTATACTTTTTTCCACACATTCCCTTGTGAATTTGAATTCACAACTGCATGTATGAATTTCATTCCCCTGACACCATCATGGACTGTCGGGAATTCACAGGGATTGAATTTCTGTTTCCGTATCGATTTCGCTGCACCTTTATATATATTGGCCAGAGCTTCATATATCCCTTCTGGGTGCCCTGCCGGCATAGTATGTCCCTCTTCAGCAATCTTTTCATTATAACCGTGGGCAGGTTTGTATACTCTTGTTGGTTCTGAATCGCTGAAGAAATATAAATAGTTGGGATTCTCCTGTCCCCATCGCAGGCTTCCCTTTGATCCATAAACAGAAATTGTGATGTCATTTTCCAGTCCGCCGCAAACCTGACTGGCTCTTATAACGCCTTTCAGTTTCTTGCTGAAACGAATAAGAACAGTACCGTCAAGATCGAGCTTAATGCCTTCTTTCACAGAGTTAAGATCGGAGAGTACCTCTTTAACCTCAAGGCCTGTTGTGTACTCAATCAGGTTGGATGCATGCACCCCGATATCGCCCATGCAGCTGCTTACTCCTGCATGTTTCGGATCAAGTCTCCACACCCCCGTTATCCTGCTACCGGTGCCACAGATAATTGAATTTATCCATCCCTGGTAATATTGTGCATCTATACGCTGTATTGTTCCCAACACTCCTTTTTTGATCAGGTCTCTCATCTGCCTCACCATCGGGTAACCGGTATAGGTATGAGTCAATGCAAAGGTCTTCTTTGTTTTTGCGACCAGTTTTTCAAGATCCTCTGCTTCCCTGACGGTCATTGTCATAGGCTTTTCGCAGACTATATGAAATCCGGCAATGAGAAGCTTTTTTGCAAAACCGTAGTGAAGTGCATTGGGTGTTACTATAGAGACTACCTCCATTCTCTCTGCTGCAGGCAAGGCGAGTTCAGCTTTAATAAGGGCATCAACGTTTTTATAACATCGGTCGAGCGGGATACCTTCATTCACGGCGAACTCCCTGCTTTTTTTATAATCAGCATCGAATACACCTCCGACGAGAACATAATCGTTGCATATCCTTGAAGCGCGGCGGTGAGCATCGCCAATAAATGCACCGATTCCTCCCCCTATCATTCCCATTCTGATTCTTTTCATTTTATTTTAGTTTTAGTTAATATTTCTCCCTCTCACGCTCTCTCCCCCTCTCCCCCTCATTTGTTAAATGCTGCATCAAAGGCCATATCGGAAGGAGGGAAGTCTACTGATTTTACGTACGCACAGGCTTCGGCAGCCCCATGCTCCCGATCCATCCCGCTGTCTTCCCATTCCACCGAAAGTGGACCATTGTAACCTATCCTGTTCAGCGCCCTGATGATCTCTTCAAAGTTTATGTTCCCCCGTCCGAGACTCCTGAAATCCCAGTATCTGCCTTTCGTTCCGAACTCGGTATGTCCGCCGAAAACACCAGCCTCGGCGAGTGCCTCTGACCAGCCTGCGTCTTTCATGTGCACATGGAATATCCTGTCGGAGAACTCATAGATAAATTTAACATAATCGACCCCCTGGTATCCGAAATGAGAAGGATCGAAATTGAAGCCAAAATTCGGATGATTATCAACTGCCTTAAGAGTTCTTCGTGCTGATGCAATGTCAAATGCAATTTCCGTAGGATGCGCCTCCAGACCGAAACGTATCCCCAGCTCATGGTACACATCAAGGATCGGTATCCATCGTTTGGCAAAATCCGCATATCCGTCATCGATCATTTTCTGTGGTACTGCAGGGAAGGAATAAATAAGGTGCCAGATGGGGCTCCCTGTGAATCCGTTTACAATGCTGACTCCAAGTCTTTTTGCCGCTTCACCGGTTTTTATCATCTCCTCCGCAGCACGCTTTCTTACACCCTCAGGATCGCCGTCTCCCCAGACATAATCCGGGAGTATCGACTTGTGGCGTTCGTCGATGCGGTCTGCTACTGCCTGCCCGACAAGATGATTTGAAATTGCAAACAGCTTTAGTCCGTACCTGTCGAGCAAACTGCGTTTTGCTTTGCAATAAGAGTCATTGGCTTTATTGACTTCAAAATGATCTCCCCAGCATGCCAGCTCAAGTCCGTCGTAGCCGAATGCTTTGGCCTTCTGACATACCGTTTCCAGCGGCAGATCTGCCCACTGGCCTGTGAATAATGTTACTGGTCGTCCCATGGTTATTAATTTTAAATTATGTAATACAATTTATAATGGTACTCGGTACTAGGTCCTCGTTCCTCGTTCCTAAAAGCTATATGACCGAGACCCAGCACCCAGCACCCAGCACCCAGCACCCAGCACCCAGCACCCAGCACCCAGTACCTACAATTCCCTTATCCATATATTCCTGTATGATACCGGATTACCATGATCCTGAAGCGACAATGGCAACCTGGCCTCATGTGCCTTATAGACCGGTATTCCTGTATTTTCTGTAGGTCCCCTCAGTCCCGAGTGGTTCTGGATCAGTACTCCGTTATGAAATACTGTGAAATATGCAGGATTCAGGACCTGGCCTTCAGGATTGAAACGCGGAGCTATGAAAATAACATCGTATGTTTGCCATTCTCCCGGACCAAGTGAAGCATTAACCAGAGGAATATGCTGCTTATATATTGAACCTGCCTGACCGTTATAATATGTTTCGTTATTATAGGAATCGAGCACCTGAAGTTCATATCTACCCATCAGAAAAATGCCGCTGTTCCCTCTTCCCTGTCCGGTACCTTCAACAACAGCCGGAGTCCTCCATTCAATATGGAGCTGACAGTCGCCAAATGATTTAACTGTCTTAATTCCTCCAGTTCCTTTCTTAACTGTCAGTGCAGAGTCAGCAATCCATTTTAAAGGATTGCCGTTTTCATGCACCCAGTTTACAGTATCCTGCTGGCCTCTGTACAGAATTATTGCGTCAGACGGAGGCTCTCCATATCTCCCCGGAGTCACATTTTCCGGACGCTTCGACCAGTCCTCTGTCTCCTCCGGTTTCATCTGCTGACCGTTGATGCTGACAACAGCTGTCATCAGGATCAGGCTAAGAAAAGTCCTTTTCATTTTAATTACTAATTCCTAATTATTAATTCATCTCCCCCTTCCTTTTCACGGAACTGCGTCACTCCGTTCCTTGTCTCCGTTTCTCGCCCTCTCGCCCTCTCGCCCTCATAACCTTGGAACCCTGCCAGGCGTCCATGGCGCCTTGATCACATCCAGCTGTTTTTCAAGTTTCTGCAGATCCTCGCCGGCTTTTAATGCTCTTTCAAGAACTGTAGGGAACTCTTCCCTGAGGATATTCAGCTGATCTTTCGCTATCTGTGAGATATTGCCGCTCTGGCTGTAGCTGTTAATTGCTAATTCACCCAATCTGTCACCGAGAGGCACATCAGCCGGTGGTATCTCCTCGGAGCTCGCCTTTGCAGGCTGACCTCTGAATTTGAAATTAATATTCTCAAATTCTCTGATAATTCCTGATGCTTCTTTTTTCATCTCAGCTGTTGATGCCGGAGTGTTCTGAAGCACCTGTGCTACAGCATTCGCTCTGTTTAGCATTTCGTTGGTGTAGTTCATGGTGCCATAGATGATTCTAACATAATCTGAAGCTTCTTTCAGCCATGCCAGCTTGGCATTGTCATCGGTCGACGGGAATGTCACTATATCAAGAGGTTTGCATACGAATGACACGGGGCCGGCAAGCTCTTTAGTCTCTCCCTTTGCGAACATGGCCATCGATACTTTATATGTTCCTGGCATTGCCATAATTCCATTCCTCCCGGTGCTGAGAGGATTGAATTTTGTGGTGTTAACCGGAGATACCCCTGAATATGTAAAGTTCCAGGTTACTATATTCACACCTTTCCCTGCAGATTTGTATATCTGTTTTACAACATTGTTGTTTTCATCGGTTATTGTAAAAATAAGATAAGGCTTGATCTCCTTTTCTTCTGCCTGGAGCTCATCGTATGAGGGTTGTAGTATTTTTTCTCCTTTCTCGAAAAGATCTTTTTCCTTCTTTTGCCTGATCGACTTCAGGTTTTCAGGAACCTCCCTGACATAATAATATATGGTGGCTCCATATTCAGGATTCTTAGCCTTAAAGTACATTGAACCCTGCTGACCAAATCCTTCTGTCTCAACAAACATCTTTGCATCTTTCACAGGGAAAATATGAGCTTCCTTTTCGAGCATCTCTTTTTTGAAGTTTCTCAGGGGAGAATAATCATCAAGAATATAAAATCCTCTTCCGAAAGTACATAATACCAGATCGGTCTCACGCTCCTGGATAGCAATATCTCTTACTGCTGCTGTTGGCAAACCTGATTTGAATTCAATCCATTCGTTGCCTCCGTCAATGGAGAAAAAGAAAGAAAATTCTGATCCGGCAAAGAGAAGGTCTGGATTTACCGGATCCTGCTCGATAGTATGTATAGTCCCCTTCTCCGGAAGCTTACTGGTAATCATGGTCCATGTTTTGCCCTTGTCGGTGCTCTTCATGATATATGGTTTAAAATCATCCTGGAGCATATTATTAAAAGAGGCATAAACAACATTCTCATTGAATTTATCGGGAAGGATATCGCTTACATAAGTATACTCGGGAACACCGGGGAATGTTGTCACTCTTGTCCAGTTCTTTCCTCCATCCTCGGTTATTGCAATAACCCCGTCATCGGTGCCTGCATAAAGAAGGTCTTTCTTGATTTTTGATTCTGCAAGTGATACGGTAAGTCCCCAGAGCGAAGTTGACACGTCTTTTGCGACGGCATCTATGCTCCAGTATTTGCCCATTACCTTAAACTGGTTACGGTCCTCATTCCTTGTAATATCTTCTGAGATCACCTGCCAGCTGTTTCCGCGGTCGTCGCTTCTGAATATTTTGTTGGCAGCCATGTAGATCCTTTCCTTCTGGTGGGGACTGATGATCAGTGGCGTATCCCAGTACCAGCGGTAAGTCTTCTCGCCTTTCCCTGGAACAGGTCTTATTCCTACCGTCTCCTGGCTTTTTTTATCATAGCGTGAAGCATTTCCATATTGTGATTCTGTGTAAACAATATTCTCGTTATCCGGATCTATGGCAATCCAGAATCCGTCACCGCCCTGAGTCACGAACCAGTCAGCATTTACAACACCATCACGGCTGGTATTTCTGGAAGGCCCCCCCATTGAATTATTATCCTGGGTGCCTCCGTATACATTGTAGAAAGGAAGGGCATTGTCGACATTCACCCTGTAAAACTGTGTAACGGGAAGATTCGATTTGAAGATGTAATTCTTTCCCTCATCGTATGTTTCATAGATGCCTCCGTCACCGCCAATGTAGAAGTGCTTTGTATTGTCGGGATCGATCCAGATTGCATGATCATCGACATGTCTTTGATTGTTCCCAACTGAATTCCATGTTTTTCCGCCGTCAAGTGTAACCTGGGAGATTGTTTCGACACTGTATACTTTATCAACATTCTTTGGATCACAATATATCTCGTTATAGTACTGTCCGCTTGCTGAGTGTGAGCTCATCTTTTCCCATGAAGCTCCCCTGTTAACCGACCTGAAGAAGCCTCCTTCATCACCTGCTGTTTCAACAATAACGTAAAGGACATCGGGATTTACCGGTGAAATGGCAATGCCCATTCCTCCGATATCACCTGAAGGTAAACCTTTCATTATCTTATCCCAGGTTTTACCGGCATCTTTCGATTTATAAACTGCCGATTCCGGCCCTCCTCCGATCTTTGTGTAAACATGTCTTCTCCTCTGTTCCGAAGTCGCATATAATACATCCGGGTTCCTCGGATCCATAATCACATTATTGACACCTGTGTTCTCGCTTATATCCAGCACCTTGGTCCAGGTCTTGCCTCCATCTGTGGTTTTATACAAGCCGCGTTCTCCACCCGGAGCCCATATCGAACCTTCAGCTGCAACATATAGTATATCGGAGTTGCGGGGATCAATTGCAATCATTCCGATATGCCTTGAATCCTTCAGCCCCATATTCTTCCAGCTGCCACCACCATCCTCTGATTTATAGATTCCATCGCCATATCCAAGCTGGCGCTGATGGTTGTTTTCACCTGTGCCTGTCCAGATAACATAAGGATTATTCGGATCAATAGCCAGGCACCCAATCGCATATGCTCCATATGAATCAAAAATGGGAGACCATGTTGTCCCGTTATTTGTTGTCTTCCATATATTGCCTGCAGCAACGCCGACATATATTTCCGATTTGTTTTCAGGATTGACGGCAAAATCAGATATCCTGCCTGATGCCCATGCCGGGCCTATGCTTCTGAACGAGAGGCCTGAGAATGTAGATGACGAAACAGAATTTTCTTTTTTCTCAGGTTCCTTTGCAGTCTCTTTTTTCTTCTGAGCAATCAGGATCCCCGGACATATCAGCATAAGAATCAACAGTATTGGCAGGATTTTGCTTTTCATAAAATATTTTATTAGTTGGTTTTACTGAATCATGCTAAGATAAGAAAATCCTCTCCAACCTTTCAGCACCTTTTGTCAGAAATTGTTTCCTTTGTAAAAGTTAAAAAAAACATAATACGGAAACGATGATCAGAGATACACTTCTAACCAGAAGGACAATCAGGAAATACTCCGGGAAATCAATAGATGAAAAGCTTCTTCATGAAATTCTTATGAAAGGGTGCCGGGCATCGACAACCGGCAATATGCAGGTTTATAGTATTGTCATCACAAGGGATGAAATGAAGAAGAAGGAACTTGCTCCATCCCATTTCAATCAGAAAATGATAACTGAAGCTCCTGTTGTTCTGACATTCTGTGCAGACTTCAACAGGTTCAATAAATGGTGTCTTGAAAGAGAAGCAGAGCCGGGCTATGATAATTTCCTGTCATTCTTCACTGCTGCGATCGATGCGCTTCTTGTTGCCCAGACGGTCTGCTTTGCGGCTGAGAATGAAGGTCTTGGGATATGTTACCTCGGCACCACCACCTATATGGCGCACAAGATCATAGAAGCACTGAAACTTCCGAAGGGAGTCGTCCCTGTAACAACAGTTACATTGGGCTGGCCGGCGGAAAAACCAGAACAGCCCGACAGACTGCCGCTGGAAGCAGTGATCCACTATGAAATTTACAAAGACTACACAGCAAAAGATATTGAAAGGCATTATCATGATAAAGAGGCAAGAGCTGATTCGAAACAGTTTATAAAAGAGAATAACAAGAAATCTCTTGCACAGGTATTCACTGATGTAAGGTATAAGAAGGCGGACAATGTTTACTTCTCACAAATGCTCCTGCAGGTACTTAAAGATCAGGAGTTTATGAATCAATAACCTCTTGTATTTTTTACTTAAAATCTATTCCCAGTTCACCGGCAATTTTTATAAGATCATCTTTTATGGCCGGAACCAGTTTAATGCCTTCAATTCTAATTCTCTCTTCAGCTTCCCTCTCAGGATCGCCGGGGATCAAAACACGTTCCTGACCTTCAGCCGGTTTTGCAGAACGAAATGTCTCAATCCATTGATCCATTTTATTCTTGAATTCTTCTGCAGGTTGAAATGCATCTATCCTCATTGCCCCGAAGAAATGCCCTGTGCCTTCTCCCACTTTCTTTTCAAGTACGGGAAGGTATGCCACACTTGGAGGTACAAAAGGCCCGAAGTTGGCGCCGCTGAAAACTGCAGAAAATATGTCAACAATCGCTGAGAGACAATATCCTTTATGGCTTCCATGAAGCCTGTCGCCTCCCAGAGTAAGCATCGAACCTCCTGATTTTAATATAGTTGGGTCGTCAGATGGAGTGCCGGTTTTATCCTGAACGAAGCCGAACGCCACTTTTTCACCCTTCTTCTCAGCTACAGCGAGTTTGCCTCTGGCAATCGGGGTGGTTGCAAAATCTGCAACAAATGGAGGATATTTTGCTGTCGGTATAGCAACTGCTATGGGATTGGTACCCATCATCCTGCTTACAGAAAAAGTAGGAGCCACCAGCGGATTGGCATTGGTAAGACAAATACCAATCATTCCATGTTTGAGAGCCATCATTGCATAATAACCTGCTATGCCGAAATGATTGGAATGACGTGTCGCTACCCATCCTGTCCCGGCTTTTTCAGCTTTCTGAATAGCCAGTTCCATCGACTTCCTGGCACACACCATGCCTACTGAATTATCGCCATCGACAACAGCCGTGCTGGGCGACTCATATACTACCCTGACATCCGGTCTTACATTTATCCTGCCGGCTTTCCACAACTCATAATAATCTTTTATCCTTATCATACCGTGAGATGCATGGTCTCTCACCTCGGCTGCAAGGAACACTTCGGCAATTACTTCAGCATCTTTCTCCGGGCATCCCATTTTCAGGAATACCGATTTCGTAAAATTGAAGAGATAATCGTAGGTGTACATATCATCAGATTAAGTATTACAATAATAGTATATCTTTGAAATAATACAGACAGGTCAGGAATTTATTTAATTGCAAACTTAAACAAAAGTCCTTAAGATGAAATTATTTAAAAGGTCCCGTGAAAACCGTAACATGCTGAAAGAACTTAATTATGCTGATGTCTTTAACAGTACTATATATAAAAGCGACTGGCTTATAGATAAAACATTTTCTCCGACAAGCTATGCAATAGGATATCCGTTATTGTATGTTCTGTACAGGATTCTTGACGAACAGCATCCTAAGAATATCCTTGAATTCGGACTGGGGCAATCGACAAAATTATTTCATCAGTACTCGGCTTTTATTAAGGAGGCTCATATCACCACTCTTGAACATGATTCAAAATGGGTTGAGTTCTTTTCCAATAAAAAACCTCTTCCTCCAAATGCCGGATTAATAGTTGTTGAGAGCGAAATAATCAGTTTTAAAGGCTTCAAAACAAGGAGTATTAAAGATCTTGACCAGCATGTAAAAGACAATAAATATGATCTGATCCTGGTAGATGCACCGACAGTTTTTAAAAGGTATTCCCGCCCGCAAATACTGAAGCTGGTCCCTGGCAATATTGATCCAGACCATTTTATAGTTATTATTGATGATTCGCAGCGCAGGGGAGAAAAAGATACCTGCAGGGAACTGGAAAAGTCATTCAGGGATCACAATATCGAATTCTGCAAGAATGAATATTGTGGAATTAAATCTTCTGCTCTTTATTGTTCAGCTGATAATAGATTCCTTACGACTCTTTAATAGCCTCATTCTCACTTTCTGTAATTGAATATTACATCAGCCTGCTGTGTGGGTGTGATAGACAGGTCGTTTATACATATATGATCGGGGAGTGTTGCGCAGAAGTAAATAACGTTTGCAATATCCTCTGCCGAAAGCGCTTTAAAACCTTTATAGACCGACCCCGCTCTCTCCTTGTCGCCCTTGAATCTGACAAGTGAGAATTCAGTCTCGGCCATTCCGGGTGCAATCTGAGTAACTCTTATGTTATGTTTCAGGAGGTCTATTCTCATTGATTTTGTAAGAGAATCAACTGCGGCTTTGGAGGCGCAATAGACATTTCCGCCTTCATATACACCCTTGCCCGCAATCGATCCTATATTGAAGATATAACCTTTATCCCTGGCAACCATTAGAGGAGCCACTGCACGTGTCACATAAAGCAGTCCTTTAACGTTTGTGTCGACCATCCTGTCCCAGTCGTCGGGATTGCCCTTATCAATATGCTCAAAGCCTACAGCAAGGCCGGCGTTATTTACAAGGATGTCAATCTTTTTCCATTCGTCAGGCATACCTGAAATAGTGTCCTCTACCTCATACCTGTTTCTGACGTCGAAGTTAAGAGCAAGCACTTCTACTTTAAATCCGGCAAGTTCCTTTTCGACTTCATCGAGTCTCTCTTTTCTGCGGCCGGTAATAATAATATTGTATCCGTTCTGAGCAAACCTGATTGCTATTGCCCGGCCAAAACCTGCAGTGGCGCCGGTAACCATTATGATCTTGTTCATGATAAAATTGATTATGTACAGGTAAAAGTAAGAATTTTTTAAGCCCCTCCCACCTGGGGGAGGGGTTTGGGGAGAGGTTCTTTCTTCTTATCTTTACCACCTTAACCATGGAAAAAATTCAATCAGACAAGAAAGCTAAAGTAGCCTCGATGTTCAACAGCATCGCACACAGTTACGATTTCCTGAACCATTTTCTTTCAATGGGAATCGACCGGAGCTGGAGGAGAAGAGCTATAAGAATCATATCAAAAGCATATAAGAATCCGGAGATACTTGATGTGGCTGCCGGAACAGGCGACCTTTCCATAGCTGCAGTTAAATTGGATCCGAAACATATTACCGGCATCGACATCTCCCTTAATATGATCGAAGTGGGACGGGAGAAAATCAGAAGGAAAGGACTTTCAGACAGGATTGAACTATTAGAAGCCGATTCTGAAAATATCCCTTTTAACAATGACAGATTTGATGTTGCCATGGTAGCTTTTGGCGTGAGAAATTTTGCTGATCCGGCAAAGGGTCTCTCCGAAATGAAAAGAGTCGTCAGGGCAGGAGGAATGGTCCTGGTTCTTGAGTTCTCGAAGCCGGACAGATTCCCTTTTAAGCAATTATATAATTTCTACTTTCTGAATATTCTTCCGCTTGTCGGAAGATTGTTTTCCAGTAACGAAACTGCATACAGTTATCTTCCTGAATCAGTTATGCAATTCCCGGATAATGAGAAATTTATGAGACTTATGACAGATGCAGGACTCTCATCGGTCAGGCAGAAAAAGCTTACATGGGGAATTGCCAGCATTTATACAGGACTTAAAGCCTCTATGCAATAATTATATTTCAAAGCAGTTTATTATCTTGTGCCGTTATAACTTTCAGAAAGAAGCTTGAATAAGAGGTCATATATCATATTGTTTACGATTATTGTTCTACTGATACCTGCTGATCTGTGGGGTCAGAAGCAGAAGCCTAAGAACAAATCCTGGTATGATGACAAGCTTCTTCACTTTGGTTTCAGCCTCGGCCTGAATACGATGGATTTCAGGATCACACCATCGCAAACCTATATGAATATAGATTCTTTGTACCCCGAAGTCAGTATCCTGAATCCGGGAATCAACATCCAGATAGTAACTGACCTTCACCCGGCCAATCATATTGATATAAGATTCCTTCCCGGAGTATCATTCGGACAGAGGAATATAAGGTATTACAAGAACAATGTTCTTTATAACAGCGGACAGAGGCTCGAATCCTCCTTCCTTGAATTTCCATTTCTTATAAAGTACAAGGGCGACAGGCTCAATAATGTCCGGCCTTATGTTGTTACCGGCTTAAATTTCAGGTACGACCTTGCATCTAAGAAGGAGTACGATGAGGAGAAGCCTGTATTTGTAAGGCTCAAGCGGCCTGACCTTTATTATGAGGTGGGAGCAGGGCTCGATTTTTACCTGGTCTATTTCAAGCTCTCTGTGGAGCTTAAAATGTCAAATGGCATGTTCAATGTATTGGTCAATGAACCTGCTTCCGGGAATGAACAGTTCAGGAACGCCATCGACAAGATGAGATCGCAGATGTGGATTGTCGCATTTCATTTTGAGTAATATGCCTGTGCAGGTTCATCTGAATCTCGATCCGGAGACCGCTGCCGACGATATTTCTGTCCGTAAGATTTGCGCTACCTCAGCCAGGCTCGATCTCTCCGGAATATCAGAAATAAGGATCCTTAAAAGATCTGTTGATGCCCGCCAGAAAAGAATTAAAGTTAATCTGACTGTCGAAATTTATTCCGCCCAGGAAAAGAGTGAGACATTCATAAAGCCATTTGAAACAAGGAATGTCAAAGACCAGAAGGAGGTAGTGGTTATAGGTGCAGGTCCGGCAGGACTTTTTGCAGCATTGCGTTTGATCGAACTCGGTCTCCGTCCTGTCATAATTGAAAGAGGAAAAGATGTCTCATCCCGTAAAAGGGATATTGCCAGGATAAGCCGTGAACATATAATTGATCCCGACAGCAACTACTGTTTCGGAGAGGGAGGCGCAGGAACTTTTTCCGACGGGAAGCTTTATACGCGGTCAAAGAAGAGGGGAGATAATACCCGTGTGCTTGAATTACTCTGTCTTCATGGAGCTGCAGAAAATATTATGTATGAGGCTCACCCTCACCTAGGTACGGATAAGCTTCCACGCATAATCTCTGCGATCAGAAAATCTATCCTGGATGCCGGAGGACTCATATTGTTTGGGAAAAGAGTGACTGATATTCTGATAGAACACAGAAGGGTGAAAGGAGTAGTGGTCTCAGGAGGTGAAGAATATTTTTCACCCTTTCTTATATTAGCTGCGGGCCACTCCTCGAGAGATATCTATGATGTTTGTATTATGAAAAAGATAGATATTGAGATGAAATCCTTCGCTATGGGAGTCCGGGTTGAACATCCCCAGGAACTGATTGATACCATTCAGTATCATGGAAACAGAAGAGGTGAATTTCTACCTGCAGCTTCCTATAATCTTGTACGACAGGTGGATGGGAGAGGTGTGTACTCTTTCTGCATGTGCCCGGGAGGATTCATTGTTCCTTCTGCGACATCACAGGAAGAGGTTGTTGTTAACGGCATGTCTCCCTCTGAGCGAAACTCACCATATGCCAATTCCGGGATGGTTGTCGAGATCAGACCGGATGATTATGTAAAATATTCGTCTCATGGTGTAACGGCGGGGCTTGAATTTCAAAAGGAGCTTGAGAATTCAGCCTGGGCAAATGGAGGAAGAACCCAGAGGGCGCCGGCACAGCGGTTAACGGATTTTGTCAACGGAAAGACATCTTCATCCTTGCCTAAAGTCTCATATTTCCCGGGAACTGTTTCATCTCCCTTGCATGAATGGCTTCCTGAAGCAATTGGCAAACGTCTCAGTGAGGGTTTCAGACAATTCGGATCACTCATGAAAGGATTTATGACTGATGAGGCTGTGGTCCTTGGCGTTGAATCACGAACATCATCACCGGTTCGTATCCCCCGTAACCAGGA
This sequence comes from Bacteroidales bacterium, assembly GCA_025454755.1. Taxonomy (GTDB): domain Bacteria; phylum Bacteroidota; class Bacteroidia; order Bacteroidales; family VadinHA17; genus LD21. The sequence continues at coordinate 688 of JALONV010000023.1, read as the reverse complement.
GACCATGGAGCACATCAGCATTTCGGGATTGTATCCCTGCGGAGAAGGATCCGGATATGCCGGCGGCATTGTTTCTTCAGCTGTTGACGGCATGAAAGCTGCTGAGGCTGTGGCGCAGAGCTTAGGGTACTTGAAATAATGAATCCCCTCCCGGGAGGGGTGGCTATTCTTTATACACATCTTTTTCCGTAGTCCTATAAGAAGAGGGAGATTCCTCGTCCCGAGGACTCGGGACTCGGAATGACACGATTTTTTTGGGTCAATCTGGGGGGAAGGCGGCGCAAGGCTGACGGCCTTGCGCCGCCTTCCCCCCAGTATCATTATAAATGCTTGTCATTTCGAACGAAGCGAAGCGAAGTGAGAAATCTCCCAAAATTGAAACAAATGCCGGTAGAAGTGGATCTGTCAATAATGATACCGATGAGGTGAAGGATCTCCTGAATATTAACATAATACTAATACTTGTGTATAAAAGTTAGTGGAGGGGAGGGGAGGGTTAAATAAGTCATGCAGGTCATATCAGTAATGCATGACCTTAAAATACTTAAGCCCGAAATGTTATTTTTTATAGCTTTGTTGTTGTTAGCAGCATCATGAAAAATCCATTCAAACAGCCATACCGGGAAACCGGAACACAAAAAAGCAAGATATATATGATCATAGGCTTCGGCCTGTTCATCTTCCTTTT
>JALONV010000080.1 GCA_025454755.1 Bacteroidales bacterium | reverse complement strand
CTTGTCGACGATGTCCGTTAGACCAAAGCCCCGTGAAGCAACCGTCCGTATCACGGGTGCACTTATTATATCCTGGAATTTAAAAGTATCAATTGTGATGCCCTTCTTTTTTGCCAGGTCGACCATGTTAAGGACCATGATAACCGGACATTCGAGCTCCAGTAGCTGGAGGGTGAAGATAAGGCTTCTCTCAAGGTTAGTGGAGTCGATGATATTTATAACAAAATCAGGCTTCTGGCTGATAATATATTCCCTCGATATCTTTTCTTCTACCGAGTAGGTTGTTAAAGAATATATCCCGGGCAGATCCAGCACATCTATGGTATAGCCTTTGTAAAAAAGTGTTCCTTCAAGCTTTTCAATTGTTTTTCCTGACCAGTTGCCTGTGTGCTGGTGAAGCCCGGTCAGGTAATTGAATACAGATGATTTTCCGGAATTCCCCTGGCCCGCAAGTACAATATTTAGTTTCTTCTCTTCGGTCATTTTAACTTAACGACGATTTTCGATGCCAGTCCTCTGCCAAGCACCAGCCTTGAACCATTTACTTCGATTTGAACAGGTCCGGAGAAGAGCGTCCTGCTTCTGACTGTTATCTCGGTTCCTGGTTTCAATCCAAGGTCAGCAAGACGTTTCGATGCCTTCTTTCCATCGTACATCGAGATGATAATGCCCGTCTGGCCATTTTCCAGGTCAGCCAGGCTTATGCTTTTACCCTTGCCGGTCATTTTGTGTTTATATTAATGTATGAGCACATATTCAATTGACTCATTAAAAAAATCATTTTTCCTCCACATGTCTTAAACCCTCTGCAAACAGGTTATTGATATGGATATCATCCAGGGAATAGTATGCAATTTTACCCACCTTATTGTACTTTACAAGCTTCATATTGCGTAAAGTCCTGAGCTGGTGTGAAATGGCAGAATTAGTGGTTCCAACGATGGCGGTGATATCATGGACGCACAGTTCCTTTTCGAGGCAGAGTGCATAAATGATCTTTGTTCTTGTAGGATCGCTCATTGCCTTGAAGGTCTCGGCAAGGTTATGAAAAAAGGTTTCGCTCTTCATTTTCTTTTTCACGGCTTTGACCTTGTCCTTTTCAATAAAGGATTTCGCCGTGCCTGCAGATTTCTTCTTTTTAAATCGTTTTAACATATGAACAATTGTTCAGATATTGTACAATATACTGAATAAAAAAATATATTTGTATTATTCCTTCATGTGCTTATTTTATCTGTACAGAAGATATTTTTCGCGGATCTTCATGAATTCGCTGACATCATCCTGGCAAGCCTTTACCACCTGTTCGATAGACATTCCCGGTTCTTCCAATTGCTTAATAAGTGAAGGTGGATTCCAGACAAGTGAATCAGGATTGGTTTTGCGGTACGCATCTATTATATTCAGCGCTGTTTCGACAGACCTGAATGCCCGGTAATCGGTAAGCATTATTTCCACTCCTCCGCACATTTTATTCCATGGTTTGCCTCTCGGATTAGAGCCTGTACCGGCATTTTCAGGTATAAAATAAACAGGCCTGAACACAGCCCCTGTAATTCTCCGGCTGTTAAGATCTTCCGCTGCCTTTTCAGCATTGACCCAAGTTGATCCTGTCAACAGGAACGGTTTGGTTGTCCCCCTGCCTTCTGAAATGTTCATTCTTTCAAAGAGGCATTGACCGGGATAAACAATTGCTGTTTCCAGGGTTCCCATATTTGGAGAGGTCATCACCCATAAAAGACCTGTCTCATCCCACATCATGCTCCGGCGCCATCCTTTCATAGGCACCACAGTCAGATCTGCACCATACCCTTCTGTTTCATTCCACATGGTCGCGAGTTCTCCGTAGGTCATACCATGCCTCAGGGGAAGAGGGTAATGGAAAGTACTACCGGTGTTACGCATAGGACCCTCAACGATCCGGCCTCCAAGAGGATTTGGCCTGTCAAGGACAATAAACGGTATTCCTGCCTTTGCGCAGGCTTGCATGGCATGTGCCATTGTATATTTATATGTATACCAGGCAGATCCCACCCCCTGGATATCAAAAATAAGAGCATCAAGGTTTTCCAGCCATTCCTTCCCTGGAGCCAGCGAATCACCATAAAGACTGTAGACAGGAATGCCTGTCCGGGGATCCGGTTCTCCTTCCTGTATTATCCTGCCCTGTTGTGCGCCACGGACTCCATGCTCAGCGCCAAACAAAGCAGCAAGGTTAACACCTGGTGTGCCGGCAAGTATATCAATGCTGCTTCTCAGGTCCGATCCCACAGCTGAAGGATTGGTTATAAGTCCAATTCTCTTATTCTTAATCAGATCGAGGTGATCTTCAACCAGGACATCAATTCCCGGCCTGACAACCGGTGTTTTGAGAACCGGCACTTTTGTCATAGCGGCGTACTGGTTAAGAACTTCGGTCAATGCGGGTGCATCTGTGAATGAAATACCTGATACTTTCTTCCGTGCCAGGACGCTTTCATTTCCATACCGGTCAACAGCAGAAACTGCAACGCTGTCTAACGGGATAAGGACTTCTTCAATACTTTTTATTGTCCTAAGATCAGTCCGGTTCAGAAAAGTCCTGTTTACAATAAAAGAAGGAATATTATCTGACGTAACAGTGTTGCCATGGATATTATAGTTCCATTGAGATCCGTATTTGTAATAGACCACACAGTTAGAGATATCATTCATATCCTTATGACTCCAGGAGATTACCACTGAATCTTTCTTCAGTGTAATATTCACTTCCGGAGGGACAGGTGATCTTTTGTCCAGCCAGGGAGAAGCCGGGACCAGCGCTTTCTTCCTGTAAGGTCCGTCAGAGATAGCTTTGGTCATTTCCGGAGAATATACAAGTGACCCTATGCTCCAGTGTACCACACCGGGGCTTTTCGGCAATATGCCCCGTGCGATCATTATCTCATTTATTGCTTCATCAGTTGCTTTATCGACAGGTTGTCTGCCGATGCTTATACCCGGCCATAAATGCCGACCCTTGATATTTTCAGAATTCCACCATCCGAGGAGAACAGGATAACTTTGCAGCAGCTGGTTGACAGGCCAGTAGAGTTGCGGTGAGTAGTAGTCAATCCATCCTTCATTCAGCCATTTTTTTGCATCGGCATAAAGCGTATTATGCTGATCGAAGCTGCCGCCGATGGCTGGCGGATTATACGGACGCCATATGCCGAAGGGGCTTAATCCGAATTTCACATAAGTTTTCTCCGCTTTAATGCCCTTATAAACCCGTTTAATAAATCTGTTTACGGCTTCTCTTCTCCAGTCACCGCGTGAAAGTTTGCCCCCGCTCTTCTGATATGCCTGCCAGCTTTTATCATCAGGGAAATCTTTACCGTTGTTATATTCCGGATAAGGGTAGAAATAATCGTCGAAATGAATTCCATCCAGGTCATATCTGCGCACCAGGTCCATAACCACATTGAATGAATGATCCTGTGTTTCCCGGAGTGCAGGATCCATCCACCAGTAACCCTGTTCGAGTTTAACGACAAGGTCAGGTTTCTTTCTTACGATTGAGGCATCTGTAACATCTCCTCCTGCGATATGATGCGCACGGTATGGATTCAGCCATGCATGAAGCTCAAGTCCGCGGGCATGCGCCTCCTTTATCCAGAATTCCAGGGGATCATAATAGGGCTCAGGGGCTTTCCCCTGCACTCCGGTCAGGTAATATGACCATGGTTCGAGTTCACTTTTATATAATGCATCGCATTGTGGTCTTACCTGAAATATTACTGCATTGAAATTATTTTTATAGAGGAGGTCCAGGAGTGCCAGGGCTTCCTTTTTCTGATCCTCAACGGCCATACCGGGTTTGCTCGGCCAGTTGATATTATCCACAGTAGCCACCCAGGCAGCCCTGAATTCGCGTTCTGCGCCGGGTTTCCGTCCTGATGGATCTCCCGTTGCAACAGGTTTGCTGACAGTACATTTTACAAAAATGACTATCATCAAAACTGACAGGGCTATCAGTAAAGTCTTTTTGATCATGGCATTGTTTTTAGAATCATGAATTTGATAAATCCGGAATTCGGATAGAAATCTATAAAAAGTTTCGGAATGGACAGCTAACAAAAAGAAAAAAGAGTCCCCTGGTAAACTGAAGGACTCTGTTTTGTCGGGGTGACCAACTGCGCCACACCCCGAAAAATTATTATCACAGACAAACTTTTCTAAACTCACTCGCTTTTTTATTCCCTTCAACTTTATTTCAGTCTTAAAAGCTTCAGATCTGGTTTTAAATTCCTTCCACCATTTAAGTCTCCATGGAATAAAGGCTTTTGTGGATAGATTTCTTCCTTGGTTATGTTTCTTCAATCTTTCTTCAAGGTTTTTAGTCTGTCCAATATAGTATTTTTTGCTTTCAACAGCCTCTAATATATAAACAAAGAACATAATCTATAATTTGCGCTAGTCCCGAAAAATCAATTCCGCTACGGCGGAATTAGATTTTTCGAGGATCCTCGTCACGCCAGGCGTGACGGGACCAACTGCGCCACACCCCGCTTTGTCCTCCGACTTCGTCGGACGAAGCCGACTATGTCGGGCGAAGTCCGAAGCTTCAGCGAAGGAGGATAATTAGTGTGCAAAAATAATCAACAATTTCGTTTATACAAAACCAGTGCCGGCTAAAATTTAATTCCATCCCTCTCAACCTGCAATTGTCAGTCGTCGGAATTATCTGTCATCGCATAATACACTGTCAGCTTATTCAATAACATTTTAAATTGGATGGTTCAAAGATTCCTCTCTGCTTATTCCAGAAGCACGTACACAGTAAAATTCTGATCCGGATTCAGTGCTACTGAACCTGCAATTTTGCTGCTCAGATCTGCGGCTGCCTGATCTACAGACCATGCCATTGTTCTGATCAACACATCCATATATTTATTATTAAGAATTATAGTACAGATCGCATAGCCCAGCGGGAAGAAAACGATGCTTATGGGGACATACCATGCCAGGTTTGAATTCCCCATTTTATCAGTGACTTTTGCCACTCCCTCGAATGTTTTTCCCTGGTCCGAAACTGCTATCATTTTTGTCAGAAAGACCTTATCATCTGTAATAGCGAATTTTGTATAATAACTCATAACAGAAGAAGCCGACCGGCCTGCCTGTTCCTGTGATACCAGATTGACCTTAACATCACTGAAGTAACCCTGCAGGTGCCGCTCAAAAGATGATTTTACTGTTTGACCAAATGATTCGAAAACATAAAAAGCACGGGATTTCGCATTATCATCCTTTACCTTGTTTTTTATTTCTTTACCCGGATCTTCCGTAAGGATCGGGAAACCAATACACTGTAACGGCACTGCCTCGCTTATCTCTTTCTTCTCATTTGTTTTTTCCAGGTAACAACCGCAATTATCCGGGGAAACGACGGTTATGCTTATTGAACCCCTTGCAGCCATTTTTTCAACTTTAAGAGATTTGGGAGAATCAAGGTATTTCTTATACCCCTCGTCAACTGACAAGGCAATATAACCTGAACATCCGGTAGTAAGAAGAGTGATACCGGCAACCAAGATGATGACAATTTTCTTCATAGGAAAAATTTTTAAAGTTGGTTATAATATGAATCTGTAATATGTTTTAAACACTGCGGGATGTTTTAGTCCTTGATTTTCTTTTTACCTACAAGAATTTACGATTAGATTTAAGAGATATGTTAATAAAAACAGAGCCATAAGTGTTTATTTACCTGAGTGATAACATTACCAAATTTACGACAGGGACAGGAGAAAGTCAAATTTATTTTCTTATTCAATGGTTAAAAGGAAAAGATGGCAACAGGCAGCTTATACTTTTACCTTTTTCTCTTATTTTTGCGGTTAAGTGGAAAAGCCAGAGCCCTTGACCACCCAATGCCGAATCAAATTGACCATCTCAGGCCGGTGTTAAGTATATACTTACTTAAATTTGACAAATACCAGGAAACGAGAACAGGTTTTAAATATCATTAAGATCATCAAAGAATTAAAGAAAGACAAATTTTAAAAGGAATTCTAAATGAAAACATGTACATACTTTTTTTTACCTTTTGCTGTTGTTTTTTGCCTTTTATTATCTGTAAAGTCTTCGTTCAATAATGCAAAGGATGGTCAGGATGAGAAGCCGGCTGACGTGATATTTGCTTCAATGGTCATACCGCGGCAGAATGAAGTTGAATCTTTGATCTGGGCAAAGAGCATCAGGAGATTTGCCGGTAAATTCTCGTCGAATCCGATCTGGGTCTTTATCCCGGACAATATCGAAAACCTTTCCGCAATAAATAGAAAACAATTAGTTAATCTCGGTGTTAAACTGTTTACTTTCAATTTTGATGAAAATGCTGCCAGTTTTCCGCTGGCAACAAAACCCTTTGCTGCTGCAGAAGCTGAAAAACTTGCTGCCGGGAAATGTACATTCCTGGCCTGGACAGATCCCGATAATATGGTGATAAATGAACCACGTGAATTTATTCTTCCGGAAGGCATAAACCTGGGATATCGTCCTGTTCATCATATCAACGTGGGCAGCATCTATTCTGAACCGCTTAATGAGTTCTGGTCATATATTTATAAAGACTGTAATGTGACCCCTGAACGTGTTTTTCCAATGAAACCCAATGTTGAGGATATTGAAATACGACCATATTTCAATGCCGGGCACCTGGTTGTAAGACCAGAGAGAGGCATTCTCAAATTATGGCTTGATAATTTTATGAGATTATATCTGCAACCTGAATACCTTGATCTCTATAAATTAAATCCAGGGTATTCTGTCTTTGTTCACCAGGCAATCCTTTCGGCAACGATCCTGTCACAGGTGAAAAGAAATGAGATCTGTGAATTATCTGAAAAGTACAATTATCCGCTCAACCTGTATTCCGAAATACCTGACTGGAAAAGAGTCAGCAGATTAAATGACCTGGTCACGGCACGTTATGATTTATTTGCGGATTACCAGAACTGGAATGCACTAATAAGAATAGATGAGCCTCTTAAGACATGGATAGATGGGCAGTTTCGGCTGAAGGGTATTAATCTGTTAGTCCTTCTGGATAATAAGTTTGGAGCAAATAATTTTCTGAACAGGGATGCATTTGAACAATATGGCTGGAATGTTACAATTGCCGGTCTTCGCGACTCAATAGCCGGTTGTGATTTTTTCAGTGATCCGTTCAGATTTCCCCCAGTTGTGCCTGACATTAAGTTTGATAAAATAGTCAATATAGATTATTACGATGCACTGGCAATTATGCCGGCTTCTTCACATTACCAGCCCGATCCGTTTCGGGAACTGATGGATAATAAACGCGCAATGGAAATAATTAAAGAGGCCGTTCAAAAGAACATACCGGTTTCAACCATATGTTCCGGTGCTCGTGTTTTGGCTGCAGCTGATCTAGTCAGGGAAAAAAGGATTACAGGACAGCCACAGTTCAGGGAAGAATATGAAAAAGCCGGTGCAATTTTTATTGGCAGGGATTCACCACCTGAAATTCAGGGTGTCATTATGACCGGATCGAGAGATCAGTACTATAACAATCTTGTTGTAATGGCTATGGCTGAAATGATTGAAGAAAGAGGCAATCGCGGAGCACATAAGAACTTATCAGCTGAAAAATTCATTTTTTCAGCTCCAATGCAGTTTCCCGGAGATGACGCCATATGGGTGAGCTTAATTGGAGGTTTCGGTGCTGATGGTGCAAAATCAATTGCGGGAACAAAAGATGGAGGTTATATTTTAACCGGTTATACCTTTTCTCATGGAACAGGGGATGCGGATATCATGGTTGCCAAAACTGATTCTACCGGGAAATTGGAGTGGTCAAAAATTTATGGAGGGGAAGGAACAGAATACGGATATAACTGTACGGTTCTGGACAATGGTTATCTTTTTGTCGGCTATACAACTTCATTTGGTGCAGGATCCAAGGATGTCTATATAATTAAAACAGATGATTACGGCAATGAAATCTGGTCAAAGACATATGGTGGTGAAAGCTGGGATATTGGTTATTCTTCCTGCAAAACAAGTGACGGATTTCTGATTTGCGGATTGACTCATTCCTCAGGAGCGGGTGAGGAGGATGTCTGGCTTATTAAAACGGATAAAGATGGAAACGAAATATGGTCAAGGACTTACGGCGGGAACAGATTCGAAATCGGTAATTCGGTTTCCCCGACCGACGATGGAAATTTCATTATAGGAGCTACCACCGGAACATTCGGCGCAGGGAATAGTGATATGTATCTTATCAAGGTAGATGAAGAGGGGAATGAGCTCTGGACAAAATCAATCGGCGGACAACTGAATAGTATTCTGCCTGAAGCAAGCACTACCTCTGCCGATTGGTGTTCCCAGGTTAAAAACACCAGAGATAAAGGATTTGTACTTGTTGGTTATTCAAATGCAAAGGATATTATGAATATATTTGTGGCTAAAGCGGATGCAGACGGAAATATAATCTGGGGGCAAAATTTAGGTAACAGCTCTTTTTACGATTACGGTTATTCCATTGCTGAAGATCAGGACAGGGATATTCTTATTTGTGGAGTTTCAAAATCCGTTAAGCAGGATAATGACATTTTCTGTGCAAAGATCAGCAGCGAAGGAGAGATCCAATATAAAAAGACCACTGGTACAGGTTATGGATCTGACTTGGGGAGTGCTGTTCATGTTACTAAAGACGGGAAAATTATAATAGCAGGTCAAACCAATTCAAACAGCCTCGGATCTTATGATATGATCTTACTTGAGCTCAGGTAAAAATCCGGACTAACTTGAACATAGTTTACCTGACTGAGTATTCATACGGAAGCCAGTCTGCAATACGTAGCCTGCCTATTTCTCTCCATATCTCTAAGCCCAGGGCACCGTAATATTTTTCTGTTTTGAAACCATTCTACTGTCGCACCATTGCACCGTCTTACCGTTGCACCATTGCACCTTTTTATTACTTTTGCACTAATTATTATTTATCAGATATCTATGGATTTATTTAAACCGATGGACTTGGAGTCCGGATCACAAAAACCGGCTTCCGGCGAGACTGAAAGAGTCAGATGCCTTATAATTGGCTCCGGTCCGGCAGGCTATACTGCAGCGATATATATGATGGAGGATTTTAAGAAGCAGGCTGCAAGATTTGGAACAGAAATACGCTTTGGCATTGCAACCGATGTCGATTTTACAGGAAAAACCCGCAGGGTGGTGATTGACGAAAATAAATTTGTAGATGCTGATACAATCATAATTGCAACTGGCGCAACTGCCCGCTACCTGGGGCTTGAAGCAGAACAGAAGTATGCGGGAATGGGAGTCTCTGCCTGCGCAACATGTGACGGGTTCTTCTATAAACAGAAGGATGTGGCTGTTGTAGGGGGAGGCGACACAGCTGCTGAAGAGGCTACTTACCTGGCAGGCCTATGCAACAAGGTTTACCTGATAGTGCGGAGAAATGTTCTCAGAGCATCAAAGGCTATGCAGGCTAAAGTGATGAATACACCTAATATCACGATCCTCTGGGAACACCAGGCCATCGATCTCTATGGCGAAAATGGAGTGGAGGGAGCAGTGCTCGTTAAGAAAAAAGGTACTCCCCGGGAGGAAATAGTAAAGATAAAGATCGACGGATTCTTCCTGGCTATAGGCCATACACCAAATTCGGATGCTTTTAAGAAATTTATTGACACCGATGAGATAGGATATATCAGGACGATACCCGGCACATCAAAGACAAATGTACCGGGAGTCTTTGCTGCCGGCGATGTCCAGGACCCTCACTACCGTCAGGCTGTTACTGCTGCAGGTTCAGGATGTATGGCTGCCATCGACGCAGAACGTTATTTATCTGAAATCTCAAAATAACTGCAAAGAACGCAAAGCCTGCCTCATCACAATTATTTGTGATTCGACAGGAAAATCCGCAAAGAACGCATAGAAAAGAATGCAAATCTTTGCGACCTTCGCGTAGAACCTTAGCGACCTTTGCGGTTAAAAAGAATAAATACAGAAAGATTCCAAATGAAAACTTTCAAAAAAACATTCAAAATAAACGCAGAACCATCTGACGTTTATTCCGCTCTAACAAATCCCTATACCATTGAGCTGTGGTCGGGATACCCTGCAATAATGTCGGAAGAGCCCGAAAGCGAGTTCTCTTTATGGGAAGGCGACATAACCGGTAAGAACCGCGAATTCATAAAGGACAGCAAAGTTGTCCAGGAATGGTACTTTGGCGAACAAAAGGAGAAATCAGTTGTCACGATTTCCATTCAGCAGGACCGTGAAAACTCACAGGTGACCGTCGAGCATACCAATATCCCTGACGATGATTTCGACGATATTGCTGAGGGGTGGCGCGAATACTACTTTGGCGCAATAATGAATTTCTTCAATCCGAATTTCTGACAGGCTATCTGCTTGCTATTATAAGTTGTTAATCCAGGTAGAAAGATTTTACCGGATTGCCTGTTTATCCTGAGAATCAAAGATCCCGTGCAGATCCTCTACACAGGCAAGTGCCATACCTGCAATCCCCTTGTAGTAAACGGATGTGGCATTCTCCTGCATTCTGTTGTTCCATTCAGGGAGCCAGTTAATTATATGATCGCCGATGAAACGGCGGATCTCTTTTTTCATCTCGCAGCAGCAGGGTTCATCATCAAGCTGTAAAAACTTATCTGTAAGTTTTGTCAGGAAGAGAAGTTCTATCCCGAGGTGATCATCAGGTACTTTGCCTCTCGGAATTGAATGCCATCCGTAAGAATTATAGAAATCGCCTGCATTTCTGCCATGTATGTCAGTTTTTATCTCAGGATATGCAGAACTAACCGGCACTGCCATTTTTAAACCTTCCGTTGAAAAAAGACGATGGTAATCTGCGATCAGGCTTTTTTTGCATGTCTCCTTATCGTTACACGATTCCCTCAGCATTGAGCCCGCCAGAATGAATCTTGGATTGTTGCTTGTAAGGGGAAGGTTTTTCAGGATCCCGGCGGAGAAAAAATCTGTGATACACTCTTCGGTAGGTTCATACATAACCATGCTTCCGGTAAAATAAAGAAGCATATTATATCCCTTCAGCAGGCTTCTGCGGTCAGATTTTATGTTGTTTTGAACAGGCGTCATCTACGAAATTCTAACGTAGATAACGCATGACGGAAGCAATTGTTCAGATTATTTCGAAAAATCTGCGATTTCGTTAGGATAAAGATTGTTGTCTATCTTTCTCTTGATCTCTTTAAATGCATTAACTGTATATTCAACATCTTCAAGGGAATGCGAAGCTGTAGGAATAAGCCTGAGCATCACTACATCCCTTGGAACTACCGGGTAAATAACTACTGAGCAGAAAATTCCGAAGTTTTCCCTGAGGTCATAAATGAGTTGTGTTACCTGGAAAAGTTCACATTTGAAGAATACCGGAGTGACAGGTGATTCTGTTCTTCCAAGATCAAGACCGGCCTCTTTGAGTCCTTTCTGCAATGCGTGTACTATGGTCCAAAGCTTCTCCCTGTATTCTGGATGAGCCTTGATCAGATCAAGGCGTTTCATGGCTCCGAGTGTCATTGCCATCGGAAGAGCTTTTGCGTATATCTGCGACCTGAGGTTGAAGCGCAGGTATGTGATTATATCTTTATTGCCGGCAATGAATCCGCCGATGCCTGCCATCGATTTCGCAAATGTCGCAAAGTATAGGTCTATCTTGTCCTGAACGCCAAAATGTTCACCTGTTCCTGCCCCTGAAGGACCCATTGTTCCAAAACCGTGAGCATCATCAACGAGGAAGCGGAAATTGTATTTATTCTTCAGTTCTGCAATTTTGTCAAGTTTTCCAAGGTCGCCTGCCATTCCGAATACACCTTCGGTTATAACGAGGATGCCTCCCCCGGATTCTTCAACCAGCCTGGTAGCGCGCTGAAGCTGTTTTTCGCAGTTTTCAATATCATTATGAGGAAATACGAATCTCTTTCCGAAATGAAGCCTTAGTCCGTCCATTATGCAGGCATGTGATTCGGAATCATAAACTATAACATCATGTCTGTCGACAAGTGCGTCAATAATTGAGACCATCCCCTGGTATCCATAGTTCAGAAGATATGCTGATTCTTTTTTAACGAATTCAGCGGCCATCTTTTCAAACTTTTCATGGTTGGCGGTATGCCCCGACATCATTCTTGCACCCATCGGGTATCCAAGGCCGTATGCAGTTGCGGCTTCTGCATCTGTTTTTCTTACTTCAGGCTGATTGGCGAGTCCCAGGTAGTTATTCAGGCTCCAGCAAAGGACTTCCTTGCCCCTGAACTTCATTCGGGGAGCAATCTCTCCTTCAAGTTTTGGGAACATGAAATATCCGTCAGCCATCTGAGAATACTGGCCTAATGAGCCTTTTGTAGCATTGATCTTGTCAAAAATATCCATGATGATTTGTATTTGTAAAAATTTTGCCCAAAAATAAGGAATTACCTTCTTCCCCTGATACCTATAAATACGTAATTTAGATTGAACGTCATTTGAACAGAATAAATGCATAATAATTGCGTTTATATCTGATATTCTCAAATTTTATAGTAATTTTGCGCAATTATTTTTATGAGACTCCGGATATCAATAGCCCTGCTGATAATGGTGCTTGCAAGCTCCTGCGGTGGATACGAGAAGCTGCTTAAAAGCACTGATTTTGACCTTAAGAAAGATAAGGCTAAAGAGTACTTTGAAGCCGGCAAGTACGTTAAATCCACCGAGCTTATCGAACAGATACTTCCAAGATTCCGGGCTTCGGAATCAGGTGAGGACCTTACATGGATGGCTGGGCAGAGCTATTACGGAATGAAGCAGTACGAACTCGCCGGAAGCTATTTCAAATCATATGTCGAGCAATTTGGATACGGCAAGCACATTGAAGATGCCACATATATGTCGGCACTGTGCGACTACAACATTTCGCCCCGGGCAGAACTCGATCAGATGAATACACGTACTGCAATTGAAGGTTTTAGCGTCTTTCTAGCCCGCTATCCTAACAGCTCAAAGGCTGATGAATGCAAGAAATTAATGACCGTCCTTCAGGAAAGACTGGTTGAAAAATCGTATATGAGTGCTAAGCTTTACTACGATATGGAACAATACAAGGCGGCTGTGACAGCCCTGTCAAACAGCCTGAAAGAATTTGCTGAAACAAAGTACAGGGAAGAAATGATGTACCTGAAGCTGAAATCACTTTTCCTCTTTGCTGAAAACAGTTATGACATAAAACAGAAGGAAAGATATCAGGCAACTCTTGATGACTATTATTCTTTCATGGAAGAATTCCCCAGGAGCTCCTATGAAAAGGATGTCAGAAAGATATATGAGGATACGGCAAAATATCTGAAGATAGATATAAAGAATACAGAAGCTAATATACAATAAACAAATATGGATTACAGAAAATCAAATGCACCGGTAACAACAATTACACGCAATCTCGACCACATGAGTCAGGGAACGGGAAACATCTATGAGACGGTGATCATCGTATCGAGAAGGGCAAACCAGATTGCAGTTGAGATGAAGCAGGAACTGAACAAGAAGCTTGAGGAGTTTGCTTCATACAGCGACAACCTGGAAGAAGTATTTGAAAACCGTGAACAGATAGAGATCTCCAAGTTCTACGAACGTCTTCCTAAACCGACGCTTATCGCTTTGCAGGAACTTGAAGACAAAAAGATTTTCCACAGGAATACCGAAGCGGCCAGGCAAAAATAAATCTGCCTTAAAATGCTGAAAAGCAAAAACATATTGGTAGGTGTGACAGGAGGAATTGCTGCCTATAAGACAGCAGCAATTATCCGTCTTCTTGTTAAGGAAGGTGCTGAAGTTAAAGTGATTATGACACAGCACGCCAAAGAGTTCATTACACCTCTGACCCTTTCAACTTTATCGAAGAATCCGGTTCTGACAGAATTTTATAATCCGGAAAACGGCGACTGGAACAGTCATGTCGACCTTGGATTATGGGCCGATCTGCTTCTGGTTGCCCCTGCAACTGCCAACACAATGGCAAAGATGGCCGGAGGTATTGCTGACAACCTTCTTTTAACAACATACTTGTCGGCACGCTGTCCTGTCTTCCTGGCTCCTTCAATGGATTCTGATATGCTGAAGCATCCTGCAACAGTCATCAATATTGAAACACTTAAGGCTTTCGGCAACATAATACTTGAACCTGAAACAGGAGAGCTTGCCAGCGGCCTCGAAGGAAAAGGCAGAATGGCAGAGCCGGAAGATATAGTAAAGGAAATAAAGAGCTTCTTTAAAAAAAAAAAAAGCGATAAGCCGCTGAGAGGGAAGCGTGTCCTTATCAATGCAGGCCCCACACGGGAACCTCTAGATCCTGTCCGTTTTATCAGTAATCATTCATCAGGGAAAATGGGAATTGCCCTTGCAGAGGCCGCAGCCGGATACGGTGCTGATGTTGAACTGGTTCTCGGACCGGTTGATTTACTCCCCTCCGACAGCACGGTAAAGGTCACCAGGGTGACTACAGCAGATTCAATGGCCAGGGAATGCATTTCAAGATTCCCCAAGTGCGATGTTGCGATACTTTCAGCAGCTGTTGCCGATTATACGCCTGTAATGGTTGAGAAGGAAAAGATGAAGAAATCGGAGAAGAACCTTACACTGAGACTTAAACCAACCATAGATATTGCTGCTGAACTCGGCAGGATGAAGAAAGAATATCAGATACTGGCAGGCTTTGCCCTTGAAACAGGGAATGAGATCAATAATGCAAAAGAGAAGCTCAAACGGAAAAATCTGGACGTCATTGTGTTGAACTCACTAAGGGAAAAAGGTGCAGGCTTCGGATACGACACAAACCGGATCACTATAGTTGACAAGTACAATAATATTGATAAATTTGAGTTGAAATCCAAAGAAGAGGCTGCAAGGGATATCCTTGACAAAATTGTTTCAATGATCAGGTAATTTATCAGGATGATGTTAATCCGATTTTCAAAATACATAGTTCTCATTTTCCTTGTTCTGTTTCCTTCTGTATCCCTTGCCCAGGAACTGAACTGCAACGTTCAGGTCTCTGCCCAGAGAATACAGGGATCGAACAGGCAGGTATTTGAGAATATGCAGCGCGATATTTACGAGTTCATGAATAATACCGTCTGGACGAACAATGTTTTCAGTTATTCAGAACGGATCGAATGCAATTTCCTTATTACCCTGAACGACCAGATATCTTCAGATGAATTCTCCGGAACTATCCAGATACAGATGAAGAGGCCTGTCTACAATACAACATATAATTCCACCATACTAAATTTTGTAGATAATAACTTCAGGTTCAGGTATGTGGAGTTTCAGCCCCTTGAATTTGACCCTAACACACACAGGTCAAGCCTGGTTTCTGTCCTTGCATATTACACATATATGATACTCGGATTTGACTATGACTCTTTTTCGCCTCTTGGCGGAACAGAATATTTCCAGATGGCAGAAAAAATAGTCACGAATGCCCAGAATGCGCCTGAAGCAGGATGGAAGCCTTACGACGGCTCCAGAAACCGTAACAGGTACTGGCTTGTTAAAAACGTTCTCGACAAGGAATATGAAGGTGTAAGGAGGTTCATATATGAGTACAGTATCAACGGACTCGACAAAATGGAATCAAAGATTGCTGAAGCCAGGACACGCATGGTCGAAAGCCTGAAGCTCATACAGGATGTATACAGGAACAAGCCTGATCCGTTCATGTACCTGGTTCAGATTGTTGTCGAGGCAAAATCAGAAGAGCTGATTAACATCTTCAGTGAATCATTCCCTGAGGAGAAAAGCCGTGTCGTTGAGATACTTTCAGAAATTGACCCGTCGAATAAGTCGAAGTACCAGAAGATAACCGCTGCTAACTGACTATAATTTCCGTTTATGCTGTTAAAACTTTACGTTCAAAACTATGCGCTTATTAAAGATCTGGACGTTGAACTGGAAAACGGACTGACGATCATCACCGGCGAGACCGGTGCCGGAAAAACAATACTTCTCGGAGCCCTTTCACTTATTCTTGGCAACAGGGCCGATTCTTCAGTGTTACTCGAAAAAGAAGAAAAATGCGTGGTCGAAGGCACATTCAGGATCGAGGAATACGACCTTGAGGATTTTTTTACTTCCAATGAACTGGATTATGAGCCTGTAACAATTCTGAGAAGAGAGATCAATCCTGCAGGTAAATCGAGGGCTTTTATAAATGATACACCGGTAACCATAAATCTTTTAAAGGAGATGGGCGACCGTCTGATAGATATTCATTCACAGCATCAGACATTAATGCTGCATGATAATACTTTTCAGCTGAATGTCATTGATTCATTTGCAGGCACAAATAAAATTTCTGAACAATACAGGAAGATCTACCACCGCTATCGCGCCCTTAAAAAGGAATATGATGAGGCGAAGGAAAAAGCCGGCAGGAATCAGGCTGATCTTGAATATTACCGTTTTCAGCTGAACCAGCTCGAAGATGCCAGGCTTGTTGAAGGAGAGCAGGAGGTGCTGGAAAAAGAGCAGGAGCTCCTTGCCCATGCAGAGGAGATCAAATCGGGACTTAGCAAAGCATCAACTCTATTTTCGGCGGAGTCAAATTCAATTCTTATAATGCTGAGAGACGCAAAGCAGAGCCTCTCAAAAATAAAGGAATTCCTCCCGGATGGAGAGGATATCCTGAAACGTTTGGAATCTTCTTATATTGAAATAGCTGATCTTGCCGGCGAGCTGGAAAAACTAAACGCATCAGTCGATGCAGATCCTCACAGGCTCGACAAGATCAATGACCGGCTCGACACACTCTATTCACTGATGCAGAAACACCGTGCCGCCAATCTTGATGAGCTGATAAAGAAGCGGGGGGAGATGAAGAATATCGTCAGATCAATTGCCGGAAGCGATGAACGGATGACTGAGCTGGAATCTCTTCTGAAAAAAGATACCGGGGAACTTGACAGGCTTTCCGGTGAGCTTTCCGGAAAAAGAAAAAGCATACTTCATGATGTTGAAAAAAGGATCACAGATCTTTTAAAGCAGCTTGGGATGCCCAATGCGAGGTTCATGATCGATCTGTCACGGCTTCCGGATTTTACAGCTTCAGGAATCGATCATGCTGAATTTCTGTTCTCTGCAAACAAGCAGGTTGAACCGGAAAATCTGGCAAGGATAGCCTCGGGCGGAGAACTCTCAAGAGTTATGCTGAGCCTGAAGTCGCTTCTCACAAAAAATATCAACCTGCCAACAATAATCTTTGATGAGATAGATGCGGGCGTTTCAGGTGAGGTGGCTGACAAGGTCGGTCAGATCCTGGCAGAAATGGGGAAATATATGCAGGTAGTGAATATTACACATCTCCCCCAGGTGGCAGCCAGAGGGACCAGGCATTACCATGTATATAAAGATGATACAGGCGATTCAACAATTACCAGGATTAAGTTGTTATCTCCCAAAGAACGGATTGTTGAAGTTGCCAGATTGCTTAGCGGCAGTGAGATCACTGAGACTGCGATGAAGAATGCCCGGGAACTTATTCAATCTGCTAAAAATTCAAGATTTTAAAATGGAAGGTTCATTGTTAAAAGGTAAAAAAGGGATCATTTTCGGGGCTCTGAATGAAAAGTCGATTGCATGGCAGGTGGCACTTAAGGCATGGCAGCAGGGTGCACAGCTTGTGCTTACCAATTCACCTGTCGCGGTAAGAATGGGATCCATCAACGAGCTGGCAGAAAAAACCGGAAGCAAAGTCATTACTGCTGACGCTACAAAAATGGAGGATATCGATAACCTTCTTTCCGGGAGCATGAAGATATTCGGAGGACAGTTCGACTTCATACTTCATTCAATAGGGATGTCTCCGAATGTCAGAAAAGATATCCCGTACGAACAGACCAGCTATGAGAACATGCTGAAGACATTCGATATCTCAGCGCTCAGTTTCCACAGGATTTTACAGACTGCATACAAGCTGGATGCAATAAAGGAATGGGGATCTGTGGTGGCTCTCTCGTATGTGGCCGCACAGAGGACACTTACCGGGTACAACGACATGGGTGATGCAAAGGCTTTGCTTGAATCAATAGCCCGGAGCTTCGGATATATTTATGGCCGCGACAGGAAAGTCAGGATCAATACTATCTCACAGTCGCCGACTCCGACAACAGCCGGTGCCGGCATCCATGGTTTCGATTCGCTGGTTGACTTCTCGGAACGGATGTCTCCGCTTGGAAATGCCACAGCTGAAGAGTGCGCCGATTACTGTGTTGCTCTCTTTTCAGACCTTACAAGAAAGGTCACGATGCAGAACCTGTATCACGATGGAGGATTCTCAAGCATGGGGATGAGCCTTAAAGCTATAGAACAATATAAGAAGAGCTTTGAGGAATGTGATTGTGATGAGAAGGATAAAGGATAAAGGA
>JALONV010000079.1 GCA_025454755.1 Bacteroidales bacterium | reverse complement strand
ATAACCTTAAGCTGCTCGTATGTCCACTCTGTGCTTTCCCAAAGAAGCTTAACATTGGTCGGATAACGCATGGATGTCTCATAACAGGTAGCATCTTCAAGCATGATATTGGGATCTCTCAGGTAAGGTTTCCAGTAACCGGCTAAAACATCCTGAAGTTCTTTGATGTCAAGCTTTCTGGCAAGGCTGCACCTTATATCGCTGACTATCTTAAAATTCTTGATACGCTCAGTGCCAAGTAATATACCGCAGAATATCTGGAACTGGATATTCCCGTTCAGGTGATTGATCAGCATCTGATCTGAACATGACAGATATGATTTTAAAAACATCAGGGCAACCATCCCCTGAGGCCCGAAAGTAAGATCCGGTCCCTTTCTGTTCTCCCTGATCTTTAACTTCTTAACAATGATGTCCCACGGAATGGCCTGGTAGATCCTTCCTAGTTCTGATTCGTTAAAGGCTTCCAAATAGAGTGAAAACTCTTTCTCAGGGGAGAGAAAGCTAATTTCCGGGGTGGATTCAAAAATTCTTCGTATCTTTCTCATAGTGTTTTTTAAGAAATTACCCCGATTTATAGATTTATAGCTGTAACGAGCTTTTTCGGGGTTTTTTCTTAAATTTACTATGATTTAACTATTTGACAATCAATTGTTTTCAGTATTTATGAACATCCCTAGATAAGGGTGTTTTAAAAGGGGAAATCCATTTAACCGCAAAGACCGCAAAGTCCCGATAATTATTGGGATAGCGCAAAGATCGCAAAGTGTTATTTGTATGGTGTTTAACTTTGCGTCCTTTGCTATTACTTAGCGCACTTTGCGGTTAAAACTGACTTTTGAAACACCCTCAGGCTCTACGGCATCATAGACTTTTTTGTCGGAATTTTATTCAATCTTAAGATTAACCAATTCCAGCCTGGTTGCGGAACTCCTCAGAACTTTAAAAATGTAATTGCCTATCCTGACAACATCATTGTTGCCGGGTATACTACCATGGAAATAGAGAATCATACCGGCAAGCGTCTCATATTCATCTTCCTCCGGCAATCCAAGATGATACTTATCGTTAAGGTAATCAATCTCAAGGCGGCCTGAAAAGACATATTCATTTTTACCTGTGATCTTCTCGGTGAGCACATTTACATCATGCTCATCCTCGATGTCTCCAACTATCTCCTCCAGAACATCTTCAATGGTCACAATTCCTGATGTGCCGCCAAACTCATCGACCACCAGAGCCAGATTCTTTTTTTCCTCGACAAATACTTTCAACAGCCTGTTTGCAGCCATAGTTTCGGGTACTATTGTAAGCTTCCTGATCGAAGACCTTATATCTGAAGGATTCTTGAAAATATCTTTCAGCTCAAAATATCCAATAATATTATCGATGGAGCTCTGATAGACCAGGATCCTTGAATGCTGTGTTTCAATGAACTTGTTTTTGAGCTCTTCAAGCGAGCTAGTACTTTCAATGGCTTCAATTTCTGTACGTGGGATCATGCATTCCCTCAGTCTGACGTTCGAGAAGTCCAGTGCATTCTGGAAGATCCTTATATTATGCTGAAAAGGCTCAGATCCCTCTTTACCCTGCTGGCTGAGATTCACAAAATGGTCGAGATCATATTTGCTGAAAATCACATCCTCGCGGGTTTTTTCACCAGGTCTGTTTCTGAAGAAGATCTTAAGGAAGAAGTTTGAGGCTGAAAGTGTCAGTTTGCTGACAGGATAGAAGATCCAGAAGAAGAAGATAGTGGGGATACTAAGTATCTTAAGAAAGAAATTAGGGGAGATTACAAAAACTGTCTTTGGCAGGAATTCCGAAAAGAGCAGCAATATTCCCGTTGAAATTATTGTGCTTATTATCAGCACAAGCAGATCAGAACCGATACCTGGTGCAAGAGCCGGGGTAAGAAGATCCGAAAAAAAAAGGCCGTATATAACAAGTGCAATATTATTGCCGATCAGCATTGTTGCAATATACTGACCCGGATTATTTGTAAATACTTTGATTATTCCGGAGCCGAAGACCCTCTGTTTGTGGTCGAGCTCTATGCGAAGTTTATTGGATGCTACAAATGCTATTTCCATCCCGGAGAAGAATGCCGAAAACAGCATCGCCAGCAGTATGACCACTATAGCATTCATATCTCAAAGTTAATATTTTATTCATCTTTGAGATAAATTGGTCCGGATGGATTTTTGATCCGGCGTGTTGTGAGCCTTATATCAGATTCAAAACCGGTGCCCATAATTATCTGATCCTCATTGATGATCTTGACAAAACGGTCGGTGTAAATAAAATCCTTCTCCTGGTCCCAGAACAATTGTTCTGTTTCAAGCCTGTCGTTCGACACATTCACAAGAATGACACTATCCCTGAGCTCCCACAGCTTCTTCTTATCGAGAAATTTAGCATACTTAGAGGTTGCATAGCCGACCGAGTCCTTGTGTCCGTCATAAAATACCACATAAATGCCGAAAACAAATTCAGTATATGGAGAATCATCATTTGTGTAGGTCTCCATGATCGGTGCTCTCATAACAAGCTGAACCTTGCCGGAATCGTTATACACCGTGACGAAATCTTTTCCGGTTATTGATGGCATGGAAAGCACATCGGTATTCTTAATGGTCTCAACTTTGGTTTCACAGGAAGTGAGAAGGACTGCAGAAAAAAGTATTGCCGGGAATATATGACAGAACTTATTCATTTTTGCAGCAGTGAACTTTAATCATATTTCCGTTTGAAGAACCAGTTATCATACAGATTAAGGCTTAATCCGATTGTGAAATAATTCTCATCATGTACGAATGGGGCACCGGTCATTGATTTCCTGGTATAATCGATATAGAAATTAAATTTTGAATAGAAGGCAGCCGGACTTGCATATCTGCGTTTCATTGGCAAGCCGGCTCCGATGCTTGCTCCTAATTCATTAACCTTATAACCATTGAGTAAAAGGTAGTTGTTTCCGATATGACCGCCAATACGGTAATCAATTCTTTTCAGGTAGCTGTAATTTGACAATCTGTCGGGAGTATATTCAGCGCCAAGAAGAAATGTATGGGTATTGGTAAGATAACCTTCAGAACCTGTTATCCTGGCATTAGCCCAGTTTGTGTAAACATAATCCAGAGATAAAGTGAACTTATTTTTTTTGCCGAATGCCAGACCTGCACGGAGAGTCCCGGGCAACTGCGCTTTTGTTGAATCATAAATTGGGAAACCGGGAAGAGTATCTGCCGAGCTGTAGATATTATATCGGTATGCCATACTCTCGAAAATCGATTTACAGTGTTTTCCTGTGTTGTAGGATGCGCCTATATTCAGAAAATAATCATTTTTGAGCGAGGTTGAATACTGAAGTCCGGCATCAATTCCGATACCCGTCATCTGGAGCTTTTCAGTCATATTTGTTTGAAAAGTATAGGCGTAATCGGTGAAAATAAACTCATTAAACCTTTTGATTGAGCCGAAAAGCAACGACATGTTGACACCTGCTGAAAGGTTTTTTGTAATGTTCAGCCCAGTTCCAAGGAAGAAATTCGTAAATCCTCCGCTGCCGCCATGGTAGGAAGAGTATTCCCCTATTGGATCCTCTTCAATAAGATGCTCAGCGATATTATAATAACCATTGCTCACAGGCACGAGGCCCGCAGCAATGCCCCATCTCTTTGAAATGGGAAAACCTATCATGAAGTGATCAAAATTAAGGTCTTCTGATAAGTCATCATTGGTTCCGTCAGTAACAATATTTACACCATAGTCAATGCCAAAATCAAATACGAATGAATTGGTGTCAAGACTGCTGTATGAAGCCGGATTAAGATAATAAATATTGAGATTATCCCTGATCGCAACTCCTGTTCCTCCCATTCCCAGGCTCCTGAATGAGCCTGCAGGTTCAATGATGCCGAGATTAAAACGTGCCAGCGGGGAGTTGACTGATTTTTGACCTGAAGAATAAAGAGGGATGAATATAAGAATTGCTGAAAGGATTTTTGCTGCTCTATTTTGCATTGTACTCCAGAATATAATTTAAACCATCAATCACAATATCAGGCATATATGTGACCTTGTAACTGAGTCTGTCTTTTAAATAGCCGCCGTCTCCGCCTGTAAGGATAACCTTAATATCGGCATGCTTCTTCAGAAACGTGCGAATATACTCATTTATTTCATATATCAGGCCGTTGATTACTCCTGCACTGATAGCTTCGAATGTATTCTTCCCGGGAGATGAATATTTTTCTGTTGTTGAAATAAGCGGAAGCTTACCTGTAAACTTGTGAAGGGCACGGAACCTCATGCTGAGACCTGGTGAAATGTTCCCTCCCTTATATGTCTTGCCATAAAGAAAATCGTAAGTCACGGCGCTTCCTGCATCGATAATAAGAACCTTTTTCCCGGGAAATGTCAGGCAGGCCCCTGCAACAGCAGCAATTCTGTCGGGGCCAAGTGTCTCGGGAGTCTCATATTCATTTTTAAAAGGAAGATTCGATTTAAAGGAAAGCAAATGCACGTGAGGGATGCCATGTGTTGCCAGGTCGATTATAAAATCCGGAATATTTCTTACTGTTGAAACTATCGCCCTGTCAAGCTGGTATTTACCGAGCATTTTTTCCAGCTTATCACAGGTGAAAATCTTTGTACGCAGTGCGATGACCTTTTTCCTCCCGTCAAAAACAGCAACTTTAGTGCTCGTGTTGCCAATGTCAAAAATCAGGTTCATGATGATATTTAAAACACAAAGGTAAGAAAAAGACAATATTTATCAAGGCACGGATTACAACCGAGCAAAGGCACGGATTACAACCGAGCAAAGGCACGGATTACAACCGAGCAAAGGCACGGATTACAAATCCGCGCCAGCGGAAACTGAGGCTAACATTTGCGAGCTCGGCGAAGCCAAATCCGCGCCAGCGGACTAAGAGGTCAACCTTTGCGAGCTCGGCGAAGCCAAATCCGCGCCAGCGGCCTGTGATTGAATACTATTCAGTATCTGAATTGCCGACTTAACTGAATTAATGTCTCTTATAGTCAAACTCAGCTTTGTCTCTTTCTGTTTAACTGACATTTGCCTCTGATGCCTGTTAACATAGTTCATTATGGAAACAAATTGCTGACTCCTGTAAAATGGTGATTCCGGATCAGAAATGAAATTGGCTATCAGGAGGTTGTTCTTGAGCAGAATTTTCTCTATGCCCAGCTTAACGGCGATCCACTTGACCCTGACAATGTCGAGCAGTGATGCAGAAGGTGGCGGAAGCGGACCAAAACGATCGGTAAGTCTCTTCTCAAAAAGCTGAAGAGCTTCTTCATTCTCAATCTCATTAAGCTCTTTATAAAGTCGTATTCTTTCCGAAATATTTGAAACATATTCATCAGGGAACATTATCTCCAGATCAGTATCAATCTGGAAATCAGATACAAATGATTTCGCAGAAATGATTTTCTTCTTTTCTTCCGAAACTTTTTCATCGCGGATTACTGCCTCTGGTTCTGATTCTCTCAGTTCCATCATGGCTTCATTAAGTATTCTCTGATAGGTCTCAAACCCGATATCGGCAATGAAGCCGCTCTGCTCACCGCCAAGCAGATTTCCCGAACCACGTATGTCAAGATCCTGCATTGCAATGTTGAAACCGCTTCCCAGTTCCGAGAATTCTTCTATAGCTTTGAGTCTCCTTCTGGCTTCGTGCGTGAGATTGTTAAGAGGAGGAGCCAGCAGATAACAGAATGCCTTTTTATTCGACCTTCCGACACGTCCCCTCAGCTGATGCAATTCCGACAATCCGAAATGATGAGCATCGTTGATGAAGATCGTATTTGAATTAGGGATGTCAAGTCCCGATTCAATGATGGTCGTTGCTATCAGAACATCATAATCACCCTGGATGAAATCAAACATTACATTTTCGATAGTCCTGCCGTCCATCTGTCCATGTACAATTGCAGTTTTAACATTAGGACAGATGCGCTGAACCTTTGCCTGGATCTCTTTAATATTCTCAACCCGGTTATGAATAATAAACACCTGGCCGTTCCTTGAGACCTCATACTCGATTCCTTCCTTTATTATTTCCTCATTGAAGCCATGAAGCTCTGTGACGATAGGCATTCGGTTTGGCGGCGGGGTATTGATTATTGACAGGTCGCGGGCTCCCATCAGTGAAAACTGCAATGTGCGCGGAATAGGAGTAGCTGTGAGCGTCAGTGTATCAACACTTGCCTTCATCTTTTTAAGTTTCTCCTTAACTGAAACGCCAAACCTCTGTTCCTCATCGATGATGAGCAACCCAAGGTCCTTGAACTTGATTTCCTTTCCGACAAGCTTATGTGTGCCTATGATGATATCTATTTTTCCTTCAGCAAGTTCTTTGACAATCCTCTTTTCATCTTTTGCCTTTTTATGCCTTGTAAGATATTCCACAGAGCATGGGTAATCCTTAAGTCGTGAAGAAAATGTTTTATAATGCTGAAGTGCCAGGATGGTAGTCGGAACAAGTATTGCTGTCTGCTTGCTGTCGGAAGCTGCTTTGAACGCAGCTCTTACAGCAACTTCCGTCTTCCCGAAACCGACATCACCGCAAACCAGGCGATCCATCGGATGGGGTGCCTCCATATCTTCCTTTATCGACAATGAAGTGCTCACCTGGTCAGGAGTATCCTCATAGATAAATGATGCCTCAAGTTCCCGCTGGAGATATGAATCGGGAGAGAAGGAATATCCATCCGAAGCCATCCTTTTTGCATACAGGTGAATCAGATCCTTTGCGATATCCTTGACTCTTTTTTTGGTGGCCTGTTTCAGCTTCTGCCATGCACCCGAACCAAGCTTATAGATCTTCGGCGGTGAGTTTTCGCCGCTCTTGTATTTTGAGATTCTGTGGAGTGAGTGGATGCCCACGTACAGTATATCATTATCCCTGTAAACAAGCTTGATCGCCTCCTGCACCTTTCCGTTGACCTCTATTTTCTCAAGGCCTCCGAACCTTCCTATGCCATGATCGATGTGGACAACATAATCACCCGGGTTGAGTCCTGTTAATTCTTTAACAGATATGCTTTCTTTTTTGGTGAAGTATCCCCTTATCCTGAATTTGTGATACCTGTCAAATATCTGGTGGTCAGTATATATGCATACCTTCAGATCATGATCTGTGAATCCTGCATGAAGGTTTATGATCAGGGGGACAAAGCTGACTCCCGGATTTATTTCAGCGAAAATATCCTTCAACCTGTCGATCTGCGACTGGCTTTCAGAAATAATATAAGTTTTATAACCATCGAGTTTATTCTCAAGAAGTTTATCAGAGAGGAGTTCAAAATTCTTGTTGAAAACCGGCTGAGGTTCTGTCCTGAAACGGATCTTTATTTCCCCTTCAGATACAGTTTGCCTGCCGAATTCAACCATTCTGAACCTGCCACATTCTTCAATGAGTCTGTTCCCGGTCATCACCAGTTCCTTCCTGCCGGTAAGCTGCCCTGATTCTTCCCGTTGTGCAGTCTGCTGATAGATCGAATTTACCTTTTCTCTGATAAAACCTGCATCTTCCGTCCAGATAACAGATGAAGGAGGCAGGAAATCCGCAAATGAGTCACTTATCTCTTCAACGGAGATATCCTGGATATTGGGTATTATCTGAATTGCATCGTGATTTTTTACGGAGAGCTGATCTTCGGTGTTGAATGACCGTATCGTTTCAACTTCATCGCTGAAGAAATCGATCCGGCAGGGGAGGTCTGATGAAAATGAAAAGACGTCCACAATGCTTCCCCTTATTGAGTATTGTCCGGGTTCATAGACAAAATCGACCCGTTCAAAGCCATATTCATGAAGCATCTCCTCGATAAATTCAAGCGAGAGCTTATCTCCCTTTGCTATCCTGAAAGTGTTTTTTTTGAGGTTCTTTTTGCTGATCACCTTTTCCATCACCGATTCGGGATAAGATATTATTATCCCTTTTCTTCTGCCTGAAGAAAGATGGTTCAGCACTTCGGTCCGAAGGACGATGTTTGCAGGTTCGGTTTGTTCATATTGCACTGAACGTTTATAAGTCGACGGAAAGAAAAAGATACCCTCTTCTCCTTCAAGTGCAATCAGGTCGTTATAAAAATAAGCAGCATCTTCCTTTTCGGGGATTATCACCAGGTGGATGGACTGCAATTTCTCATGGACAGATGCCAGGATAACTGATCTTGAAGAACCTGACAATCCTTCAACATGAAGAGTGCCGGCATCGGTTTTGTCCAGATATTCAAATATCTGCCCAAGTGCGGAATGATCAGAATAGATACCTGCTATTTCGTTTTTTTTCATCAGCTGATTCAATGGTTCAGTCCCTGCTGATGCCTAGAGTTTCTTCGATCTTCTGTACCATATTTTTTGATCCTGCATATAATGGCGAACGCTGGTGCAAAGATAAGGGTTCGATATCAAGAATACGCCGGCTGCCGTTTGATGCTGAGCCACCTGCCTGTTCTGCGATGAATGCGATTGGATTGCACTCATATACAAGCCTCAGCTTGCCTTCGGGCATCTTATCGTTGGGCGGATATAGAAACACCCCTCCCATAAGCAGATTCCTGTGAAAATCTGAAACCAGCGAACCAATATATCTTGAAGTATATGGTCTCCCGGTATTTTCATCCTTCTCCTGGCAATATTTTAAGTATTTCTTGATCCCTGACGGGAAATAGACATAATTCCCTTCATTGATAGAGTAAATCTTACCGTCATCGGGAGTCTTCATGTATGAATGGGAAAGACAGAATTCGCCTATTGACGGATCAAGGGTAAAGCCGTTTACCCCATTACCCGTTGTATATACAAGCATGGTAGATGATCCATAGATGATATATACGGCAGCCACCTGCTGTGTGCCATGCTGGATGAAATCCTCATTTTTTACCGACTCTCCTCTCGGGGTTATTCTTCTGTATATTGAGAAGATTGAACCAACCGAGACATTATAGTCGATATTAGATGAGCCGTCGAGAGGATCCATGCATACAATATATTTCCCCTTTCTGGCAAGCTTGTCGCTGAATACGATCTCATGCTGGTTTTCTTCGGTGGCAATGCCGCAGCACTCACCGCTCGACCTTAGAGCATCAGTAAATACTTTATCGGCAAAGACATCGAGCTTCTGCTGATTTTCACCCTGTACATTTACCATGCCGGCCTTCCCGATTATGTCCACCAGTCCTGCCTTGTTAATCTTCTTGTTGACGATCTTGGCAGCCGTACCTATATGGCTGAGAAGACTTGAAAGCTCGCCTTTTGCATAAGGGAAATCCTTCTGCATCAGCGTAATAAAGTCATTGAGTGTGGTAATTTTATAACTGTTCATAGTGAACCCTAAGTTAATTCATTATTATTAAATTTGAATTCATTATTCTGTAATAAATATCAGTTAATGAAGGTCTATAAATTTGGAGGTGCCTCTGTTAAGGATGCAGCGGGTATCAGGAACCTGGCAAAGATAGTTTCAAAGGAAAAGGAGAACCTCGTGGTTGTCGTTTCGGCTTTCGGAAAAACGACCAACGCTCTTGAGAAGGTCCTTAAAGCATGGATGGAGGGCGATAAGAGCTATAAAGACCATCTGGATAATATTTATAGTTATCATGCTTCAATTGCAGATGAACTATTCCCTTCAGGAAACTCAGCCAGGGGAAATATCGACAATTCGTTTGCAAAACTCCGGGAATACCTCCGGTCTTCGAAAAGATCTTCATTCGATTTTGAATATGACCAGATAGTATCATACGGAGAGATCTGGTCGACAATGATAGTTGCAGAATACCTCAGGAAGTCAGGGATTAATGCCGCCTGGGTGGATATTAGAAAAGCACTTCTTACCGATGACAGATACCGCGATGCCAATATCCTCTGGAATGAAAGCACGAGCATGATCAGGGCAGCCTTCGATTTCAGGAAATTCCCTCTTTATGTCACCCAGGGTTTTATTGGCTCAACGGCAGCCGGCTGGTCAACAACACTGGGAAGGGAAGGTTCGGACTATACTGCTGCCATCCTTGCCAACATGCTGGATGCCGGAAGTGTTACAGTATGGAAAGATGTTCCCGGAGTTCTCAATGCTGATCCAAAATGGCTTAACGATGCCCGGAAAATGGAGGAGATTTCATATAAGGAGGCTGTTGAGATGACATTCTCCGGAGCCAAAGTCATTCACCCGAAGACAATCAAACCGCTTCACAATAAAAACATCCCCCTTCATGTAAGATCATTCATTGATCCTGATGAACCAGGTACGATTGTAAAGGCCGATGCGACTTTAAAAAAGACAATGCCTGTCTTTATCAGAAAAGAGAACCAGCTCCTGATCTCCATTCTGCCCAGGGATTTCTCATTTGTAATGGGCGACAACCTCAGCAGGATCTTTCATACATTCATAAAACATGGGATTAAGGTCAATCTGGTTGAAGCCAGCGCTGTAGCTATCGATGTATGTGTCGATGATGAACGACCGAAAATAGAATCGCTCCTCGTAGACCTTGAAACCGAATATTCAGCATTATATAATGAAAATACTGAGATGCTTACCATACGGCACTACACTCCGGAAGCAATAACACGCATAACTTCAGGACGTGAAATATTGCTGGAGCAGCGTATGAGAAGCACAGTAAGGTTTGTGGTGAGGGAGGGGATTGCTTCGTCGCTGCGCTCCTCGCAATGACGCTACCTTCGGTATGAATCCGTTTTTCATTTATCAGAGAATCCTGTCAGGATAACTGTCATTGCGAGGAGCACCGCGTCAGCGGGACGACGAAGCAATCCCCTCAGTTACTACTCAGTTATCTCTCAAACAGCAGCCTCTCTCCCCGGTAATCTTCGTTGAATATACCTTTATTATATACAGGTGTGCCATTGACAATCGTCTGAACCACTTTCGAGCGGAAAGTGATTCCTTCGAATGGCGACCATCCGCACTTATATAATATGTTATCCTTCGTTACTGTCCACGGATCATCGGTATTTACAAGGCAGAGGTCAGCTTTGTACCCCTCCCGGATGAATCCTCTTCCTTTAATATTAAATATTATTGCAGGATTATGGCACATCTTTTCTACAATTTTCTCGAGCGGGAAGATTTTCCTGTGCCACAGCTCGAGCATCGCAACCAGCGAATGCTGAACGAGTGGTCCTCCTGACGGGGCCTTGAAATAGCTGTTCGACTTCTCCTCGGTTGTGTGAGGAGCATGATCCGTGGCAATAATATCGATCAGGTTGTTGTTCACGCCATTGATCAGAGAATCCCTGTCGAACCTGGTTTTAATCGCCGGGTTCCATTTTATTTTTGAGCCGTAATTTTCATAGTATGTATCATCAAACCACAGGTGATGAACACAAACTTCAGCCGTTATCTTTTTTTCATGAAGCGGAAGCTCACTGCTGAAAAGTTTCATTTCATCTGCTGTCGACAGATGAAAGATATGCAGCCTTGTATTGTATTCCCGTGCAAGGTTAACGGCATATGATGATGAAAGGAAACAGGCTTCCCTGCTTCTGATCATAGGGTGCATGCTGAAAGGAATATCTTCACCGTATTTCTGTCTGTAAAAATCAGTGTTCTTCCTTATTGTTGTCTCATCCTCGCAGTGTGCACTTACAGGCATATGTGCCCTTCTGAACAATTCCTTCAATGAGTCTTTGTTATCGACCAGCATATTTCCTGTTGAAGAGCCCATGAAAACTTTTATCCCGCAAACCTCTTTCGGATCTGCTTTTAATATTTCATCAAGATTGTCGTTTGTAGCACCTATCAGGAAAGAATAGTTTATGAGTGATTTTTCGGAGCCCAGACGGTATTTTTCGTTAAGTGCATCGATGGTGATTGTCTGAGGAACGGTATTGGGCATATCCATAAAAGAGGTAATCCCTCCCGCAGCTGCAGCACGCGATTCCGTGAAAATGTCACCTTTGTGTGTAAGTCCGGGTTCCCTGAAGTGGACCTGGTCGTCTATGATTCCGGGGATCAGCAGCAGACTTGTGGCATCCATTGTGTTTGCTCCCGGAGGAGATTTTATTTGTCCCGGCAGACCTAAAGCAGAAATTAACTCATCCTTAATAAGAACATCGCCTCTGAAGGATCTCCCTTCATTTACTATTGTTGCATTTTTTATTAAGGTAGTGGACATTTTTAGATTTATAAACCCACCCCAACCTCCCGCCTAAGCGGGGGGATTTTATGTATTGCTGTTTTAGTCCCCCTTCAGGGGGGTTGGGGGGCTATTATGTTGAGCCGTTGCGCCGGTACTTCACAAACCAGCTCCTGATCTTAATCCTCAGAACATTCCAGATAGCTTCGTTAAAGATACCGCCCGACATTTTTGATGAGCCCATCTTTCTGTCAGTGAAAATGATAGGCACTTCAGCGATTTTATAGCCCAGCTTCCAGGCTATGAATTTCATCTCAATCTGGAAGCTGTAACCAACTGAGCGTACCTGGTTTGGAAGGATATTTTCAAGTACATCCCTCCTGTAGCAGACGAATCCTGCAGTTGTATCCATGACTTTCATGCCTGTCACGAACCTGACATAGATTGAAGCGAAGTATGACATCAGAACTCTGGATAGAGGCCAGTTTACCACATTTACTCCGCTTATATATCTTGAACCTATTGCCACATCCGCGCCACCATCATTACAGGCTTCAAAGAGCCTGGGAAGGTCTTCCGGGGCGTGAGAGAAATCGGCATCCATCTCATAAATATAATTGTAACCTCTTTCTATTGCGTAATTAAAACCAGCTATATATGCAGTACCGAGACCAAGTTTCCCTGGCCGTTCAATAAGATGTATCCGGGGATTTGATTTCTGAAGTTCTTTTACGATGTTAGCCGTTCCATCGGGTGAGTTGTCATCAATGACAAGGATGTCAAAAGGATTGCCGAGCGATAAAATTGCTTTTATGAGGGCTTCAATGTTTTCCTTCTCCCTGTATGTTGGTATAATGACTATATTTGACATTCAATTTATATTGTTGCGAAAATAAGGAAATTCATTAACTATGAAAAAATTATCGCTAACATTATTATTGACTTCCCTTTTCTGTTCCAGCCTTCTTTCCCAGGATTTTTTTTGGCAGACCCGGCTCTTCTCTTTTTTTGATAACATAGAATTTTCAGGTTCGGAAGTAAAGGTTCCCCAGACCATGGCCGGGGTTATGATAGCTCCTGAGGTTGGATTTAAGTGGGATTCTGTTCATAGTATAGTGGGTGGTGTTAATCTGATGCATGAATTCGGAAGCGATAATATTATTGACAGGATTTATCCTACTGCATATTATGAATTTTGCCGGGAACCTTACTTATTCATCATGGGTGCCTTTCCCAGGTCACTGGCTCTGGAAAAATATCCCCGCATGTTTTTTCAGGATTCACTCTCATATTACCGGCCTAACATAGATGGCATATTCTTTCAGTATGGAAGCGATCAGAAATATCTTAACCTCTGGCTCGACTGGACAGGCAGGCAATCGGAGGATGTGAGGGAAGCATTTTTTGTGGGGTTGAGCGGGAGATACAACCTGGGCATTTTATATGCGCAGCATTTCAGTTATATGTTTCATTATGCATCAAGGATGGATCCTTTCTTTCATGAACCCCTTCACGACAACATGCTTTTCCAAACTTCAGTCGGAGCTGATCTGTCAGGGAAGTTTATCTTTGACAGGCTTGAAGGAAGTGCAGGCTGGGTTATGGGAATTGAACGTTCACGTACAGGTGATGGTGATTGGATTGGAAAGCATGGTCTGTTGGTTGAGGCAAGAGCGGAATTCAGATTTGCAGGGATATACAATTCCTTCTATGCAGGTCAGGGATTGATGCAATTTTATAATGATCATGAAAATGACCTCTATTGGGGTGATCCTGTTTACAGGACTAAGGTATATGACAGGCTCGATGTATATATAGATTTTCTGAAAAAAAAGAATGTAAATTTATTGAAGCTGCGGGTGAACCTCAATAATCTGGGTTTTTCTGCATGTAAAAGATAATCAATCACTTAGGCGGACAGTATTTCTGCCGGCAAAATTTGTTTGAGTTTTTTTAATACTTTTATTGTAGGAAAAGAATCAATTTATATCTTTGCACCCGCCTAAGACAAAAACGAGATCATAGTTCATTGAATAAATGTTTGAAGTTCGAAGTTTAAGGTTCAAGGTTCGATCAAAAAACAGGAACCTGCAACCCGGAACCTGGAACCTGCAACTGAAAATAGTCCCGTAGCTCAGTTGGTTAGAGCGCTACACTGATAATGTAGAGGTCCCCGGTTCAACTCCGGGCGGGACTACCAAACAGATTTGGGAGTGAGAGCG
>JALONV010000078.1 GCA_025454755.1 Bacteroidales bacterium | reverse complement strand
GAAAGGAGGATTTGCAGTCGGTGGTTTTGATGCCACAAAAGGTTCGGTAACACCATTTACTTCACTTACCCCAAAGAACTATTTTATTGGTCATGAGGGAGGACAGAAAATTACATCCGGACAGTACAATTCTGTGGTAGGTTACCAGAGCGGGAAATTTATTACAAGTGGAGAGAGCAATGCTTTTCTTGGTTACCAGAGCGGATTTAACAACAGCACTGGTACAGGAAACCTTTTTCTTGGATATCAGACAGGTTTTTCAACCACAGGAGGAAATTATAATTCATTTGTTGGATATAAAAGCGGATACTCGAATACATCGGGTGTCAATAATTCTTTTCTTGGATCTTTAGCGGGATTTAGTAACACGACAGGTAAGTACAATACATTTGTGGGTGATTCAGTAGGTTATAAAAATACTACAGGAAATGAAAACTCCTTTTATGGCGATAAAGCAGGATACAACAACCTTTACGGATCCAATAATGTATTCTTTGGAAATCTGGCCGGCTATAGCAATACAAGCGGCGATTCGAGTATATATATAGGTAATCGCAGTGGTTATTCAAATACAACAGGGAAAACAAATGTCTTCATTGGCAATCGTACCGGCTTTTCAAACACAGTAGGGCGGAATAATGTTTTTGTCGGTTACAGGGCAGGATATTCAAATAATGAGGGAGTTGAAAATATTTTTATCGGTTCAGAAGCTGGTTTTTATAATCTTTCAGGAAGTTACAACCTATTTCTGGGTTTTGAAGCTGGAAGTAATAATACTACTGGTTATAGCAATATCTTTTTGGGTTACAGTGCAGGATCTAGAAACATTAACGGAATTCAGAATGTGTTGATAGGAAATTACTCAGGTTTCGAAAATACAACAGGAATAAGGAACGTATTCATAGGACATGAGTCCGGAAAATATAATTTATCCGGATGGGATAATGTTTTTGTTGGCAATAGTGCAGGATATTCAAATACTGACGGATTCCAGAATGTTTTTCTTGGTTATCGTGCAGGCAAACTTAATTCAACTGGTTATAATAATGTGTTTATTGGTTACCAGGCAGGTCAGTCAAATTCAACTGCCGAAAAGAATATTTTCATCGGAAGCCAGGCCGGGCAGTCAAACAGTACCGGTATTGAGAATGTTTTCATTGGGAATATGGCCGGATCCTCGAATTCAACTGCAAGCAACAATATCTTTATTGGGGCTGGAGCAGGGATGGTCAACCAGGGTGGAATAAACAATATCTATATTGGGAGTCTTACCGGAGCAACAAGTGCTGGCAGTAATGATAATGTTCTGGTAGGTCATCGGGCTGGAAGAACAAATAATACAGGATACTCAAATACTTATGTAGGAGTTTACTCAGGAGAATCTAACTCTTCAGGTTCAAACAATGCCTTTTTTGGAGCCAGAGCAGGAAATTTGAACGAAACTGGTGGATATAATGTATTCTTTGGTCAGATGGCGGGGTATTCGAATAAGCAAGGCAACAATAATGTTTTTGTTGGGGTTCAATCTGGATACTCAAACATATCAGGCAACAGAAACATTTTTATCGGAAGCATGGCTGCATATTCTGAAACTCAGTCAGACAGGTTATATATTGAAAACTCTAATGCGGACAATACCGGTGCACTAATTTACGGCGAATTTGATACTGATAAATTGAGATTGAATGCCTTAACGACCATTCGTGATGCACTAATTCTTCAACCAAGAAGTACAGCCCCATCCTCTCCGACAAAGGGAATGATCTATTTCGATTCGACTGATAACAAGCTGAAAGTATACGACGGAACTGTCTGGAGATCACTATGGTAAAAAATGTATTGCAGGTATCCAGTCTTGCAGGTCTGTTTCTATTCATACGACCTGCACGACTTAGATGACTTTTGGCTGCCTGACGCCTTTTTTTGGGAGGGCGAGAGGGGGAGAGGGGGAGATGTGGAGAAACTCCGTGAACTACTCCGTGTAACCCCGTGTCCTCCGTGGTGAAAAAAAAACTGTAACGATACATCTCCGGTAAAACATTATACATATAAAACATTATACATAATAAATTACAGCCCATACGTCAAAAAAACTTGACAGGCTTTCTCTTTTAGCATAACTTGCTTATTTAAGAGTGGCATTAAGGCATTAAGGCTATAAGGCTTTAAGGTAAAGCAGTTTAATAATGCCTTAACACCGTAATACCGTAATACCGTAACACCGTTAGTTATGAAAACAAAAACTCCCCTCTTTTATCTTTTGTCTTTTATCCTGGGTCTTTCCCTGAGCCCCATGCCCTGCGCCCTGAGCCAGGTGCCGCAAGGCTTCAACTACCAGGCAGTTGCCCAGACCGGCGCAGGTTCACCGATCTCAAATGCCACGATCCAGGTAAAAATGGGGATCCTCTCAGATACCCTGGCGCCTGTAATAGTCTGGGAAGAGCTCCATTCATCTGTCAAAACCAACCTGAATGGCGTTTTCAGACTTGTGATTGGTGAAGGATTGAAGCAGACAGGTTCAGCGGCTACATTTGACGATATAAACTGGAACATCAGTCCTCTCTATCTTAAGATCCAGATATTTTACCAGAACGAGTGGAAGTATATGGGTTCTGCAAAACTCTGGTCAGTGCCATATGCTATGGTTGCTGAGGATCTTGCCGGGTCGGTCAAAAAGCTGGCGGTCAGGGGAGAGACATCGGGTCTGGACGACGAGACGCTTTTTGAGGTTAAGAATAAAGACGGACAGACAGTATTTGCAGTTTATAATGAAGGAGTCAGAATATATGTCAGTAATGGCACAAAAGCTGTTAAGGGCGGATTTGCTGTTGGTGGCTTCGGAACTGACAAAGCGGAATCAACAAAATATCTGTTTGTAGGAAAGGACAGCGTCAGGATATACCTCGACAACAATCCTTTGACTAAAGGAATATGATCTTTCAAAGGGAACAGTTCAGAATTATCTTGATGTAAGTGCCGACAGCGTGAGGGTTTACATTGACAATGATCCTGCTACAAAGGGGAAAAAGGGAGGTTTTGCCGTGGGAGGATATGATATTACCAAGGGAGAGATTACAAACTTCCTGAACGTGGCGACTGATACAGTCGGAATAATCAATCCTTCCCAGAACAGGCTCTTGTGGTATCCTCAGAAAAATGCTTTTCTGACCGGGAAAGTGCTTGTTGAAAAATCAGATAGTGTCGGCATTAATTCATTTGCAAGCGGTTTTGAATCAAAAGCAATTGGAGATTGGTCGCAGGCACTCGGATATAAGGCTTCGGCCAGGGGAAACTATTCAACAGCCATCGGCAACAATACCAATGCCGACAGTCATAATTCATTCGCGTTTGGTAACGAAGCAAAAGTTACTGGATCCGATTCGTATGCATTTGGTACCGGGGCAATCGCTTCGGGTATCAGCAGCTTTGCACTGGGATCCTCCAGGTTCAACGACACCACAGATGTAACAGACCATACTGTTGCCTCAGCCAATTATGCCTTTGCCCTTGGCTTCGGTTCTGCTGCTTCGAGTGATGGAGCCTTTGCAATGGGTGTTCTCGACTCCGCATCAGGACCGGGATCATTATCTATGGGATATTTTAACAGATCTAGAGGATGGTTCTCGACCACGCTGGGAGCAGGAAACATTGTTATGAACGCCGGATTCCAGGGATTTGCAACCGGAATCTGGACAAAAGCCGGCAACTGGTGCGCGTCATCTTTTGGCGACCGTACCTATGCAAGCGGGCATACATCTTTCGCAACCGGATTCATGACGAAAGCAAGCGGTCATCTTTCTGCAACTTTCGGAGATAATACGATAGCTCCCTCATGGGGATCGTTTGCCATCGGGAAATTCAATGCATATTCAGGTTCTCCGGAAGGCTGGAATTCAGGCGATCCGATATTCATGGTCGGGATCGGCTCATCTAATTCTGACAGGAGGAATGCATTAACTGTTTACAAGAATGGAATAACCGAGTTTAACAAAGGCACTGTCATTGATTATGACAGGATGGAATTGAATTCCAGCGGCACGGGTAATCGATATTCCTATATTGACTTCCACTCTGATAACACTTATACTGATTACAGCTTCAGGATCTTCAGAAACTCCGGACTTAATGGTTCCACCGACTTCGCTCACAGGGGAACAGGCAATTTAAACCTTATTACCTATGAAAACTCCTCAATAGCTTTTACCACGTGGGGAGCTGAAAGGATGAGAATCAGAGGATACAATGGCTTCGTCGGGATAAACACAACTTATCCGACATTCCAGCTCGATGTTGCAGGAAGTATTAACATTAACAAGGGAGTATCAGGTGTTGGAGCCTTATTCGTGAATGGAAATGAAACTATCTGGTATGATGGAACTACTTTCAGCTGGGGTTTTGCCGGGAGTTATAACGTTTTTGCAGGACACGTATCAGTAGCAACAACAGCTACTTCCGGATATGCCCTCTACGTTGCAGGAAGTGGATGGGCATCAGGTTCATTTATAAATGGTTCAGATATACGGTGGAAAAAGAATATTAATTACCTGGGAAATGTTTTGGATAAAGTTTCTCAGCTAAAGGGAGTAAGCTATGAATGGAAGCAGAATGAGTATCCAGATATGCATTTTGAATCCGGAACACAGATAGGCCTGATTGCCCAGGATGTCGAGCAAGTTTTCCCTGAATTGGTAAAAACAGATGAAAAAGGCTACAAGGGAGTCGATTATGAAAAACTTACGGTAGTCCTCCTTGAAAGCATAAAGGAGCAGCAGTCTAAAATCGACAGGCTTGAGAAAGAAATATTTGAGATAAGGGAGAAGATTGCTTCGTCGTCCCGACATCGCTCACTTTACCATTAATGACGGTTAGTATCGGGACTCCTCGCAATGACAGTAATCATTATATAGATACTGTATGAGCATTAACGGAGTTCTAATAAGGATACTGTCATTGCGAGGAGGCACGCAGCTCACCTTCGCTAAAGCTACGGTGAGTGAAAGCGTGGTGACGAAGCAATTTTTGATCAAAACAAATCAATCTAAGCTCATTTGTCACCTGC
Organism: Bacteroidales bacterium; assembly: GCA_025454755.1. Classification (GTDB taxonomy): domain Bacteria; phylum Bacteroidota; class Bacteroidia; order Bacteroidales; family VadinHA17; genus LD21. The sequence continues at coordinate 10,200 of JALONV010000078.1, read as the reverse complement.
AACCGTTTATTAGTCAAATTGACTTGACTTACCTTTCTTTTTATCATAACTTGCTTATACAAGATTGGCATTAAGGCATTAAGGCATTAAGGCTATAAGGCTTTAAGGCATAGCATCTCCTTAACGCCATAACACCATAATACCGTAACACCGTAACACCGTAATACCGTAATACCGTAATACCGTAATACCGTAACACCGTAATACCGTTAGTTATTAAAACAAAACACTCCATTTTCGCTTTCCTTTTTCCTTTTTCTTTTCTCCTTTTTCCTTGCACCGCTCAGATCCCGCAGGGATTTAATTACCAGGCCATCGCCCGTGATGGTGGCGGCGCTATACTGGCAAATACACCCTTGCAGGTGATGTTCTATGTTCAGTCTCTGCAAACCGGCGGAACACTCTACTGGAAAGAGCTGCATTCATCAGTTACCACCAACAGCTTTGGTCTCTTTAACCTGGTTGTGGGGAATGGTACAAGGCAGACAGAGAGCACGGTGGCAACTTTTGACCTTATAGATTGGAAAGTAACGTCTAAATACCTTAAAACGGAGATATATTATTCCGGCTCATGGAAAGATATGGGGACATCTCAGCTTTTGACAGTACCATATGCGATGGTTGCGGAAGATCTTGCAGGATCTGTCGCAAAGCTATCGGTGAGAGGAGAAACCTCGGGGTTTGAAGATGCCCTGTTTGAGGTTAAGAACAAGAACGGGCAGACAATATTTGCTGTGTACAACGAAGGTGTGAGGATATATGTCGATGACGGAGCCAAGGGACCAAAAGGAGGATTTGCTGTTGGAGGATTTGACATGACAAAGGCTACAAAGGTCCAAAGTCGGGTTTTGCGGTAGGCGGTTACGATATGACAAAAGGGACAATACAGAACTATCTTGATGTAAGTGCCGACAGTACAAGGATTTATGTAGATGAAGATGCAACAAAAGCCTTAAAGGGGGGATTTGCTGTCGGGGGATTTGACAATACAAAAGGAACGGTGACACCATTCACTTCGCTTACGCCGGATAACTATTTTATAGGACATAACAGTGGAAAGAGCATAACTACCGGTCAGTATAACTCATTTATTGGATTCGAGTCAGGACTTAAAAATACCGGAGGAAGTACAAACGCATTCATGGGTTACAGGAGCGGGAAGGAGAACACAACTGGAAACAGCAATCTTTTTCTTGGTTATGAGAGTGGCGGATTAAACAAGTCCGGCAGCTTTAACACTTTCATTGGCTTCCAGAGCGGTTATTCCAACAGTGATAGCAGCTATAACACTTTTATCGGTTACAAATCGGGTTGGTTTAATATTCTTGGAACGCGTAATAACTTCATGGGGAGTTATGCCGGCGTAAATAACGTTTTTGGGAATGATAATACTTTCATTGGATATAAAGCCGGATTCACAAATTGGGATGGTGAAGGAAACTGTTTTATCGGAACACACAGCGGGTATTTGAACAGGTCCGGAAAGGAAAATGTGTTTATTGGAACTAAAAGTGGTTTCAATAATATCGGCAGCTATAACATTTTTATTGGTCTGGAAGCCGGCTTCAGTAATTACAATGGAGCTTTTAATACTTTTATAGGCTATAAAACAGGATATAGCAACACTACGGGTTATTCAAATACTTTTTTTGGCTATAAAGCAGGTTTTTCCAATACTGAAGGTGAAGAGAGTATTATTATCGGTAAGGAGGCAGGAATGAATAACCTTACTGGTAGCCATAATGCTTTCCTTGGATCACAATCGGGAAGATATAATACCTCCGGAAGTGCAAATACTTTTATTGGATTTTACTCTGGACATAATAATACAACAGGAGAAAAGAACATATTCATTGGAGAATATAGCGGTCTGGGAAATAAAACGGGAAGCAATAATGTCTGTATTGGCACAGACGCAGGATCGTCAATGGATGCAACAAGTTTTAATACGTTTATCGGGGCGAACTCCGGATATTCAAATCTGTCGGGGAATAACAATTCATTTTTTGGTTTTAACAGCGGCTATTCAAATCAGTCAGGATATCGCAACACATATATAGGTACTGGAGCCGGACAAAAGAACAAACATGGATTCAGGAATACCTTTATGGGATATAAAGCAGGCTTTAATAGTGACGGGAGTAATAATGTGATTATCGGTGATAGTACAGGTTATAATCTGGAAGGTGGATCCAATAATATATTTATTGGCTCGGAAGCCGGCCTTTCAAGCGTTACTTATGATGATAATATTTATATTGGTAAGGGTGCAGGAAGGTTAAATGTAACAGGAATGAAAAACGTCTTCATTGGATCTGAAGCAGGATCCACAACCTCCGGGTCATCGAAAAGTATATTTATAGGGCATTATGCTGGTAAAAATAATACAGCGGGATTAGAGAATAATTTTTATGGATTTGAATCAGGACGTAAAAATGAAACTGGAAGCAACAACCTCTATTTAGGGACACGAAGCGGAGCCGAAAACACATCAGGCGGGAATAATACATTCATCGGGAACAAAAGCGGAGAATACTGTAATGGTTCAGGAAATGTCTTTATTGGATATTCTGCAGGAAATTATGCTACCTTTTCCGATAAGCTTTATATTTCGAACAGCTGGACAGTTTCTCCTTTGATCTGGGGGGATTTTGCAAATGCAAGATTAGTATTAAACGGGAATGACGGTGATAATGTGAATAACCGCACATTGTTTGTCAATGGATCTGCCGGTGGTGTAACGGATTGGTACAATGACAGTGATATGAGACGAAAAATGAATATTAAGACTATTCCTGATGCTCTTCAAAAAGTATTGGAACTCAGGGGTGTTAATTTTGAATGGATCGACCAGTCACATCCTGAGAAGGGAGTACGAATGGGATTTATTGCTCAGGAGGTAGAAAAAGTTATACCTGAAGTTATTGATAATAAGAATGATAACTATACGATGCAGTATGGACCTGTCTCCGCACTTCTGGTCGAAGCTATTAAAGATCAGCAGGAGATCATTGAGAAGCAGGATGCCGAGATCCAATCTTTGAAATCCAGACTGGAGAAAATTGAAGTCTTGCTCACAAAAAGTGAAACTAAATAGTTAATCCTTAAAGATTATTAACACGTAGATTATTAATACCTTATGTTCTTTGAAATCTTGTTTTTTGTTTTGATTCTCAGTAAATTTGAGTAAAATCCTGAAAATCATGTTAAAGAAATTACCGGTTCAGCCACAGTTGGAACAGGTAAAGGAATTAGCAGAAAGTAAAATCAAGAAAGCGATTGTAGACAAAGGGTATAAAGTACCGGGCGGTATACCGGGAATAGATATTGTAATTCCGAAAATTCTTAATGGAGAAAGCTACTACAAGAAGAAGAAACGGGAAGAACGATGCAGGTCACAGGCAGGAATAGAAGGACTGATATCACATGTAAAACACGATCACAGGATGATAAGAAATTACCTCAGAGGCACTGCAGGTGACCAGATCAATACATTATTGGCTGCAACAGCATACAACATGAAGAAGTGGATGAGATTAGAGAAACAAAAAATACTGGATTTAATTTTTGGCTGGATTTACCGGAGACTTATTTTGGTTCAGGTAAATATCCAATGCTACAGAATATAAGAAAAACGAGTATTAATAAGGATCAACTAAAATAATTACAAGTAGTAAATTGTCCAATTAGAACTAATTATTTATGAAGAAAATGACAAGAAGTCTTTACCTGGTAGCTACTTGCGCACTGCTGCTATTTTCGTTACATGCCTGTTCGTCCCACACAAGATCCCGCGTGATTACTTACCCGGCTCCTGAAGGCATGCCTGAAGCAAAGGGCATAACTATCACTGCGGATGGAAAAGAAGTATTCGTATATGAGGTATTGGTGAACTTCAGTAAAATAGCAGAATCCCCAAAACCCGAACCTGCTGCTGCCTCCTGCTTTGATTTTTCCGGTAAAGTTAAAGTTGTGGTTGAGCGTGAGGGAGTTAACAAGGTTACAATAAGGCCCCTTTCACGTGGCATCATCCCTGTTATTTCCGGTAATCGCATTACTTTTACTATAGACAAGCCGGCCAAGTTAACCCTGGAGTTTAACGATGATCTCCACGGTGTTCTCCATCTTTTTGCCAGTGCCATCGAGGATAATCCGCCAAAGGAGGGCGATCCGGGAGTAAGGTATTTTGGACCGGGGATTCACAAGGAGAACATTATCCTTCAGTCGGACCAGACGGTCTATCTTGCCGGTGGTGCGGTTCTGCGGGGCAACATCAGGGGAGATTCCGTGAACAATGTAAGGATTATGGGCAGGGGCATGCTTAACGGCGGAACAATTCAGCTTATAAGGTGTTCCGATATCGAGGTTAACGGCATTCATAGTTTCCGCCCCGGTATAAGGGGATGGATGGCAACATCAAGGGGCTGCAATAACATCAGGTTTATTGATTACAAGTCAATAGGTTGCTTCAATAATTCCGACGGATGCAACCCGGTCAGCTGCACGAATTTTGTCATCCGCGACTGTTTCTTCAGGCAATGGGACGATGTATCTGCGACAAAGGGCGGAGATATGGGCAATGTACGCAATATTGAGATATCAGATGTTATTGCGTGGGGCGATAAGGCACAGATTTTTGAAATTGGCTACGAGACACGCTGCGACACAATAAGCAATGTATACGTTCACGACTGCACGGTTATCCATGCTATGAGCCGCCCGGTTGTGAGCATCCATAACTCCGATCACGCTTATATTACTGATATACTTTATGAGAATATAACCGTTGAGCACGGGGCACTGAATGACTATAATCCCTATCTTATCGACCTGTGGATCGGAACATCCGTGTGGGCAAGAGACAAGGAGCGCGGCAGGATCAACGGCATCACCATCAAGAACCTCACTATGCTTTCAGGAAACTTTAGAGCCTGCCGGATCGCCGGATATGATGCTGATCACAAGGTGGAGAATGTGGTGATTGAGAATTTAAAGATCAATGATAAATACGTGCTCTATCCCGAGGATGCCAGATTTAATATTAATGAATATACAAGCAATATTAAGTTCCTCCAGACATTATTAAACTAAAGTATTGTTTCGAGTAGATACAACTGTACAGGAGAAAAACATCACCTTCCCGACAGATAGGAAGCTGATCGAAAAATTGATAGGTCACTGCAAGAAGATCGCAAGGGAATAAAATATAAAGCTTAAACGCACTTATGGCAGAGAGATAAAAAAACTAAAGCACCAGTTGCGATTTGCCAGGAAGCCTAAGAATATGGTTAAACTCAGGAAAGCTCAGAAGCGGCTCCACAGGATAGCGTTCAAGATCTATCAGGATTTGGTTAAGCAGCTCGGTCCCATCCCGATGGAATACATGAAAGAGTTTGATGTCCTTTACAGGGTTCTGACACAAAAAAGGGATGATACGAATAAGGTTTACAGCGTCCATGAACCTGAGGTTCTGTGTATTTCGAAAGGGAAAGAGCATAAACCGTACGAGTTTGGGAATAAAAGTTCATTCGCTTATACCAGGGGATCAGGGATTATCGTTGGAGCGATGGCGGTAGTCGGTAATGCATATGACGGACACACCTGAAACATGATCACAGGATGCTGATGAATTACCTCAGAGGCACTGCAGGTGACCAGATCAATACATTATTGGCTGCAACAGCATACAACATGAAGAAGTGGATGAGATTAGAGAAGCAAAAAAAACTGGATTTAATTTTTAGCTGGATTTACCGGAGACTTACTTTGATTCAGGTTAATATCCAACTCTAAAGGATATAAGAAAAACAGGTATTAATAAGGATCAACTAAATAACTTCTGCCGGCTTTGGTCACCGGTGGCCTGACGTTTGTCAAATTAACTTGACTTGACTTTTTTTTTGGCATAACTTGCTTATTTAAGAATGGCTTTAAGGCTTTAGGGCATTAAGGCTTTAAGGCATAGCAGTTCCATAACGCCATAACACCATAATACCGTAACACCGTAACACCGTAACACCGTAACACCGTAACACCGTAACACCGTAACACCGTAATACCGTAACACCGTAACACCGTTAGTTATGAAAACAAAACTCTCCATTATCGCTTTACTTTTTCCTTTATCCTTTCTCCTTTTTCCTTGCACCGCTCAGGTGCCGCAGGGCTTCAACTACCAGGCCATCGCCCGCGATGGTGGCGGCGCTCTACTGGCAAATACACCCTTGCAAGTGATGTTCTATGTTCAGTCTCTGCAAACCGGCGGAACACTCTACTGGAAAGAGCTGCACTCATCGGTGACCACCAACAGTTTTGGCCTTTTTAACCTGGTTGTGGGGAATGGAACAAGACAGACAGAGAGCACGATCGCAACATTTGACCTGATAGATTGGAAAGTAACGTCTAAATACCTTAAAACCGAGATATACTACTCGGGTGGCTGGCATGATCTGGGGACTTCTCAGCTTTTGACAGTACCATATGCGATGGTAGCGGAAGATCTTGCAGGATCTGTCGCAAAGCTGTCGGTGAAAGGAGAAACCTCTGGATTTGAAGATGCCCTTTTTGAAGTTAAGAACAAGAACGGGCAGACAATATTTGCAGTTTACAATGAAGGTGTGAGGATATATGTTGATAACGGAGCAAAAGGTCCGAAGGGAGGATTTGCCGTTGGAGGATTTGACATGACCAAGGCTACAAAGAGGGAATATTTTGTTGTCTCCGACGATAGCGTTAGAATATATCTCGACAGCAATCCGCTGACAAAAGGAGTAAAATCGGGATTTGCTGTGGGAGGTTATGACCTTTCAAAAGGGACAATTCAGAATTACCTGGATGTAAGTGCCGACAGTGTAAGGGTTTATATAGACACAGATCCTGATACCAAGAAAGTTAAGGGAGGTTTTGCGGTAGGAGGATATGATATGACGAAAGCTAATGGAGAAGAGTACCTGCGGGTAACACGCGACAGCACGAGAGTAAATGTAAATAATAATCCTTCGAAAGGCTTAAAGGGAGGATTTGCCGTAGGAGGTTTCGATGCCACCAAAGGCCCGGCAACCCCGTTTACCTCTCTGACGCCAAAGAACTATTTTATTGGCCACGAAGGAGGAACTGTTTTGACTTCAGGACAATACAATTCAGTAATAGGCTACCAGAGCGGAAAGTTCATTACCTCAGGTCAGAGCAATGCATTTCTCGGCTATCAGGCAGGTTATCTAACTACTCAGGGTTCCGGAAACCTTTTCCTTGGGTACCAGTCCGGGTATATGACAACAACGGGAAACTTCAACTCATTTGTCGGTTACAAGAGCGGAGGTTCAAACACAACCGGGCTCAATAATACCTTTATTGGATCATTCACGGGATATAGCAATAATACAGGCAATTATAACACGTTTGTAGGAGATTCATCAGGTTATATGAATCTTAACGGAGATGAAAATTCTTTTATAGGGACCAAGGCAGGATTAAAGAATCAGGTCGGAACCAATAATGTATTTTTTGGTAATAAAGCAGGTTATAATAACACCACAGGAAACTCCAGCATTTTTATAGGAAATATGAGTGGCTACTACAATACATCGGCTTCATTTAATACTTTCATAGGTTACCGAGCAGGATATTCTAACACTTCAGGCTATAATAATATCTTTCAGGGGTATGAAGCCGGTTATTCAAACACCACTGGTTACTTTAATGTTTTTTTTGGTGATAAAGCCGGCTATTCAAATATTGGTGGTAATTCAAACATTTTTATTGGTTACCAGGCCGGTGATTTGAATACTTCAGGTTACCAGAATGTTTTCATTGGACCTCATGCCGGCGGAGCTAATACAACAGGTTATTTTAATATTTTCCTCGGCCGCGATGCAGGATATTCAAATACCACAGGCAGTTCTGGCATCTTCATCGGCCAAGCTGCGGGTAAAAATGTTAAGACGGGTGGAGGAAATATTTTTATCGGTAATAGTGCAGGATTGAGAGATACAACAGGTCATAGTAATGTTTTTATCGGCAATTCGGCAGGATTGAACAATGGTACAGGCAACTATAATACTTATCTTGGTCACTCTGCAGGATATAATAATACAACTGGCAGTAATAATATATTTATAGGTTATTATTCAGGTAAAAATAATACTACGGGTGCAAACAATGTATTTTTAGGCTATTCTGCAGGGGAATCAAATACTGAAGGATATAATAATGTTTTCCAGGGTCATGAAGCAGGATATTCTAATACTCTGGGAGACCAAAATACTTTCATTGGCCATGTGGCAGGACATTCAAATACCATGGGGAATAATAATGTTTTTATGGGATACCAGGCCGGATATTTTAATACTTTCGGAGAAAGAAATGTATTAATAGGGGTTCACTCAGGACTTAAGAACACTACCGGTAATGATAACATTATTTTAGGATATGATGCAGGGTATAATCATACCAAAGGATCTGATAATATCTTTATGGGCAATAGTGCTGGATCTTCTGATACAACAGGGATGAACAATATTTTTATCGGTAAATCGGCTGGCCAGTTACATCGAAACGGAGAAGGAAACATTCATCTTGGGTACAGATCAGGGTATTCAAATACAACAGGTGGCAAGAATGTTTTTCTTGGATACTCGGCAGGATACTATGAGACCGGATCAGATAAACTCTATATTGATAACCGGCAAAGAGTCAGTGAAGCCGACGGCAGGGCAAAAGCATTAATATATGGCATTTTTAATGATAATCCTGCCAATCAGGTTTTAATCATAAATGCCAATATGGGAATTGGAGTTTCAAGTCCTGGTGCTGACCTGGATGTTTCTGGGTCTGTCAAGCTCGGTACAAATGGTTCAGTCCTTACAAAGGTTATTAAAATTGCTGTCTCCAAAGACCTGCCGAGCATTGGCGCAAATGCATCGAGTATTCAAACCTTTGCTGTTGCAAATGCCGCAGTGACTTCAAGCGTAATGATATCGCCAGCTTCAGATCTCCCTGATGGACTTGTAATTGCCTATGCCCGTGTTTCTGCCACAGGAACAGTCTCTGTAAGATTCAGAAACGTTACCGGTGCAGCGATTGATGCTACCAGTATGAATTATTATATTACAGTTGTGGAATAATGAAATCGTCATAACTTGCTTATTTAAGATTGGCATTAAGGCTATAAGGCTTTAAGGCATAGCAGTTCCATAACGCCATAACACCTTAACACCGTCATACAGTCATACCGAAATACCGTTAGTCATGAAAACAAAACTCTCCATTATCGCTTTACTTTTTCCTTTCTCCTTTCTCCTTTTTCCTTGCACCGCTCAGGTGCCGCAGGGATTCAACTACCAGGCCATTGCGCGCGACGGTACCGGTGCTGTTCTGTCGAATACCTCTTTGCAGGTAATGTTTTATGTCCAGTCATTATCGACAGGAGGAACACTCTACTGGAAAGAGCTGCATGCATCTGTTGTCACCAACAGTTTTGGCCTTTTTAACCTGGTTGTGGGGAATGGAACAAGACAGACAGAGAGCACGGTCGCAACATTTGACCTGATAGATTGGAAAGTAACGTCTAAATACCTTAAAACCGAGATATACTACTCGGGTGGCTGGCATGACCTCGGTACATCACAGTTGTTGACAGTTCCCTATGCGATGGTAGCGGAAGATCTTGCAGGATCTGTCGCAAAACTGTCGGTGAAAGGAGAAACCTCGGGATTTGAAGATGCCTTGTTTGAAGTTAAGAACAAGAACGGGCAAACAATATTTGCTGTGTACAACGAAGGCGTGAGGATATATGTCGATGACGGAGCCAAGGGACCAAAAGGCGGTTTTGCTGTGGGCGGATTTGATATGACCAAGGCTACAAAGAGGGAATATTTTGTTGTCTCCGACGATAGCGTTAGAATATACCTCGACAGCAATCCGCTGACAAAAGGAGTCAAATCGGGTTTTGCAGTGGGAGGGTATGACTTGACCAAAGGGATCATTCAGAATTATCTTGATGTTAGTGCCGACAGTGTAAGGATCTATATCGACAGCAATCCTGCCACGAAGAAAACCAAAGGAGGTTTTGCGGTAGGAGGATATGATATGACGAAAGCCCCTGGAGAAGAGTATCTTCGCGTAACACGTGACAGTTCAAGGATTTATGTAAACAATAATCCCGCGAAAGGACTGAAAGGAGGATTTGCAGTCGGTGGTTTT
>JALONV010000002.1 GCA_025454755.1 Bacteroidales bacterium | reverse complement strand
TTCTCCGAAATTTTGTGATTTTCGGGATTAGAGCACCTGACAACAAGGAATTGGGTCGTTAGTTCTTTCGATATTATTGGGGCCCATAGCTCAGATGGTTAGAGCACCTGACTCATAATCAGGGGGTCGCTGGTTCGATCCCAGCTGGGCCCACAAAAAAAAGAGCGAGAGTGAGAGCGGGAGCGAGCACTCTCGTTCTTTTTTCTCACTCTCACTCTGACACTCACACTTTTTTTTAGTGCCAGTTTGGTGCCAGGATTTGAGGGAAATTCTGTTTAGATTTAAACAATAGAATAGAGTTTTCTACCACCAACCAACAATTCATAATGTTAGTCAATCTCCTTGTACTTATAATACCCCTTTTTATGACCATCTTTGATATAATTAATCAAAGATTTGGGCCGTATTACTTTTACATCTCCACCAAAAGATAGAATCTCCATAATAAAATCATATGTGATACAAAGTTTTAACCTTATTTTTAATTCTTCTTTATTGTCAATCAATATCTCTTGCGTATCATGTAAGGGTAAGGATTTGATATATTTACCTTGATATGGGTCAAATGACAATATTATTTCAACAGGTTTGATTCCGTTCGGACTGACTATCCCGAAGCAATATCTGTAATATTCCTCAATGTCTATTGATTTTGGATACTCAAACGATCTTGTCGTTATTGAAAGGTTTGACAGCCTATCAAGCGCGAAACTTTTAAGAAGCCCGTCTTTTGAGTCTTTGGCCAGAACATACCAGCGGTTTTTAAATTCTTTCAATGCATAGGGATCTGCAACTCTGTTTTGGGGTTCATTTTCCCAAAATTTCTTATAGCTGAACTCGATTTGAAGTCTGTTTTTTATCGCATGTAGCAATCCGTAGATATTCTCTGTTCCCTGGGGTCGGCGTTTCTCTAAGTGGATGAAGGGTTTTAGGTCCTGGGCAAGGTTTAACGAGTTAAACAAATCAAAAGCTTCAATCATCCTCTGAAAACTCATGTTCTCATATTCACTTTGGCTGATAAAGTACCCTTTCTGAGAAGCCGAAAATTCAATGTCAATCCCAAAAATGTTTCGGATCTCCCTAATATCCCTCTGAAAAGTCCTTTTGGAAAAACCGATTGACAGATTATCATCCCTCATTTGGAGATACTCAATTTGACTTGTAATATACTCCAGGATTTCGTCATATGAGCTAAAAGGTTTTGTGCTTAGCTTTTTAAGAATCAAAAGATACCGAGATATGTAGCCTCGCTTTGACATCATTATTTTATGGAATAAGGCATCGGGTAAATTTTACCATAGACCCACATACCATTGTTATTATCATGGTATAGGTAGCAGAAATCAGTTGATTCATCTGGTTGTTTGAAATATTTTTTCGCCTTACTAAGAACTTCGGGTTTTCTAATCCACTCAAATCCTATTGGGACTATAAATGTTTTATAATTGTAATATCTGATTTCCTCCATATAGTATCCCATAGCCTGCTCTTTTATCTTCTCAAAACTGGATCCAGTGTCTTCAAAAAGATGTTTAATGGTAGCTTTTCCCTGATGTTTTGCTTCAAAAAGAAGATTATATTTCAATCCGTTGTATTCCCAAAGCACCAGAAGATCTGCCCTGCCTTTGTGGGCATTTTCACTATTATAGATACTAAATTCCTGAAGTGTCCACGAATTTTCAGGAAAAGCTTTTAGTATGGCATTATTCAACACCCCCACCCATGCTCTCTCATTTAGTGCAAAAACATTTTCTGGCCTATATTTACTGAAGAATGTACTACTAAGTCTTTCTATTTCATCAGTCAGAAAGAACTCAAATGTTCTTTTCAGGAATTTCTCGATATTATATCCTTGAGGGAGATCTTTCCCAATGTACGGTAACATTTTAATCATGACTATATCTTTTTAATTAGGTCGATTAATTTATTCAATACAATTTCTCTTCTTTCGTCCTCAATTATCGGTTTTAAAAAAGGCTCACTTCCCAGAATAGTCCTGTCACTATCAATTGTTTTAGCCACCAAGGACATTAAAACAGAAAAGATTTTATCATTTAGAACCCTGTCTGACTCAAAGTTACGATTAATCAGCAGTTCTTCAATATCCATTTCGGCCCTTCGATTCTCAATTCTTTTATTCTGAATGGCGATTTGTTTATCAGCCAATTCCAGGTGTTCTTTTTCTTTTTCGAGAATTATCCTCTCTATAGATAACTTTTCTCTTTTAATTTCAAGCCTCTTTTTCTGGATTTCAACCTTTTTCTCTATCAATTCAAGCCGATCTTTTTCGTTTATTTTCCTTAACTCTCTGACCTCATTGTCTGTTGGTTCCATAATACAAAATAATTCAGTTGCCCTACAAAGGTAGGAATGTCAAACGCCAAAGTGTGTCGCTCTGAAAAAAGAATTATGTTATAATTCCGTAATTTAAATTATATGAAATTGGTACTTTATGTGTTTTAGAGTCTTTTTAGACCTTCATCTGAAGTGGTCAAAGAAGGACGGATTTTGAAGAATATCAAATACATATGCTTATTTTTTCTTGCTCTTATCAAGTTATTTCTGAAGACTAGCTGCACAAGCCGGTCACCCTGATCACATTCCGTCAGTTAGATTAACAGTATCATATTTATGTATAAATCATGTGATTAACCCTGGATTTAGATGGTCAATTATTTCCGGCGAGAGATGGGAAGCGTCACCGACTTATGCAATATTAACTGAATGCTGTGCTATGGATGAGTTTGTTCCAGCATTTGTTGGATGTATTCTCTAAAGAGCAGAACTTTTTTAGTTTCATTTGGATCAAAAACCAGCTTTTCAAAATCACGGGATTTATTCTGAAAGTCTGTAGCTTCGCAGGATTTAAGAATTCTTTCATATAACTGCATTTTATCCTTGATCCCTAATTTTGATTTCAGGTACCCGAAATCAGGAGATGTAAGGCCTGAGAGGAAAATGAAGTCATAGTAATCCCGCCCCTTGCCTCTTTCCAATACAGCACCAGTCTTCATAGATAGAAGAACAGCCCTGGTCGGGGCAAAAATTTGTGTAAAGACATTGAATTTCTGAATAATGGGTTTGTATGGTTCGTAATTATAGTTGTGCGGCTCACATTCTATCTTGATCAGAAGTTTCTTCTCCTGATGACCGGTTAGTCCCAATTCAAAAAGCAATCCGGGAAATATAATATTCCGTCTGAAAGCAGTTAGTTTGAGATCCTTTCCCTTGTCGTCTGCTTCAATCTTAACTCCTTCCTGCTTAAGTCTGGCAATAATATTTTCTGTTAAACTCATGAATTCATCTCTGGATAGATTGAAACAATCAAAATCAAGATCTTCGCTGAAACGTTGAATATGATGTAAAATCCTGAGGTTGGATCCTCCGATAAAACTAAGCTTTGAAGCATATTCTGAGGAAAAAATAATATCCAGTATCCTGTAATGGAAATACTCCTTCAGCATATATTCGAAATAGGAAGGATTCCTTCTGATGCTATCTGCGAAGAAGGTTTTTATTTCATCGAAGCTGATCATAAGCCATAAGTTTTGGTCATTAGCCGAATTTTGCGCTCCAGTGCTTTGTTCTGATATTTTTCCATATACTGGTAAAAATCATCATTAAGGTACTTTGATAATTCGCTGTCATTTAATCTCAGGTCAATAAAGTCTTGCTTTGAGTTATAAAAACTATTAATGTAGAAAAAGTCAAGGATTGCTTTCTGGGGTGTAGCAACCATAATATTTCTGCTTTTACCTGTGAGAGAATCCATATTTTCCAGCACGCAGCCAAAACCAAATATATCAGGTTTGATACTGTGATAATCGAAATTTCCCAAAGGAGTTGAAAATTTGTTGGTTTTCAGGGTAGTAACAGATGTCGTGGTGGCTATCATTTCCGGGATCAGATTATACCAGGATAGCGCAGTGTGTAAACTAATATAAGAAGGTGCATAAATGAGGTTGGCGGCAAGCCATTCAATATTCTCACGGCTTTCTGTATCGTTAAATACATACCATCTGTTTCTCAACTTTGAAATGTATCCTTTCTTCTGCCATCGGGCAAGGTTCATAAGATTCATTGATGGAAATTGCTTCTCCACATCCCATATTGAAAACACCCTGAAAGGCTTCATTTTTGTCTGAAATTCAATCCACATATATTTCTTTTTATATACAAAAATATATATTTTTAGAAATAAAACAAAAATATTTCATAATCAGGGGGTCGCTGGTTCAATCCCAGCTGGGCCTAGATAATCAGAGCGGGAGTTAGTGCGAGAGCGAGGGGAGCCCTGATTCTCACTCTCACACTGACACACACTCTTATTTCTTTTAACTTAGCCTATATTTTTTCAATAGTGTATCCTTTGCTTTCCAGTAATTCCAGAAGATTATTTGGTCCAAAATAATGACCTGATCCTACTAAAACAAAATATGAACCTGGATTTCCCCTGGATAATTCTATGAATTTTTCAACCCAGCTGGTATTTCTCTTTGTAAATACCATATCATAAATATTTTTCATTTGCGGATTTCCAAAATCATACGGCTTTAAGAACTCTTTCTCAAATTTTACCAGATCATTCTCAAAGTAGGCCTTAAATAATTCTTCCTCACCTTTTGCTTTCATCGCCATTTCAGAAACCGCTTTTTCAAGAATTTGAATTTGAATTTTAAATGGCAGGTCAAAATCAAACAGGGCTAACTGGGTTTGAATTTCATCTAAACCGATGATCTCTTTCTTATCCTTGGTTGCCAGATCATGATAATATTTATCAATAGCCAGCCCTGGATCATACCCGCATAATTTGGATTTATTTCCTGCAATAAACATGTTAAGCAACCATGCTTCATATCCTAAACACTTATCCAATTTATCATTCCCGATAATTTCTCTTAATTTATTAATGCTCTCAGAATTCAGAGAATCTCCCAGGCTCAGTCCGTCGGGTAATTTATCTTTTTCTGCATACAAAAAGATTCTTTTTTCCAGGGTTTCAAAATCATCTTCTAATTCAAAAATAACCTTGTCTGCTTTATTATAACATTTAAGATATGTTTCAGGAAGCGGGTAATTCCCCTCACCGGCCGCGTGTATAGATCCTGCTAAATAAAAAGTAGAATGATTGATTTTTACTTTCCATGTAAAGCAATCAGAGGGTTCATCATTAGATCTGGCAATAAACACAGTAAATATGCCTGCTAATATTGCAATTAATGCTGGTAGTGTAACTTTCTTATTTTTCATAATAATAAGTATATGTTGGTTATCATTAGTTTTCTTCAGTCGGCTTCTTCAAGCATAAATAATTCATCAACCTTGATATCAAAAAAGCGTGCCATTTTAAGTGCAATCAATATTGACGGATTGAATTTACCGGTTTCAATAGAGTGGATTGTTAATCTTGAAACATCAATAGCTTCAGCTAAATCAGCCTGGGTAATGTTTTTTTTTGCCCGTTCGACTTTTATTGTATTTCGCATATGGAGACACTTATATTTTAAATTCAATCACAACATAAATAATCCAGCCAATCAGGAATAGCAAGGAAAAAAGCAAATAATAAACAGCATATTTACTTCTTGTTGTTTCTTTAAATATCCAGTTAGGATTCGCTGAACCCTTTCATCATCGTGAATTTCTTTACTAAACATTATCATGTATAGTCCGAATACAATAATAAAATGGTTGATAATGAAAATCCTGTCATGCCACCCCTCTTCATATTGATAATTGAGTAGATGTAATGTAACAAGCAGGATAATTGCCACAACAGATATTAAAAGGCCAAAGATCCTGAATTTGTGATCTGCCAGTGAAGTAAACCGTGTCATACTATTATAATTTAAAATTATTATACAAATGTATATAATACTTTACATATGATATAATAAAATATAAATTATTTTAATAATAGCTTACAAAAAGATTTTCTTTATCCTCTTTTTATCAATCTCACGCACTATCTTATCATCGTATCTAACGGTTCAGACTGGGATTGACAACATGTGTTTGGAATTCATTGGACTATTAAATAGATTTGCTGCATATCACATTATCCTGAATTAGTATGAGGCAAAAGGGCAAATGGTTCTATCAGGGATTTCTGGTTTTTATGTTTATCCTTAATTCCTGTTCAGGGCCATTGGAATGGCCGGAATCGCCTTTATATGTTTTTGAACAGGGAGACCCGGACACATCTCAGCCAGCAGACCTGGAAAGTGCATTGGAAAAGATTTCAGGTCATTATGCACACTATGATGTTGTGGCATACGAAGATACTTCAACCAGAACGATCATGCGGACATTTATTGTTTCATACGGATTTACTGATTTTTACCTGCAGGAGGGCAGGCTGATGCAGTCGGACCGGTTTGTGCATGCCGAACAAAAACTAAGTAGAAAAAATGCCGAATCAGTATTCAGAGACGAAGCTGTCCAGGCCATCAAACCCAGGATTCAGGAAGTAGAGGTATTCCAAAAAGAAGGAGCCTGGCATATTTTCAGACCCGAAACCCCAAGCCTTTTGGGAATTGAGGGAGATCCTATGAAACCTCTTTCAACCGATCCCAATGATCCAAACTTAACTGATCCTGATAAGGACGGTCATCCGGGAGTTACTGTTCAAATCAGCGTGGGGAAATTTTTCAGGGGTGAGATCTATATAACACGAAGGGAGATTTTCAGCAATTATCTGACTCTGAACAATAACGGAACCCTGAGTGGATATGTTATTGACAGATCGGAGCAATTCGTTGTCGGAGCTTCAAAAAAAATACTGAACCAGGAATCCAATCCTGTTCAGCTTCCTGATACAGGGCTGAGTCCGGTCTTGCTGGTTAAGGTCGACCCGGCCATAGATTCGTTTGAAGAGTTAATGAAGATAAGAGATGATATCTTCCCGGAAGAACCGGAATTTTACCAAAGGAGAAACAGAAAATAATGTCTGATAAACATCACTAGATAGATGAAGCCAATAGAACAGGAGAAGAGATCGGCAGGGACGGGATTAAATGCTGAAAGCATAAAGGAATTATGGTCGAAAACCTACAATACCCAGGGGAAGCCCGACTGGTCACATATCCTCCCCTGGTACAATGAAAACATCCATTTCAGGGATTCTGTTCAGGAACTCCGGGGATTGGAAGAATTTGTGGCAATGACCCGGCGGCTGACCGACCGTTCCAAAGACCTGTCAATGAATATTCTCAGAACCTCACAGCAGGACAGGGACATTTTTATTGAATGGGAAATGACCATTAAGTTTAAGAAAAATCCCAGTTCAGTTTTATACGGTACAAGCCGTGTAACCCTCAACGAAGAAGGAAAGATCATTGAACAGAGGGATTATTATGACCTTTGGGGCGATATCTTTGACAATATACCGCGGTTCGGGAAGGCTTACAGACGGTTTATGAAAAGGAAATTTGGTTGAAACTGCCGAGTAAAAGATTATGATATCCAGATATTTCAAAGAATATAAGTGGTCGAACATCGCTGCTATGATCAGAAACAACGGGCGGGATCCCAGGGTATGTACCAGGGATTTCAAGGACAAGCTTGTGGTTATCAGCGGTGCCACATCAGGGATAGGTTACCATACAGCCAGAAAATTCGCCTCGCACGGAGCAAGGCTTCTGTGCATTAACCGGAATGAGAAGAAAAGTGCGGCTTTAAAAACCGAAATAGAGAAAGAATTTGGGGTTGGCTGCGAGTA
This sequence comes from Bacteroidales bacterium, assembly GCA_025454755.1. GTDB lineage: Bacteria > Bacteroidota > Bacteroidia > Bacteroidales > VadinHA17 > LD21. Next base: position 75,477 of record JALONV010000002.1, on the reverse strand, counting down.
TATCATTGCCGACCTGAGCAATCTGAAAGATATTTATAGCGCCGCAGAAAAACTTGGTAAGATCGATTCCCCGATTGATGTCCTGATTCATAATGCAGGGATCTATCTTACCAAAAGGGAACTTACATCTGAAGGATTCGACAAGATGTTCGTTGTACATCACCTTGCTTCATTTGTGATAAATAATCTCCTGGGTGAAAAACTAAAATCCTGGAAAAAAGCCAGGATCATACTGGTAAATTCAGAAGGCCACCGCTTTGCTCCCTGGGGTTTACAGCTCGATGATCTGAACTGGGATAAACGTCGTTACTCCGGGCTGAAGAGTTATGGTTCGGCAAAGCTTGCTCAGCTGCTCTCAATGCTCCTCTTTGCTGAATATTTCAAACCCTGGGGAGTAACCATAAATGCTCTGCATCCCGGCGCTGTCAGATCAGAGTCCGGACAGGAAAACGGCCCTGTTTACCGCTGGTTAAAAAAGCATCTTTACGATAAGTTCCTGAGGCCGGCTGAAATTTCGGCAGAGGCGATCTACTACCTTGGGGTTTCAGATGAAATAGAAGGTGTAACCGGAAAATTTTTTAACCTGACCACCGGGGAACAACCCGCACCCCCCGCCCTTGACAAAGAGGCTGCATATGAACTCTGGGTAAAAAGTGTGGAAATGACCGGAGTTAAGGATATAATCAGCTAATTTCGAACTTGTATGGCTGAAAAGAGATACCATTCAATAGTCGTTGGAGGAGGTATGGCAGGACTCACCTGTGCCGCCTCTCTCGCTAAAGAGGGCCGTCGCGTTCTGCTTATTGAAAAGAACAGGGAATGCGGAGGGCTGGTCAATTCCTTTTCACACAACGGCTTTCAGTTTGATACCGGGATCAGGGCTCTTGAAAATGCGGGTATTATTTTTCCCATGTTAAACGAATTGGGAATTAAGCTCGATATCGTTAAAAGTCCTGTTTCTGTCGGTGTGGAGAAAGAGATCCTGAATATCGAAGACATTAAAAGCCTGACTGAATACAGTAACCTGTTGAAGAGATTATATCCTGAAAGTGAAGCCGAAACAGATCATATCATAAGAATAATCAGGAAGGTAATGAAGCACATGGACGTGCTTTATGGTATAGATAATCCTTTTTTCAAGGATATGGGGCGCGACACGACCTACCTCTTTAAAGAACTGCTGCCCTGGTTGCTGAAATTTCTCTTTACAATTGGAAAAATCAACCGGATGAATGTGCCGGTTGAGCCATACCTGGAAAAGATTGTTAAAAACACCTCACTCAGAGATATTATCTCCCAGCATTTCTTCAGGAATACCCCTGCTTTTTTTGCTCTGAGCTACTTTTCTCTGTACCTGGATTATTTCTACCCTAAGGGTGGTATGGGCAAACTTGCCGAAGCTGTGGAAAAAAGGTTCCTTGAATGGGGTGGCGAGATAATACGGGAAACGAGCATTGAAAGAGTATTGGCCTTTGAAAAGAGGGTAACTGATCAGAATAAAATTGACTATATATACCAGAATCTTGTCTGGGCCGCTGATCTTAAAACTCTTTACAGGATAACCAGTACAGAGGGTCTGTCCGGAAAGACCAGGATTAAATTCGAAAAGGTTAAAAGCCGCTTGCTTGAAAAAAGGGGCGGAGATTCCGTTTTTACTCTTTTTGTTGAAGTGGATGAACCCATTGAGAGCTTTAAAAGAATTGCAAATGGACACTTCTTTTATTCTCCATCGCGGAAGGGATTGGGTGAAATCCACCGGGGAGAGCTCGACACTATTTTAAGTTCATCCGGCGGACCGGACAGGTCCCGGATTTTTAGCTGGCTCGATAAATTTCTTGCACTGAATACCTACGAGATTTCTGTCCCGGCTCTGAAGGATCCCGAGCTGGCACCGGCAGGCAAAACAGGACTAATAATCAGCTTCCTTGCTGATTATGATTTGTTTAAAATGATCGCTGAAACAGACTGGTATAAGGAGTTTATTACGGAACTGGAAGAGCGGATCATTAAGGTCCTTGCCGGTTCAGTTTATCCTATGTTAAATGAAAAGGTAACAGCACATTTCTCGTTCTCCCCTCTTAATTATAAAAACAGGGTTGGCACTTCTGAGGGAGCGATTACCGGGTGGTCATTCCGCGAACCGGTTCCGGTAGTCAATCAAATTATGGCTGCGAACCGGGCAGTTGTAACACCAATATCTTCAATATTTCAGGCAGGACAATGGACATATAGTCCGGCCGGAGTACCCATGGCTGTTCTTACCGGCAAACTTGCTGCACGCAAAATTCTAAGCAGGTAAGATCCTACAGAATGAGAATAAGTAATACTGCAATGAGTGTAAAAACCGCTATTCCGATAAAGAGTTGTTTCACAATTGTCCTGGCGGAAAATGTCTTAAATACTTCGTAGTTTGCAATTTCATTATATTTGATTACCAGGTCATTACGGTCCTTTAGTGTGGTATAACAACCCGGGCTGTCAGCAATATAGTGCTGAGCAAAAGGGAAACAGATTGCATTACTTATTTCCGTGTGTGCCAATCCGGGAAAGAGTGTGTTTTCGGTTATGCGAATATCCTCTGTCGGAACATCCAGGGCTTCAATCACCTCGGCCGGATCAAATATCACGGAAAAAGGAATATCATCGCCATTTGCAAACTTTTTACAGTGTCCTATTGAGGTATTCCCCATGAGCCAGAGGTTTTGATCCAGTCTGCGCATCTTTCCCCTTTTTAAGCTGCCTGTTAATAAAAGCTTTCTGTTTGTCTTGTCTTCCTGAATATCCAGAAAGACCTCGCCTTTTGAACTAATTGTGAAAATAGCTCTTTTACAATTTGGATCAGCAATGCCCCTTGTCGGCAGCGCTATAATGGTATTGCTTAATATATCAATGAAAATGAAAGATAATAACCCGGTTTTTTTATCTGTTGCAATGAGGTAAGCCTCCTGCCTTGTACCCCAAAAAGTACTCGCACGTGTATTAAGATTACCAATTCCCATGTAGAAATCCGGCTCATCATCGGTAAACAATCTGGTCTTTGCAAGATCATAACGATCGGGCAGCAGTGATTTTGCATATTCAATATTACTGAGCCTGAAGAACAGAAACAGACTATATGGATCAATCACAAAACCTATATAGGGAGTATTTTTTGAAGCCCTGTACAGTAATCGCTTCATAATCAGCGGAGGCAGCAATACTTTAAGTTTCTGGAAGAAGAGGAGATTGCTGACTTCCATAGGATTGATTAAGCTTTCAACTCCTTTAATGAATTTTTCCTCGTTCTGTATTTCCATAAGTATGACTGCAAATAGAAATGAAAAACTTTTGCATAAACCTAATAGATAAATTTCACTTATAAAAATACATTTTAACAAACTTCAAAATGAATCTTACTCCAATGCTTTATTAAGCTTGCCAATATCCTCATTGTCTGGAATAAAACCGGTGCTCGTAAAATCAATCAGCCAGATATCATTGATTTTTACGAGATGATAAATCGTCCGAACCGGTATCTTCTGACTGAAAGGCTTCATAAACATTTGCTCCAGGGCAATAGCTGAATTACCGTCTTTAGCAATTCGTATTTCACGTTTATCAATTGTGATATCCATCTTAAATGAAGTGTCGGCAAGCATCTGTTTAATAGTATTGTACATATCTGTCTTATTCCAGAATTCTTTTGAATCAGTTCCGCAAGAAAGAAAATCATCAGTTACTAAAGCTATTACAGCATCAGCATCTTTTACTTTCACTGCAGACCAATGTGAATCTAAAACTTTTGTTACAGCATTTTTTGCCGCAGTTAAATCAACAGGCATAACTTTGGTTTTTGTTTGACAAGAATTAAATACTATTGCCAATATAAATAAAACAAATAAGAGTCTTTTCATTTCTTTGGGATTTTAGTGCCAAAACGGATCTTCACCGATATACCGCCATAACGAACACGAAGATTAAGAGCAGTAAGGTCACTGAGCGGAAATTGCATGAATGGTTCAATCAGCAGTGTTGCGGTTTTTCCATAGGGATGAGTATAACCGGCTGAAAAGTTGGCAAGTCCGAAATAATCAGTATGGCTGAATGCGCTATAGCTGTTGTCGACAGTAACCGTTGAAGATCTCTTTTCGTACTCCATTGTACCACTGGTTGCATTAAATTGCTCTTGTGTGTACTCGTTAACGAAATCGCCTGTGAACTTCTGGCTGAAATAAATCATTGTTGAGGCTCCGGCTGACAGGTAAATCCCTGAGCGCTTCCTTTCAAACGCTTTGAATACAATGTTCAAGGGCAATTCCATGGCAATCATTCTCAGCTCACCGTTATAGGAATCGAGCATTCCGTTGTTGCCGTCAATAAGCGGAACCGAGTAGGTTGACTCGAAATTTCCGCCTTTATTGTCAACGCCCAGCGAATTTATAGCCAGGGCCAGACCCGGTCTGAATGAAATTCTTTTCGTGATCTTTTGCTCCACGTAAAAGCCTATTGAAACTCCTGGCGCTGCAGATGATGCATTTTTGACATTCGCCAGTACTCCGGACAAGCCGGTCATGAATTTGGGCTTGCTGTACCGGTTCTTTTCTTCCGTGGTTGCTGTTTCTTTAGTTTCTCCGGAGGGCAACTCAGTAAGTATCTCTTTAGAGGTAAGGTTAATTGTATCTTCAACCGGTAGTAACTTGTTTTCCGCAATAACAGGAAAAACATCAGGATCGTCAGGCTCCGGGGTTCTCTCTCCGTACAGGTGTTCTTCCAGGACGGGCTTTTCCGGAACAGATTCTGCCGCCAGGCCGACCATACTCCTGGCTCCATTGTTTATCTTTCCCGGACCGGGTTTTACTGTGATGACCGCCGAGGCGGGACTTTCAGATACGGAATGTACTGTCGCCGGTATTTCAATTTTCGATTCTGTTTCCGATAAAGAGAGTATCTCTTCAGCATTGCGCCGGTTAATGGCCAGGTATGTAATTAAAGCGCTTGTTCCAACGATCAGGGTTATTGATGCAGCTTTAGCCCAAAGAGGTATTACAATTGCCTTAAGCCTGCTCTCTTTCTTCCTCGAGGCCATAAATGAATTCCATCCCTCGTCGGCCAGATGATCGGCGTTATAGTCGGCGAATGCTTTATCTGCATTTTCCCTGAATATATCATCAAATTGCTTCATTGTTCCCGATCACAGTATTGAAATTCTTAATGTAGAGTTCCCTGAGCATCTTCTTGGCCCGGGTCAGGTTCGAACGTGAACTTGATGCGGTAATGCCAAGCATTTGGCCTATCTCGTAATGTGAATAGCCCTCTATCTCAAACATGTTGAAAGTTACCCTGAATTGTTCCGGTAATTTGCTGAACAACTGAAGGATATCCGCTGCCGAAAGAGAAGCATCTATTTCAGGTTCCTGCTCTTCTGTTGCCTCAATATCGCTTATCTGAAGATGTGATGAATGTTTTACATTCCGCCGGTAATTGTCAACTGCCGAATTGACAATTATTCTGCCATACCATGACCGGAAAGGCCTGGCGGTGTCAAATTCGCTGGTTTTTTCAAGTACCTTCATAAAGCTGTCATTCACTATTTCCATTGCCTCTCCCTCGTTGCATGTGTACCTGACGGCCACCGACATGGCAAATGAAAAGTAACGCCTGTAAAGCAGCTCCTGTGCACGGACATCTTTTTCCGAACAACGACTGATAAGTTCCAGGTCTGACAGTTCCTGCTCATTCTTTTCCTGCTTGCCCATTAGCCGCATCCTGTTTAAGCTCTTTCAAAATAACTTAATTAGGATGTTTTTATGATGTTTTTTCTCACATTTATTTGCTTACCTGAAGATAAAACCAAACTGCACCTCAAATCTGTTAAAATATGTAATGAGTTCATTTTGTGCTTCCTGTCTCCATATATTCTTCTGCGCGAATATTAACTTCTGGTAACGGTAACCAATTCCGATGCTGACAGCGTTCCTGTTCCATGAATAAAGGGCTAAACCGGCGCCGGCATTGAACATCACCCCGCCTTTCGATTCGGTGGAATAACCGTAATAGTAATAATCAATGTCGGCTCGTCTGTTCAACGGAAATCCATAACCGCTTTTCATCCATAGAAAAGGAGAGAGTCTTGTTTTCAACGGCTGGTATCTTATTTCGCCGTAAACCGGCATTATTAAGACTTCCGGTTTTTCAATTCCTGTGCCGAATCCTGCACCGAAACCGTTCCTGAACTGGTAACCGTTTGAAAGATGTATGCTCATGCTTCCTGTATTACCGCTGATATTGCGCCCTGCAAGAAGCGATGCAGATAACCTGATTGAATAGCCTCTTTTTTCAGCAGATCCGGATGCGCTTTGCCTGATGCTGCCTGTTGAATATACAAGCGCCTTGTTTAATGTTATGATCTGCGGCCTTTTTATCTTTACTTTCAGAAAGTCTGATGAATCGGCCACGATGGTTCCTTTAATCACGGTGCCGTCATTAAGCATAACCTCTTTCCGTTCACGCTTCTGAGCTGAAACAGTAAATGTTATTACCGTCAACAGAAGGGCAATTATAGTCTTTTTGATATGCATGGTATTACTTCCCGTCCCCTACAATGGTAATATGGCTTATCTGTACTATGTTTCCCGGATCTGAATAATCGTACTGATAAATTCCTTTCTCGCCTGTGAGCATTAATATGCCATCCATCGGTATTACATCGAAAGTGTCAAAATCGGGATAATGTGCCAGCTGTTTGGTAATAATTGCCAGGGGGTCTGACTTATCGTAAATCTTCAGTCCTGCTTTGCCGTCGCAGATGAAGAGCAGGTTGCCGTCAACACCCAGACCGTGAGGATTGAATAAAGGGTACGACTTCACAAGATATGGATTGGCAATTGATGAAATGTCAATTACATCGAGCAGGTTTTGTGCGTTTGTGCATCTGGTCCCCGTACGAAGCGTGACATAAGCATACTGGCCGTCAACTACCACCGGGTCACATGCTGTAATATGATTATAGATAGATATCTGGGTGGGTTGTACCGCGTTGGAAATGTCATAAATGAGCATCCCTGTGGTTGTTCCAATGAACATTTTATCACCGACTTTAAAAAGAGTTTCCATGCTGCGTGAAACATTGATGCTGTCGACCACGCTCATTTTACCGGCCTCTTTTGCATCTACAGTCTTAAGCATCCAGGGATATGAGATCAGGTAAAGGTAATCGTTGTTAAGCATGAAACGGGCCATTGATCCGCCTGTTCCCGCACCGGCCGACCAGTTGGCACCGGATTCGGCAGCTGACATCATCGTAAAATCTCCACGGTATATCCATCCGCCCCAGAGAGAGCCCGGATCACGTTCCTCGGTAATGGTTTCAACTTCCCAGTCAATTATTACACCCCTGGTTTTATCGACCATGGCGTAGGGAAACCACACATCGCCTTCAGGCACTACTTCGGGGAAGACGTTTGTGAGGCGCCCTTCCTCTTTAGGATTGTTGATGTCGGTTATGTCGATCGCAACAAGGTCAATATAGCTGTCGGCATACAGGATATTCCCCTTGATTGCCATATCAACATTCCCCATTATCTTATAAAAAGCTGTTTTTTTCGGATTTGCAGGATCTGAATTGTCAATGACGTGAATTCCCTTGCCGTACTCATTTACAAACAAGTAACCATCCTTGAAATAGATTTTGCCGGGGTGGGTTATCTCAACTGTGTCGCTCTTCTGAAAGCTGGTTCGGAATTCGGCAAACGGCATATAAACCGGCACATTGGCTTTATAAGTTATCCTCTCCACTGTTCTGTCCATGCAGCCGGATAGTGAGGCAGCCAGGACAAGGAGTAAAACTGATGTTTTAACAGCGTTTTTCATATTCTTTAAAATAAGTTTAAAATTTCTCTTAATTTATAAATGGATATCTGGTCAGGGATTCAATACCTGCCCTATAAAAAGAAGTGTATTGGTGGTCCGTTCCCGGATGGCAAAAACGAATGATTTATCGATTACGAACTGCGTTGGCTGCGGTGGCATGCTTGTAAGTTCGATGCCGATAGTAGTGACAGCAGCTGCTTCTGTTCCAACCTCATCAACCTCCACAAATGTGTTCTGCTTTACAAAGCTTACAAAGATCGACTCATCTGAAATCCCGGATAGGTTTGCCTGGAAAGGGATAAAAGCATCAACCATGCCCAGAGCCCGGAGCTGGTCGTTCAAATATTTCTCATATGAGAATTTGAATTTCGGCATATAGACGATTAACTTCCCATATTCATCAGCTCCGTCGAATTCAGAAGTTATCGAGTTCCATTCTCCGGATGTAAATGATGGATAGAATGTCGCGAGAGTTTCTGTAGGAACAATTACAATCATGGTAAAATTGGTTCGCCCGTAAGGCATCTCCACCGCCTTGTAGTTGTTTCCATAGACTACCTTTGCACCCACCTCGCTGTTCATGGTGCTGACATTAACCGTCGTACCTCCATCGGGGTAAAAAGGATGATTCCGGGTTGCTGATTTGTCGAACTGGTAGCTCCAGTCGCCCTTGAAATAAAGAGCGTTCATTATAAACATGACAGCATCGTTTGAAATTTCATCAAGTACTTTGGGAATCTTGCCGGCAGTATTGTCGTTTGCCCATTTATTTATAGTTGTAAGCGCTGAGGGTAATGCAAAATCCAGCCCCTCAACCGTAGCCCTGAAATCATTGTTCATGGTGGCAAGGAATGGTGGTTTTACGGAGAAGCCGTTCCGGTAGAATATTGCGTTCGCCAGGGAGAGTTTTACCAGCGGATCGGCACTCAGCAGCTGATCAACAAGGCTTTTATATGCTTCGTTGATCTCTCCGGTCGTCATTTCTGAGGGATATCTGAGTGTTCCCTGCAGTTGTGTAAAGGTATTACCACTGCACCCGTTAAGAAGCATGGTAAGGGCGGTGCTTGCGCTGAGAGGAGAGAGCATAAGGTTCTGCACATCGGTTACGGCGACCTTCCTGAATAGCTCTATCCCGAAATCATTGCTGCTTTGAATCGCCTGCGGCGCAGCAGCAGTAAGAGAAATTGGCTTTGGTGTCAGATCCGGTTCTCCCGGCTGTTTTTCACATGCAGTGTGAAGTACCAGCATTGTTATTAAAGCCATTACTGATATTATTTTTCTCATATTTTCTTTATTTATTATTAAAAATCTCAAGCCTGCAATTAAAACAGGCTATACTACTAATACGTAAATGAAACCGCAAACGCTGCAAACAGTTTTGCCAGATCTTCCCGGATTATCTGCAGACATAAATTTAACTTTTATGCCATTTCAATCCCGGTTAACCAGCTGAAATACAACAATAAAAACTATTTTCCCTTGTTTAAATAGAAGAATTTGTCTAATTTTTGTGTCTCTTATAAGACTTATCAGATGCCAATGAAAAGAAAAACTGCTAAAAATGTGATATTGTTCACATTGGCCCTGCTGTTATTTGCAAGCAGCTATTATCGCAATATCTGGGGCGTGGTTGATAAAATAGAATTTGAAAAAAGTGATATATATTCCGAATCCCAGGTTCTTGGCCGGGTGATCAGGGCAGAAACAAATGGCATCTTTTCTGAAGCAGGCCTTACAGGCTGGGTCAAAGATGATTCAATAATGAAAGATATGTCCTGGGATGACATGACCTATTTTCAGTTTGACATTTATAAGAATAACTTAAAGCTCGGGAATACTGAATTCATAATATATGACAGCCAGATGGGGGGTGCCGGAATCACTTTTGCCCTGCTGGATAAGATCTCTCCGTTCAGCAATTATTTGAATCTTTATCTTTTCTGGATGTTAAACTCATTTCTGTTTGCACTTCTCATGACTGTTTTTGTCAGCTGGGTTAAAAAATACTACGGATTTTATGCTTCAGTGATCACTTTTTTGTTGCTCTTTGTTTCCTGCTGGCTGACATTTTTTGGAAGAGATATTTATCTGGTTCTAACTTCATTTTATCTGCCATTTATAACATTGCTCATTTTGTTGCATTATGAGTCTGAGGGCAAAACTATAATCTCTCCGGGAAGATTATTTCTGATCTCAGTGGTTCTGGTGTTTATTAAATTATTCTTTACAGGTTTTGAATTTGTTACGTCAGCCCTGGTGATGTTTACAGTTCCTTTGTTTTACTACTGGTTTTATAATAAATGGAGCTTTAAATTCTTTATTAAAAGATTTATAACTGTTTCTTCAGGGGCTGTTGCCGGTATAATAATCTATGCAACTCTCTTTTCATATCAGCTCTCAACTTTAAAGGGAAGTTTTTGGGATGGTTTTAAATATATGTGGTACTGCTTTTTAAAAAGGACCTCTGGTGACAGCGCTGATTTTCCGGAGGCTTTCAGGGCGTCATTGGAGTCAAGCATTACAGAAGTTGTGAAAACTTATTTAAGTCTGGATGCTGTTCATTTTGGCCTGATCAGAATCAGCTTTCTTGCAGTTGTTTGCTTTGCCGTAATATTTTCATTGCTTAGCAGTGTATCTGAAAAACTATCTCCCACTACATATTCAAACAGAAAAAAAAACAGAGCCCTGGCATTGACAACCTGGGTTGCGCTTCTGGGCCCTTTATCATGGTTTATTGTTTTTAAAGCTCATGCATATATTCATCTCGGTTTTGATGAAATAGTCTGGTACATGCCATTCTGTTTATTTGCATTTGCGTTGATCGGGAGTGTCTCGTCTTCCCTTATAAGGGACATCAATATCTATCTTGAATCCCAGAATACGTTTTCCGATCCTTGCAAGGGTAAGTTTTAGCATCGGAACGGGTAAAAAAGAAATTGAACAATTTCACTAGAGCTGCTGCTCAGAAGATCTGTGTCCGGCGTTCAGGATTTTTCGAGGAATGAAAGAAGCAGGAACCGGCATTCCTGCAGTGGTTTCATCGTCAGTACTTTGCCCTATGAGCAGACTTTTGATCTTTACTGCGAGAATAAATGAAATAACGACAAGCAAAGCTCCGATCCCGATACTTCCTATCGCATCAAAAACAGGATTTTCTGTAATCATTGACAATGCAACTGCAGCCAGAGCAAAAGAGAGCCCCAGCAATGCGGCAGTATCTTCACCCAGGACAATTATCAATTCACTCTGACGGCTGTTTTGGTGTGCGCAATTCCAATGTTTGCAAGAAGTGCAAATGTGATGGATTTTCTGGATGCATCCTGGTGAGACATTTTCTTCCGGATTGTTTATCAATAAACAAAGTTAAGAAAAACTGACTTCAGTTTATCTCATAGTCTGTCCGTGAAGAACATCCCGATTTGTCCCGGATTGAATTCTTGTAATGTTGACAGGATAAATCAATCTTCTTTCTTCAAAATTAAAATATTATTGTTGCGGTCAGTTAAATGTCATTTTTTAACACTGAAATGCTATTTTTGACCGGGGATTCCTCGAAACAACTTAGAAATGAAGATAACAATCCTGATGCCTGCCCTTAATGAAGAGGAATCGATTGTAAAAACGATCGGAATGATCCCTTTTAATTTCCTGAAGGAAACCGGATATGAAACAGACGTGCTTATTGTTGACGGCGGAAGTACTGATAAAACAGCTGAATGTGCAAAGTCTGCCGGTGCAAGGGTAATTATATCCCGGAAAGGTTATGGCCGCCAATACATTGCCGGGTTTAAAGAAGCACTGGGGGAAATTATCATTACTGCAGATTCGGATTGCAGTTATCCAATGGAGGAGATCCCGGAACTTATCAATATTCTGATATCTGAAAATCTTGATTTTATAAGCACAAACAGGTTTGCCCGAATGGATAGGGATTCTATGATGTTTCTTAATAAACTGGGCAATAAAATTTTAACCTTATCAACTAATCTTCTGTTTAATTCAAAGCTGAAGGACTCACAAAGCGGCATGTGGGTGATAAGGAAGAAAATACTTGATATAATAAGATTGAAAGGAACCGGGATGTCTTTAAGCCAGGAAATAAAAATACGAGCTTCCCGGAATTTTAAAACCCGGGAGGTTGATTCAACTTACAGGAAAAGAGTCGGAAAAGTGAAATTAAGGATGTTCGCTGACGGAATGGATAATTTATTTAACCTGTTAAAATTGAGGATTTTGGGATGAAAATACTGGTTATAAATCCACCGGCTTATAACAATATGGATTTTATCCGCGAAGGAAGATGCATGCAAACAAAATCTTCCTGGGCTGCATTGTGGATGCCACTTTCGTTGTGCTATATCTCTGCCGTGCTCAGAAAAGACAATCATGAAGTAAGGCTGGTAGATTGCATCGCCGAAAAAACTGACATTGTAAAACTGGTTGATCTTGCTGTTGAATTTTATCCTGAGTTGGTTGTCCTGAATACTGCCATTCCTTCTATTGCCGGCGACATGAGCGCTGGCGTTGAGATCAAAAAAGCCATTCCCCGAATTAAGATCATTATTGTCGGAATGTATCCTTCAATATTTGAAAAAGAATCGCTTGAGAGATTTCCACACGTCGATTACGCCATAATGGATGAACCGGAATGGGTTGTCGGACCATTGACCGGGACAATTAAAGCAGGGGGCGCATTAAATAGCATAAAGGGCTTGATCTATAGGAAATCCGATGAAATAATTATCAACGAAAGGCAGAATCTGCCAGAAAATAATCTTGATGATCTTCCTTTTCCTGCGCGTGATCTTCTTAACAATAACTCTTACAGACTCCCGACTACGGGTGAAAAGTTTACCCTTATAAGTGTAGGCCGGGGTTGTTCAGAAAGCTGTATTTATTGTATTGCAAATCTGTATTACGGCAGGCGGTTCAGAAAACGATCGGTTGAAAATGTAGTGGCGGAAATAGCGGAATGCACTGACAGGCACGACATAAGGAGCTTTCTTTTCTGGGGTGAATCTTTTACAACCGATCCGGCATACGGTGAGGCAATCTGTGATGAGATTATAAAGAGAAATATAAAGATTACATGGTCAACAACATCAAGAGTTGATACATTGAATCCTGTTCTGCTTGAAAAGATGAAAAAAGCAGGCTGTATACTTCTTGGCCTGGGAATTGAATCATATGATCAGAATGTCCTGAACAATGCCCGTAAAAGAATAAAAATTGAGCAGATTGATAATGCTGTTTCTATGGTAAAAAATGCGGGAATAAACTCGCTGGGGCATTTTGTTTTCGGACTTCCCGGCGACACAAGGGAGATTGCGAAAAAAACCATAAAATTTGCACTTCAGAATGTTGACTTTGCCCAATTCTATTGTGCAATACCTTATCCAAAAACCGAGCTTGGCAGATTAGCAGCTGAAAATGGATGGACCTTAAATTACGATTACGAAGATCTTGATTTAACCTTGTCGGTAATGGGCAATGAAACAATGTCTGCAGGAGAAATTAAAAAAATCAGGGATTATGCGTACAGGAAGTTTTATTTCAGGCCGCGAATGGTTCTGCAGGCTTTTCGTGAGATAAAATCTTTTAAATCTTTATTCTCGGTCCTGAATTTCATTAAGTGGATAAAGCCAACCGGATTAAACCGTTGCGCAAATGTTCTAATGAAATAATATTTACCACACAAAGGTATTCACAAGGGGGCACAAAGGAAAGTCCGGAATCCGTATCTTTGTAAGGATGACCAATCTTAAGCATATATTAAACCCCGCAAATTTCTTAAGGGATCTCAGGAGAAAGGACCATAAACCCGGCCGCGGTGCGCTTGACATTTTGAAATATATAGGTCCCGGATTGCTTGTTACAGTAGGATTTATAGACCCGGGAAACTGGGCTGCCAATATTGCAACGGGTTCTGAATATGGTTATACGCTGTTATGGATAGTAACACTTTCAACTGTCATGCTTATTATCCTTCAGCATAACGTAGCCCATCTTGGTATTGCTTCAGGATTATGTCTTTCAGAAGCTGCAACCATCCACCTCAAACCATGGCTTTCCAGATCTGTTCTTTCATTTGCCGTAATGGCTTCCGTTTCAACGTCTCTGGCTGAAATACTTGGAGGATCAATTGCATTACAAATGCTTTTTAATGTGCCAGTCAAAATAGGGGCATTGCTGATAACAGTATTTGTGATTATTATGCTTTTCACGAATTCTTACCGTAAAATTGAAAAATGGATAATAGCATTTGTTTCAATCATAGGTCTTTCGTTTTTATACGAATTATTTCTCGTAGACGTGGATTGGGCGAATGCGGGAGTCTCCTGGATTAAGCCTTCAATCCCGCAAGGTTCAATGCTCCTGCTGATGAGTGTTCTTGGAGCTGTCGTCATGCCGCATAATTTGTTCCTTCATTCCGAGATCATACAAAGCCGGCAATGGAATCTGGAAAATGAAAAAATCATTAAGAAACAGCTGAAATTCGAATTTGCCGATACTTTATTTTCGATGATAATCGGCTGGGCTATAAACAGCTCCATGATAATACTGGCAGCATCAACCTTTTTCAGACATAATGTTGAGGTTACCGAACTTCCTCAGGCAAAGAGCCTTCTTGAACCGTTACTGGGCAATAATGCTGCTGTTGTATTTGCAATAGCTCTTCTTTTTTCAGGTGTGGCCTCTTCTATTACATCCGCAATGGCGGGAGGATCAATAGTTTCCGGAATGTTTTCAGAACCTTATGATATTAAGGATACCCATTCGCGGACCGGAGTACTGATTTCCCTGTTTGGCGCCTTGCTTATAATTTTCTTCATTGGCGATCCGTTTAAAGGATTAATTCTTTCCCAGGTTTTCCTGAGCATTCAGCTGCCATTTACCGTGGTGCTTCAGATCTGGCTGACATCTTCAAAAAAGGTCATGGGCAAATATGCCAATAGCAGGTTTCTTGTCGTTTTGTTGTCCTTAATTGCAGCTGCAGTCATATTCTTCAATCTTAAGCTGTTATTTGATATTATTTTAAAATAATTTTAATCATTAAATGCCTGAAGAAAAATATAAAACCGGTTTGGTGCTGAGCGGTGGCGGAGCAAGGGGTTTTGCCCATCTTGGAGTATTGCAGGCATTGAATGAATCAGATATTTTCCCTGATATTATTGCCGGCACCAGTGCTGGTTCTCTGGCTGGAGCGTTATACTGTGATGGTCATTCACCCAGGGAGATCCTTAAAATAATGAAGCCCCAAAGTAAGCTTGATTTAATGCGCCCCGTTATTCCCCGTGACGGATTGCTCGATATTTCAGGCATTGCGAAATTGCTGAAAGCCAATTTGAAAGCAAAAAGGTTTGAAGAATTGAAAATACCTTTGATTGTTTGTGCAACCGATCTGAATAATGCCAGACCTGTTTATTTTTCAAAAGGGGAACTGGTTACAGCTTTAATTGCATCCTCAAGCATTCCTTTATTGTTTAAACCAGTGATAATTAATAAGATATATTATGTTGATGGCGGAGTTCTTGATAACTTTCCTGTTAAGCCTATCGAAAACAAATGCAAAATGCTGATCGGGTCTTTCGTTAATCCAGTAGGGTATGAAGCTACAACATCAGGATTTATTACCATTGCGGTGAGAATATTTATGCTCGACCAGGCAAAGGAGGTCGAAGAAAAGGGAGATAAATTCGATATTCTGATTGCTCCTCCGGAGCTCACAAAATATAGTATCCTTGGCGTGGAAAAAGCAGATGAGCTTTTTGAACTGGGTTATAAAAAAACCAAGGAGAAGCTGAGGGATTTAGAAATTCAGAAAGCTATTTCAGATAAACTAACCAACCCCCCTGCCCCTCTGAAGGGGGGGTGAAACCAAAAATTAAATTTATGGGTTTTTAACCCCCCTTTAGGGGGGTGGGGGGTTATTTAATAAATGAATACAATTTTTTTATTTCTGCTTCCCATAATGATTCCTCGGGGGTTTCAAGAATCAACGGTATATTGTCGAACCGGCTATCGTTCATTATCAGCGAAAAAATTTCTTCCCCAAGAAATCCTCCTCCAATGTTTTCATGACGGTCAACCCTGGTACCATAGTCTTTCTTTGAATCATTCAGATGCATTCCCTTTAAATATTGCATGCCGATTATTTCAGAAAATCTTTTAAATGTTTCAGTGAACCCGTTTTTTGTTTTCACCTCATATCCTGAAGTGTATGCATGACAGGTATCTATGCAGACACCAACACGCGATTTATCTTCAACATGGTAAATTATGAACGCTATTTGTTCAAATGTATGTCCCAGGTTTGTTCCCTGGCCTGCAGTATTTTCAATGACCGCAATTACGCCTTTTGTTTTGTCGAATGAAATATTAATCGATTCTGCAATTCTTTTAAGACACTCATCTATTGTAATGTTATTCAGATGACTGCCCGGATGAAAATTCAACCTGTCAAGGCCGAGAAGCTCGCATCTTTTCATTTCATCCATAAATGAGGTTCTTGATTTTTCCAGCGGCTCTTTTTCAGGGTGTCCGAGGTTTATCAGGTAGCTGTCGTGCGGAAGTATCTGGAACGGTTTATAATCGAATTTTTCGCAGTTTGCCCTGAATTCAGAGATCGATTTTGATGTAAGCGGACTTGAAAACCACTGCCGCTGATTTTTTGTGAAAAGTGCGAATGCCTTAGCTCCGATGGCATTGGCATTGACAGGGGCATTCTGAACACCGCCTTCTGCTGATACATGTGCGCCAACGTATTTCATAAATTAATAATTGGTTTAAAAAAAATGGCCTATTAAAAGTAACTGCTGCCATCCCAGCAGTGTGTGCATAGTTTTTCCTTGGGCAGCCCGATTACCTCAACCAGATCATCGAGACGCTGGTATAGTAATGAGTCCAGGTCCAGTTTTTCAGTAACTTTCTCAACCATTTTTTTATACTTTTCAGAATCGGGATTTGAAAACTCTTTTAAATCTTTTTCTTCGCCTCCCAGCTCTTTTACAGCCCTCCTCGCTGCCAGTTCCATTGGTGATCTTGATTGTGTAAAATTCAGAAAATCACATGAATATAACAATGGAGGACAGGCAATTCTCATATGTATTTCAGCGGCTCCGTTTTTTCTCATGTCGTTTGTATTGTCTTTAAGCTGCGTTCCGCGAACAATACTATCGTCAAGAAATACCATTTTCTTACCTTCAATTACAGCCCTGTTCGGAATCAGTTTCATCCTGGCCACCAGATCTCTTTGTTCCTGGAATGATGGAAGAAAACTCCGCGGCCAGGTAGCGGTATATTTTGAATAAGGTCTTTTATTGGGTATTTTCTTTTCATTTCCATATCCAATGGCATGGCCTACGCCAGAATCGGGAATACCGCAGACAAAATCGGCCTTGACTTTGTCGCGTTTTGCCAGGCAGGCTCCGCATCTGTATCTGCATTCATCCACATTTATTCCTTCATAATATGATGGAGGATAGCCATAATATACCCACAAAAATGAACATATCTGCATTTTTTCTCCCGGCTTCCTGAGTTGTTTGAAACCATCAGCACTGACATGTGCGATTTCCCCCGGTCCCAGGTAATAATCAATCTCAAAACCGGTATTCGGAAAAGAACATGTTTCTGATGCGATTGCATACGCATCGTCTTTTTTCCCTATCACTACCGGTGTTCTTCCCAGTTTATCCCTTGCGGCTATAATTCCATCGTCGGTAAGTATCATCAGCGAGCAAGATCCTTTAATGTTGTCGTAAACATTTTCAATGCCGGCAATAAAACTCTCCTTTTCACAAATCAGATTTGCTATGACTTCCGTGGGATTTATATTGCCTTCAAAATTCTCGGTAAAATGTCTTTTTCTTTCAAGTATCCTGTTTTCAAGTTCTTCTATATTGACGAGCCTGCTGACCGTAACTATTGCAAAACGGCCAAGGTGAGAATTGAAAAGAATAGGTTGTGGATCTGTATCGCTGATAATCCCCATGCCGGAATATCCTGTAAATTCTTTCAGTTCGTCCTCAAATTTCGACCTGAAATATGCATTTTCAAGCGTATGGATTGAGCGCCTGAATCCTTTTTCTGGAACAATAAAAACCAGGCCCGCGCGTTTAGTTCCAAGATGAGAATGATAGTCGGTTCCATAAAAAACATCCCTGACACAATCCTTTTTTGAAACTACTCCAAAGAATCCACTCATGTTGCTGAAAATTAATAAATTAAGAATTTCTGCCTCATTGTAAATTTAATCATTGGAATGATATTTCGATATGTTGTCAGATATTATTATTTTTGCAAACCTTTATCTTATTAAAAATCATATAAATGGAAGATTCAAATATTAATCCGGCAAAGGCTCCGGGACCAAAAAGAAGTGCGCCTGTCGGGATGATCGCTCTTTCGCTGATCCTCACTGCGGCTCTGGTTTTTCTGGTTATTCAATATTTTGATCAGAAAAACAAGATGGTTGAAATTGAAACGGCACTTACCCAGGAAAAAGATTCTCTGGCAAATGAACTCCGGCAGATGATAGTTGCCTATGATACTCTTAAGACTGACAATGAAACACTGAAGGCTGAAATTGAAAGTCAGAAACAAAAAATTATCAAACTCCTTGCCGAAGACGCATCCAAGATCCAATTGATTAAGAAATACAGGGCAGAGATCACCACAATGAGAGATATCATGAAGAGCTATATTGTTCAGATAGACTCACTAAATACAAGAAACAAGATCCTGGTCGCAGAAAACACTGAGATTAAACAAAAGATTACTGAGGTTCAAAATGTCAATACTGAGCTTAAAAAGGTTAAGGAAGAACTGACAGAAAAGGTTGAAGTCGCTTCTGTTATCCAGGCAAAAAGTATTTCTGCCGTCGCAGTAAACAAGAAGAACAAGGAGACGTCCCGTCTGAATTATATGGAAAAACTGAGAGTCGGTTTTACCCTTCGTGAAAATCCGATCGCCGAAGCCGGGCAAAAACAAATTTTCATGAGAGTCATAAGACCTGATTCTCTGGTAATTACAAACAGTCCCGATAATCTTTTTGAATACAACGGAAATCAGATAATTTATTCCGCCACGCGTACAATCGATTATATGAATCAGGATATTGACGTTACACTATGGCTGGACAATACAGGCGATTTTGTTCCCGGAAACTACAGCGCAGAAGTATATCTTGACGGAATTATTATTGGAAAGACAACGTTCATGCTGACAAAAAGGTGACTATCCGCCTGATGGCATCATAAACTCAGAAATTATATTATCCGATATCATTTTACCCTGGTTTGAAAGGATCAGGGTATTTTTTTCCTGTTTCATCATTCCATAGCCGATGAATTTCCCCGCCATGTTAATGACATAATCATATCCTTCTTTTTCAAATGTCTTTTCAACATATTCAAGATCAATCCCCCACATTGTCCTCAATGAGGTCATGATGTACTCATTGAACCTGGTCTTCATATCGAGCTCTTCCCTTTCAAAAAAATCCTTGCCTTTTTTTACGTAATTGATGTATTTTTTCAGATCGCGTATATTCCACTGTCGTGAGTACCTGTTAAAAGAATGTGCAGAAGGGCCAAGTCCAAGGTAAGGAACTTGTTTCCAATAATTTGTATTATGAATTGAAAAATATCCCGGCTTGCCGAAATTTGAAATTTCATAATGAATAAAACCTGCGGTTTCCATTTTATCTATGAGAAGATTAAACTGAGAGTTGCTTTCCTCCTCATCAATTTCATGCAGGAGGCCCTTTTCTTTCATTTTTCCTAAAACCGTACCTGGCTCAATTGTAAGATGATAGGCCGACAGATGTATAATTCCGGTTGAGAGCGCCCTGTCCAGATTGGAAGCCCATCTTTCAGTGGTCATTCCTGGAATGCCATATATCAGATCGATGGTTACATTGTTGAATCCGGTTTTGAATGCCTGTTCAACGGCGTTCAATGCCTGGGCTCCCGTATGTCTTCTGTTAAGAAGTTTCAGATCGTTGTCGTCCCAGGACTGTACCCCCAGACTGATTCTGCTGATGCCTGCCTGTTTCAATTGTTCAAGATAATCTGATCCGGCATCATCAGGATTAATTTCAAGTGTGATTTCGCTGCCGGTTTCAACTTTGAAATCCTTTTTCAGTTGGTCAAGGATCGTCTTTATTTCTGAAGCCTGAAGAACCGACGGGGTTCCACCGCCAAAATAAATTGTTGATATGGATTCAGTGCCGGTATAATCTTTCCTGATCTCTGCCTCCGAAAGAAGCGCTTTTATAAAATCAGAATGATTGTCATTTGAAATAACATGATAAAAATCGCAATAATTACACAACTTTTTGCAAAATGGAATATGAATATATATGCCCGCCATCAGGATAAATTGGAATATTTAAAATTATAAATAAATTAACATTCTATTGCCTAAATTTGTCTCAAACATTGCCGATGATAAGAAAGAATATATTGTCGCTCATTTTTTCCGTGATTATTGCTTATTTCAGTCTTGCAAACAGTGATTCCCTTGATGAATTTTCGTTTGTCACCTTCAGCGATTTCGATAAGATTGCTCATTTCACCATGTATTTCGGACTTATGTCTTTAATGCTTTTCGAAAACAGGACCCGTTTAAGTAAAGCCAAAGTTATTCTTCTGCTTGGCATTATACCTTTTATTTTCGGATTTATCCTTGAACTTTTACAATCCTGGATTACCACGTCCCGCACAGGAAGCATTTATGATCTGTTGTTCAATTTGGCGGGAATATTGTTTTCTATTGCTTCCTTCCTTGCGGCCAGACGTTTTGGTCGTGAAAATTTCAGATATTGATTCTGGCCTGAGTGTCTTTATTTATTACAAGTTCATGAACAGTTGTTGTGCTGAAAAGATTAATCAGTTCCGTTCTTACTTTTGAATAGTTATCATGAAGCGGACAAGGATCTTTATGTTTATCCACACAGGAACATGTTGTGTTATGAATAATGCAATTTGTGAATATCTCTTCTCCGTCGATGGTTTTCACAATATCAAGGATCGTGATTTTTTTCGGATCCCTGAGAAGCGAAAAGCCTCCATGCGGCCCTTTAAGCGATTTCAGGATTTTTTGTTTTGCCAGCTGCTGAAGTATTTTTGCAAGAAAGGGAGTAGGAAGATCCAGGTCCTTTGAGATCTGTTTTATTCCTGTTTTTTCATCCCCCTGCTGTTTGCTGGCTATATATAAAATTGCCCTGATTCCGTATCTGCAAGAATTTGAAAACATTTCAATATATTTTTAGCGGTATTTTATCTATCCTTCTTTTGTGTCTTCCTCCTTCAAAAGAAGTGGTAAGGAACGTTCTTACTATCAGGCAGGCTTCTGCCTCATTAATAAATCTTCCGGGAAGAGCACATATATTTGCATCATTATGCGCCCTTGCAAGTTTTCCTGTTTCTTCGTTCCAGCACAACGCGCTTCTGATCCCAGGATGTTTGTTCACGGTCATATTTATGCCGTTCCCGGTACCGCATATTGAAATTCCAATCTGAAACTCTCCTTTTGCGACAGCATTTGCCATAGGGTGGCCATAATCGGGATAGTCTACAACCTCTGCCGAAGGACATCCAAAATCCTTTACATCATATTTTTCTTTAATCAGAAAATCCAGCAGTTTTTCTTTAAGGTAAAAACCTGCATGGTCTGAAACTATTGCTATTTTTGGCTTCTTCATCAGGTGTAATTTTAATCAGCCTGTTAATTTAAGGAAAAAAATATACTTATATCTCTTTTATCAACGGTTTTAATGTTTATAAACAAATTAAAAGAGATTCAAAAAAACTTAATAACTCCGGTTTTCTTAACAAAATCAAAATAAAAATGATAAATCACTATTTTTGTTATAACGTTTCAAAAGAATAAAGTTATGCTATGAACTTTAAATGAACATTTAAAACCATAAATTTGTTCTGCTTTCAATGATTTAATCATTTACATAACAATTGTTAACTCTGATGTCAATTAACTGATTTGCAATTAATAAATTTGTTTGATGTTGTTGAAAACGTGTTTGTTAAATGATAATTTATTTAAAAGCAATAATATTAGTATTTTAATTTCAACACAATTAACAGCATAACATCATAATCATATATAATTAAATTTTAAAAATTATAAATTATTTACTTTGTTGAAAACCCTCAATTTAATAGATGAGCAAAGAAAAATCAATAGATATTATTAATGAAATAAACAGGATGAAGAAAGATAAAAATGCTATCATCCTGGCACATTATTATCAGACAGGAGATATCCAGGATATTGCTGATTTTGTGGGAGACAGTCTTGCATTATCTCAAAAAGCAGCAGCAAATGATGCTGATATAATATTGTTTGCAGGAGTTAAATTCATGGCAGAAACAGCAAAAATACTTGCTCCTGAAAAGAAAGTACTTCTTCCTGATATAAATGCGGGATGCTCACTTGCTGACTCATGCAAAGCAAAGGATTTTAAAAAATTCCTCAAAGAAAATCCAGGCAGAACAGTAATAACATATGTAAATACCACTGCTGAAATTAAGGCATTGTCAGATATTTCATGCACTTCTTCAAATGCAGTACAGATAGTAAAATCACTTCCGGAAAAAGAAAAGATCATTTTTGCACCGGACAGGAATCTTGGAAATTATGTTCTTAATCAAACAGGAAGAGATATAATTATCTGGAATGGAACATGTCATGTACATGAGGAATTCTCTCTTGAAGCAATACTTAAGCTGAAAGAAGAAAATAAGAATGCAAAAGTAATAGTGCATCCTGAATGTGAATTGCCAATAAGAATGATTGCAGATTTTATTGGATCTACAGCTGCTCTTCTAAGCTTTACAAAAAAGAATGGGGCAAAATGCTTTATAGTAGCAACCGAGCCTGGTATAATCCATCAGATGAAAAAAGAAAGTCACGGAAAAATATTTATACCGGCTCCTCCGAAAGATTCTACATGCGGATGCAGTGAATGCAATTTCATGAAACTTATTACAATGGAAAAAATTTATAGATGTATTAAGACAGAAAAACCCGAAATAAACGTTAATAAGAAAATAATTGAAGCAGCACATAAACCAATACAGCGCATGCTTGAAATATCTGAACAACTTGGTCTGTAAGACATGAAGAAATTGTATACAATAGTATTATTTCTGTTTTTAATACTTAAAATATCAGGGCAAACAACTGAAAATCTTAAGGATGGATATCAGGTATTTAAATATCCAAATGGCAGTATATCTAGCGAGGGAATGATGAAAAATGGCAAACCTGACGGCTATTGGAAAACATATTATGTAACCGGAGTTATAAAATCAGAGGGAAAATACACTAATTTCAAATTAGACAGCATCTGGTTATTTTATGATCAGGCCGGAGATACAACTGATAAGATAAGCTATCTTTTTGACAAGAAGAACGGATATTATTTTAAATATAAAAAAGATCCTTCGGCAGGAGTTTATATCTGGTCAAAGGAGCTCTACGCCGGAGGCAGAAAAGAAGGCACCGGATATTTCTATTTTCCTGAAGGCAAAATACAGCAGACCGTATCGTTCAATACAGGTAAACGGGAGGGATTATCAAAAGAATATGATAAAAACGGAAATATTATAACTCTTCTGGAATATAATAATGACTTTCTGGTAAGCAGGGAAAAAATCAACCGGACTGACAGCAATGGATTAAAACAGGGAGAATGGATCGAATTTTACCCGAACGGGGGCAAGAAAACGGAAAAAACATATAAGGACGATAATCTTCATGGCTATTACAAGGAATATGATCAACGCGGCGTACTGGTACTTACCATGCTTTATGAAAACGGATCGATTGTAAAATCCAATGTAGAGGACCAGCCGGATATTGAAATAGTAAACAGGTACGATGCCGATAATAAACTGATATACAGTGGTCCTTACAGAAATAGTGTACCTGTTGGCGTTCATCGTGAATATGGAAAAGAAGGAAAGGTTACGAATGCTTTTATTTACAACGACAACGGATTAAAAGTTTCTGAAGGAATTGTGGATGAAGCCGGCAATCACAATGGAAAATGGAAAGATTTTTATCCCGATGGAAAATTAAAAGCCGAAGGTACCTATAGCGACAACAGGCGCACAGGATTATGGAAATTCTATACTACAGAAGGGAAAACAGAACAAACAGGATTCTTTAACAATGGACGGCCGGACGGACTTTGGAAATGGTATTACGGAAACGGAGCAATACTAAGGGAGGAAGAATATTTCCAGGGTCAACGCGATGGAGCATATGCGGAATATTCTGAAACCGGTGATGTAATAGGGCAGGGAACTTATTCTGACGGAGAAAGAAACGGGGAATGGAAATTCAAATCAGGCGATAACACAGAAGAAGGAAAGTATATAATCGGGCTGAAAGATGGTCTGTGGAAATCCTATTTTAATGACGGGACACTAAGATATAAAGGTAATTATGTTCAGGGCAATCCCGATGGTCAGCATCTTTATTATTACGAAAACGGAAAAATAAAAGAGGAGCAATTCTATAAAAACGGGATACGGCAGAAAACATGGAAGAAATTTGATGAAGAGGGCATGCCATATCTAACCATTACCTACAGGGATGACGTTGAAACCAGCATAAATGGCGTTAAAATAAACCTTCCTGAAAGCGATACAAAGCTTATAAAATAGTTACTTTGCTGCTATGGAGGAAAACTTTGATATCCGGAAGGAAGACTTCACGGTTACCGACAGGGAGTTTGACAGACAACTTCGTCCTGTTAATTTTGCAGACTTCAAGGGACAACAGCAGGTGATCGATAATCTTGTGGTGTTTGTCACTGCCGCAAAGCAGAGAAAAGAATCACTTGACCACGTCCTTCTGCACGGCCCTCCGGGATTGGGCAAAACCACTTTAGCCACTATTATTTCAAATGAACTGGGAGTAAACCTGAAAGTTACTTCCGGACCGGTTCTCGATAAGCCGGGCGATCTGGCAGGCCTTCTGACAAATCTTGAAGAAGGAGATGTGCTTTTTATTGATGAGATACACAGACTGAGTCCCGTTGTCGAAGAATATCTCTATTCTGCAATGGAGGATTACCAGATAGATATTATGATTGACAAGGGTCCCAGCGCAAGATCAGTGCAATTAAACCTCAACAAGTTCACGCTGATTGGCGCCACTACAAGATCCGGCCTTCTGACAAGTCCCCTCAGAGCGAGATTCGGTATCAAATTTCATCTTGAATATTATGATCAGGAAGTGCTGACGGGTATCGTAAAGAGATCTGCAAAAATCCTGAATGTAATTATTGATGACCGCGCTGCCGTCGAGATTGGAAAGAGAAGCAGGGGAACCCCCAGAATAGCCAACGCCCTTTTAAGGAGGATACGCGATTTCGCCCAGGTAAAGGGATCGGGCAGGATTGACCTTGAAATTACAAAATACGGACTGAAAGCACTTAATATTGACCAGCACGGACTCGATGAAATGGATAACAGGATCCTTTCTGTAGTAATAAACAAATTCAGCGGAGGACCGGTTGGTTTAAATACAATTGCCACCGCTGTTGGTGAAGAGAGCGGAACCATTGAAGAAGTATATGAACCATTTCTTATAAAAGAGGGCTTCCTTAAGAGAACACCAAGAGGCAGGGAGGCCACCGAACATGCATACAGGCATCTTGGAAAAACCTTTAACCGCGATTCCGGCAGCACCTTATTTTAATATTGATTTTGATCAGTTGAATACATTGCTGATCTTTTCGAGACCTTTCTTGTCCAGAACTTTTATTTTACGGCCGTTGAGTTCTACAAGCCTGTCAGTTTTAAATTCTGATAATAATCTTATTACTGATTCTGTTGCTGTACCGACAATGTTTGCCAGCTCTTCGCGGGTGAGAGATATCTGAAGATAATCCTGGCTGTCAAGTCCGAAATCATGAACAAGCAGAAGAAGAATCTCGGCCAGTCTTTCGCGAACTGTTTTCTGTGCAATGTCAGTTATAAATGAATTAGCCTCACCAAGCTCATGACATGCAAGTTTTAACAATTCATGAGCATAAGTGGGGTTTGATTTTACAAGTGAGATAAGTATTTCCGCAGGGATGAAGCACACCTGGCACTCCTCGATAACCTTTGCTGAAGTACATGCAACCTCGTTGCTCAGTACACTTCTGTAGGCAATTATATCTCCGGGTTTTGCAAAGCGAATAATCTGCTCCTTTCCATCAAGGCCGGTCTTGAAAACTTTTATTATCCCGCGGTGGATGCAGTAAAAACCGCTTATCCGGCTCCCTTCATTATAGAGGACATCTCCCCTCTTAAACTGCCTGAACTCCTTTTCAAAATTTATCATATCAACCTCTTCACGGCTCAGGTATCTGAAGATTGACCCGGTTTCCAGGGCACATTTGTCACAGAACGGAACAGGAACTTCGTGATGCTTCATATGATGATTTAAATACACTGTAAAGAATAACAGAAAGATACATAAAAAGTTCAAACTATTCAGAATGCAGTTTTAAACTGGTCAAGGAACCGGATGTCATTCTCGAAATAGAGCCGCAGATCATTGATCTGGTATTTAAGCATCGCAGGTCTTTCGATGCCCATGCCGAATGCAAAACCGGTATATTTTCTGCTGTCTATCCCGCATGCTTCCAGAACTGCAGGATGAACCATTCCGCAACCCAGGACTTCCAGCCAGCCGGTATATTTGCACACATTACAGCCTTTCCCGCCGCAGATTGTGCAGCTTACATCCATTTCAGCCGAAGGTTCCGTAAAGGGAAAATAAGAGGGTCTGAGCCGGATGCTGACTTCCTTGCCATACATCTCACGGGCAAAGAACAACAAAGTCTGGCGCAAATCCGCAAATGAAACATTTTCATCAATGTAGAGACCTTCGACCTGATGGAAAATACAATGTGCCCTGGCAGAAATGGCTTCATTTCTGAAAACCCGGCCGGGAGAGATCGTCCTTATGGGCGGCTTCTGACTTTGCATAACACGCACCTGTACTGATGATGTATGAGTACGCAATAGAATATCACCGCGACAGGAGTCTTCAGATGATATCCTTGAAATATAAAACGTGTCCTGCATATCTCTTGCAGGATGCTCGGGTGCAAAATTCAACTTGGTGAAAACATGATCATCATCCTCAATTTCAGGACCTTCTGATACGGTAAAACCAATACGTTCAAAAATGCTGATTATTTCATTTCTGATTATTGAGATCGGATGACGAGATCCGAGATTAAAGGGATAAGAAGGCCTTGTCAGATCTTCAATTTTTGAACCGCTGTCGGGTGCCTGGATTTCAGATTTAAGCGAGTTATATTTATTAAAAGCACTCTGCTTAAGGAGATTCAATTTCTGACCAATTTCTTTTTTCTCAGATGCAGAAACATTCTTGAATTCTTCAAACAGATCTGAGATCAGGCCTTTTTTACTGAGAAATCTGAGACGAAAAGATTCGAGATCTTCTTGCCCCCTGACTTTTGCCTCTGAGATTTCAGCCAGAAGAGAGTTGATTATTTCGAGCATTTACAGGTTATTAGTTTAAAGTGATTATTTACTAACTATTTTGATTTTCAGAATTTTAACCTCTTCCAGAGGCTTGTCGGCAGCATCTGTATTAACTGCGGCAATCTTATCGACTACATCAAGCCCTTCCAGAACTTCTCCAAAAACAGTATAAGTGCCATCAAGACGAGGAACACCACCAATGGTCTTGTATACTTCGCGTTGATTTTCCGGGATTTCATAGACCGGATTAGCGGTGAAGAATTCAAACAATCTGACAGAGGCGATATCCTGAATTTCTCCTTCCGAAAGAGGAGTTCCTGAGAATTTTGCACTGTCAGCTATTTGCCGGATCATTTTATTGAATACTGCCTGCTTAATATTGGAGATGATTTTCTGTTCAGCGATTTGCAGATCCTGTTCAGCAAGCAAGGTTCCCTGAACAATGTAAAAGTGTGTTCCCGACGACCTCATATCCGGATTGACATCATTACCTTCCCTTGCAGCCGCAAGTGCACCCTTTTTATGGAATAGATTTTTATTAAACTCCGATGGAATTGTATATGTATTCAGCGAATCCGCCGATTCTGGTATAGGAACCGTTCTGGTAAGAGGATCCCCGGCCTGGATCATGAAGCTGTTAATAACCCGGTGAAAGGATATGCCCTCGTAGAAGCCTGAATTAACCAGTTTAATGAAGTTATCCCGGTGGACAGGAGTTTCATCATAGAGTTTCAATTTGATGTCTCCAAGCGAGGTTTTCATCAAAATAACGGTATTTTCATTATCTCCGGGAGCAATGCAGGATAAAAAAGTAAAGAAAAATGAGAAAGTCAGGATCCACGTAAATATCTTGTTCATGAATATTTTCTTATGGTTAATAATGTTCTGCAAATCTGTAGGCAAAGATATTTAACTTTGCGCGATCATAAAAGAAAAAGTGAACGAAGTAAGGACGCTGGCCAAACAGACTGCAGTATATGGATTCGGGACCATTATACCAAGATTCCTGAATTACGCCATTTTTGCATTTTTCTATACCAGGATATTCAAGCAGGCTGAATACGGAGTCGTCACTGAACTGTATGCATGGATGGCCATTCTGCTTATTGTTCTGACCTATGGTATGGAAACCGGATTTTTCAGGTTTGCACAGAACAAGGAAAATTATGAGAAGGTTTACAGCACTTCGATAATAAGCCTTTTCAGCACCTCAGTGTTATTTTTACTCTTTGTCTGGGTATTTATAGGACCCGTTTCTTCTGTATTGAATTATCCTGATCATCACGATTTTGTACTGATGACTGCCGCAATAATGGCAATAGATGCATTTTGTGCGATTCCTTTTGCCAGGCTGAGGAAAGAAAACAGACCGGGGATTTTCAGCATAATTAAGGTTGCCAATGTTGCAATAAATATTGTTACGGTCCTGTTCCTGTTGATTGCAGCTCCTAAGATCTGGCAGAACAGCGATGGCTGGTTCAGAAAGATATATGATCCCGGATACAGAGTTGGTTATGTTTTTGTTGCTAACCTGATCGCCTCTGTTTCAACATTGCTGATGCTTTTGCCCTTCATATTAAAAGCAAAACCTGTTTTTGATAAAAAGATCTGGCAGAGAATGATTATTTACTCCTTCCCTCTTCTAATTGCAGGTTTAGGCGGATCGTTGAATGATGTACTCGACAAAGTAATACTCAGAAGGATATTAGGAAACGAAACGGGTCTTGAAACAGTTGGTGTATATGGAGCGGGATACAAAGTCGCAGTGCTGATGGCGCTCTTTATTCAAATGTTCAGATTTGCAGCAGAACCATTCTTTTTCGAAAGGGCAAAAAAGGAGAATGCAAAGGAAACATATGCTTTTGTAATGAAGTACTTTGTAATTGCTATGCTCCTGGTCTTTTTGGGGCTCAACATGTACATAAAGGGATTTAAATTTATAATCGGGCCCAATTTCCGTGAATCTCTGATTGTCGTTCCGATAGTAAGCATGGGATATCTTCTGTATGGAATTTACATAAATCACAGCATCTGGTACAAGCTTAATGACCTTACGAGATTTGGCATATACATAACTCTGATTGGAGCAGTCATTACAGTTCTTATAAATGTTTTCTTAATTCCCGTCTATGGTTATATGGCATCAGCCTGGGCGCATGTGGCATCTTATGGTGCAATGATAATAATGTCATTCATCTTTGCATCAAGACATTATAGAATTGAGTACAGAATGGGGAAGCTGATACCCTATTTCCTTCTGGCAACAGGATTTGTAATTTTGGCGCGGCTGTTCAACTATAAAAACACAGCGATTGAAATTGCAGTCAATACCTTAATGATAATCATTTTCATAATTTATGCACAGTATAAAGACAAAACACTGACGGTGTTCTTTAAGAAAAAATGAAATGGAAATAAAAGAGGATTTGGTCATACTGTAAAAGAATAAGAATGGCAAAAGGGATTTATAAAATATCATTTGGATTGGTTCTGCTGTCAGGAATTCTGAGTGCTTGCAATAACAGGATCGTTCCTGCAGAAGTCTCCGGAGGCAGAATTAAACCGTACGATACGGCAACATTCAATTACCTTTTTGTTGAAGGTATAAAACAGAAATTAATGGGAAACGGCGGGGAGGCGCTTAAATACCTGGAAAACAGCATAATTATAAATCCTGAAAGTGATGCTGCATACTTTCAGATGGCACAGATATTAATTGCTTCGGGAGATCTGAAGAACGGCAAAAAATATGCGCTTAAAGCATACAACATCGGTAAGGAGAATCTATGGTATATGATGATGCTTGCTGGCACATATTATGAAGAGAAAAAACTGGACAGCGCAACAATGTTCTATGAGAAAGCAGCAGCTAAGTTTCCTGAAAAGCAAACACTTCAGATTACCCTCGCAAACCTTTATTCAGAAAGCAGAAATTTTGACAAAGCTCTTAAGATATTCGAAAACCTTGATGAAAAATATGGTGTTAACATGTCATCTTCTACAGGAATAGTAAAAAATCTCATGTGGGCAGGAAAATGGGACGAGGCACTGGAACGGGCGCAGGTTCTTCTTAAGCAATATCCTGATGAAATACTTTTAAATGGGCTTCTGGCCGAAATATACAGAGGAAAGGGTGAGCCGGAGAATGCAGAGCAGGTTTATAAGAAATTAATAGATATTAATCCCGGCAATCCCCAGATACAGCTTGCTCTTTGTGATTTCCTGATTGAAGAAAAAAAGTATGAAGACCTGGTGTTACTGGTGAATGTTGTAGCAATTAATGACAAGGTGCAAAGAGAAGATAAAATATCACTCTTTGCTCAGTTAATTGAAACGCCGGAAATGATTAAAAACAGCGGAGAAAAGATGAT
This sequence comes from Bacteroidales bacterium, assembly GCA_025454755.1. Taxonomy (GTDB): domain Bacteria; phylum Bacteroidota; class Bacteroidia; order Bacteroidales; family VadinHA17; genus LD21. The sequence continues at coordinate 44,717 of JALONV010000002.1, read as the reverse complement.
ATTATCATTGATGGTTTTTGAAGCTGCTTATCCGGATGATGATATTATTTCACTGCTCAGAACGGAGCTTCTTATAAAGCTGGGAAAAACAAGTGAAGCAGTTCAAAGGCTTGAAGAAATCATAATAAAAAGACCAGAGAATTATTTTGCATGGGAAAAGCTTTTACTTGCCTATCTTCAGAAGGGCGACTATAAAAATCTTGAGCTTAGAAGCGAACAATGTGCAACCAGATTCAACAGATCATATATAGCAAAATTGCTGTATGCAACTGCAGCCAATGAGAATAAAAAATATGAAGTTGCACTGGAAGAGCTTAGAAAAGCAGATATTCTTGCAGGTGCGAATGATGAAATGCTTTTACAGGTTCTTTCTGTCAGGGCAGATGTTTATTACAGGATGAAGGATTATGATAAGGCATTTAAAACTTTTGATGAAGCACTTAAAAGAAACAAGGATGATTTAACGTTATTAAATAATTATGCATATTACCTTGCAGAGAGAAACCTGAAGCTAAGGGAAGCTGAAGAAATGGCGAAGAAAGTAATTGAAAAAGAGCCGGAAAACAGCACTTTTCTTGATACTTATGCATGGGTGCTATATAAAAGAGGAAAGTATAAAAGTGCATCAAAAATAATGGAGGGAATCATTAGCAAAAATAATATTCATGATGCAGAATACTTCGAGCACTATGGATATATTCTTAAGAAAAGACACAAATGCAGCGAGGCAATAAAGAACTGGGAAAAAGCAATAGAGTATGACAATTCGAAGACTCAATTAAAAGCAGAAATTGAAAATTGCAAAAAGTAAAACACATAATATTTTTAATCCTGGTAACTTACGGATGTTCAACATCAAGAAAGAGTATAACCGCTAATATTGATTTGGGATCTCCTTCATCAATTTCTGAAAACGAAATTGTTAAAAGGAACATTACAAATAATGATTTCTCTATTCAAAAAGCTGAGGTTAAAGTAAATGCTGAAGAAACAAGAACCGATCTGGTAGCAAGTATAAAATATCAGAAAGAAGGTAAGTACCTTATCAGCATCCGATCAAAAAGTGGTATTGAGGTGGTAAGGATATTTTTAACTAATGACACGATTCTGGCAAACGACAGGATTCACAAAAAAATTTATTGCGGATCAGCAGCGTATATGGAAGATAAATATGGAATTTCTTTCAGATCATTACCGCTAATATTTGGAGATTTTATTGATGTGGATGGTGCAGGAAAAGAAATAATAGATTGCAAGGAGGGCAAGGGAGTTTTTTTAAATAATATGGGAGAAAAGGCTTTGACGATGACCATAGATTGCAGAGAAGGAAAAGTAATTGGCTCAGGCATAAATAGCGAAAACGGTGATAGCCGGTTAGAAATTAAATATAAAAACTTCCATAAATACGAAAATATGATATATCCGGCAGTTATAAATATAATTGAAACAAAAACAGGATCTTATATAAGGATTGAAATTAAAAAAATTGTTTTCAATACAGTAGAGAAACTGATTTTTATTCCTGGTTCAAATTATGAATCTATTATGCTTAAATGAGAAGGCTTATTATTTTTAATATGGTGTTTCTATTTGCCTGTGCAATCTCAGGGGCCCAGACAAGAGCCGAAATTGAAGAACAGAGAAAGAAAAACCTTGAGGAGATTGCATACGTTGACAACCTTCTTATAAGCACATCTAAAGAGAAAAGCGCAAGCCTGAATGCGCTTAAGATCTTGGGTAATAAATTGAATTTGCGGGAGTCAGTAATAAAAGGGATGGGAGAAGAAATTAATTTACTTAACGAAAGAATTGAACTTAACAGACTTGCAATTGAAATGATGGAAGAAGATTTGATTAAATTAAGAAGAGAATATTCAAATGCTATAATAAACTCATACAAATCAAAAAAGAGTAATCCGGAGCTTGTATTCATATTATCGGCCAAGGATTTTAATCAGGGATACAAAAGAGTTAAATACCTTCAACAGGTAACAAAAATCAGAAGGAACGAATCAGAAATTATATCAGAAATTATAGAGGAAATAGAAGAATCGAAAAAAAGGCTGGAAATTGATTTGAGAAATATATCTGATCTTCAGCACAGGGAAGTTCTGCAAAAAGGCCTTTTGCAAAACGAACAGGCAAAAAAGCAAAAAATGGTGAAGTCATTAAATGCCAGGGAAAAACAATTGCAAAGAGAGCTTGAGGAAAAGAAAAAGAAAGCAAAAAAACTTGAAAAAGAACTGGCAAGAATAATAGAGGAAGAAAGGAAAAAGAGTTCAGTTACAGCATTAACTCCTGAACAAAAGCTAATTGGGGATAATTTCCTTGAAAATAAGGGAAGACTGCCCTGGCCGGTTGAGAGAGGTGTTATAACGGCACATTTTGGAAAACATCAGCACCCCGTACTGAAATACCTTACGGAAGAGAATATAGGAATAGAAATAACAAGTTCAGGCAAAACAATGGCCAGAAGTGTTTTTAAAGGAGAAGTAACTGCAATCACTGCCATTTCAGGATCCAATATGACAGTCATAATACGTCATGGTAAATATCTTTCTGTTTATAATAACCTGGTGAATGTGAAAGTTAAAAAAGGTGAAATTGTAGAAACAAAACAAATAATTGGAGATGTATTCAATGATAAAGCATCTGAATATAACAGTATTATTAAATTCATGATTTTTGAAGGAAAATATATGGATCCGGAGCTGTGGCTGGCGAAAATTTGAAATTAACTGAAACAATTTGACTATTATCTGAGTATAAAAGGGTTGTTTTAATAGGAGATGATAAAAAAGTTAAGAATATCTTCAAAACTGAGCAATTTAAGCATTGTTGAGAATGCTGTTGACAGCATTACAAGAGATGCAGGGATAAACCAGGAAAACTATGGGAAAATTCTGGTATCAATTATGGAAGCCGTGAACAATGCCATTGTCCATGGCAATAAATCTGATGAAAAGAAATTTGTAGATATTGAAATAATTCTTGAAAATAATTCATTGAAAATCACTGTTGAGGATCAGGGGAAAGGATTTAAACCAGGTGAAGTTCCGGATCCTACTGAACCGGAAAATATTGAACATGTTAACGGAAGAGGTGTTTTTTTAATGAGCAAGCTTGCAGATGAAATAGAATTCAACAGAAAAGGAAACAGCGTAAAAATGACTTTTAAACACATTATATCTTGAAAATAAATATATTCTATGATCAGGTAAAGTTCAGGCTGAGATTAAGCAAAAAAGTGAAGAAACTAATTGAGAAGGTCATCAGGGAAGAGAAAAAAACTCCCGGTGACCTTTCTTTTATTTTAACATCCGACGAAAATATTATTGAAATTAACAGGGAATTTCTCAAGCATGATTATTTCACAGACGTTATTGCATTCAGCGATAATAAAGAAAATATTATTAATGGGGAAGTCTATATAAGCGTAGAAACTGTAAGGAATAACGCGAACAACTATAAAGTTAGTTTAAAAGAAGAAATTCTAAGAGTGATAATACACGGAACCCTTCATCTTTGTGGATACGATGACAAAAAAATGAAGGGTAAAATGATAATGCGAGAAAAAGAAAGAAAATGGATTAATATCGCAAATAAACTGGTATATGGAATTCAGACATGATATAATTGTCGTTGGTGGAGGGCATGCAGGATGCGAAGCTGCTCACGCAGCCGCTGAAATGGGGGCAAGAACAGTTCTGATTACAATGGACATGACAAAACTGGCTCAAATGTCTTGCAATCCTGCTATGGGCGGTATAGCAAAAGGACAAATAGTAAGGGAGATTGATGCTCTTGGAGGATTAAGCGGGATTGTAACAGACAGAAGCATGATTCAATTCAGGATGCTTAACCGATCAAAAGGACCGGCCATGTGGAGTCCCAGGGCACAATGCGACAGGCAAAAATTTACCATGGAGTGGAGGAAAGAACTTGAAAAAACAGAAAAGCTAAACATCTGGCAGGAGCAGGCTGTAAAAGTTATTATAGAAGGAAAGAAGGCAATTGGAATTGAAACAATATTCGGAAACAGATTTTTAGCAGGAGCTGTAATACTCACGAACGGAACATTCCTGAATGCAATGATGCATGTTGGTTTTAAAAGAGCTACAGGAGGAAGATCCGGGGATGCTGCATCAAATGGTTTAAGTGATCAGCTGTCTCAGATAGGCTTTGAAGTTGAAAGAATGAAAACCGGAACAAGCGCAAGAATTGACGGACGTTCAATTGATTTCAAAAAAATGACTGAGCAGAAAGGAGACAGTGAAGAAAGGAGTTTTTCTTTTGTGAAGAATAAGAGAATGGTTGAAATACAAAAAAGCTGTTTTATTACTCATACAAACGAAAAGGTTCATGAAGAATTAAGAAAAGGATTGGAATTCAGTCCTCTTTTTAAAGGAATAATAAAGGGAAGAGGCCCGAGATATTGCCCCAGCATTGAAGATAAAATAGTGACGTTTAAAGATAAAAGCGCACATCAGCTGTTTATTGAGCCAGAAGGTACAGAAACAATAGAGTATTATGTGAACGGTTTTGCAAGCAGCCTGCCTCTTGAGGCACAGATAAATGCGTTAAGGAAAGTAAAAGGGCTTGAAAATGTAGAAATATTCAGGCCGGGCTATGCAATAGAATATGACTTTTTTCAACCTACTCAATTAAAGAATACACTGGAAACAAAGAAAATAGAAAACCTCTATTTTGCCGGACAAATCAATGGTACAACCGGATACGAAGAAGCCGCCGCCCAGGGATTAATGGCCGGAATAAATGCAGTATTAAAGTCAAAAGGAAAGAAAGAATTAATACTTGGAAGAGAGGAATCATACATTGGAGTATTAATAGACGACCTGGTGACAAAAGGAGTAGATGAGCCATATAGAATGTTTACTTCAAGGGCAGAATACAGAATTTTGTTGAGACAGGACAATGCTGATGAACGACTTACAGGAAAAGGGTTTAAAATAGGACTGGCAGGTAAAGAAAGAATAGAATTATTGGAAGAGAAGAGAAGGATGATAGAAAAAGTTTTAAAATTCCTGAATGAAAAAAGTGTTAGTCCAACGCAATTAAACAATTTCCTGAAGAATCTGAATACAGCAGAAATAAGTCAGAAAGTAAAGGCCGCGACAATCGCATTAAGGCCTCAGGTAAGGATTGAGAATCTGTTAAAAGAAATTGATGGAGGAAAAGAACTGTTGAAAGAAATATATCAAAGAAAGGATGAAATTCTGGAATCAGTAGAAATAAAGATTAAGTATGAAGGATACATTGTAAGAGAAAAAGTTATTGCAGATAAAATTAAAAGACTTGAGAAATTAAAGATTCCTGAGGATATAAACTATAGTGAATTATTATCCATTTCTACAGAGGGACGGCAAAAACTAGAAAAAATAAAACCGGAAAATATTGGGCAGGCAGGTAGAATAAGCGGCGTTTCACCATCAGACGTCAATATTTTGCTAATGTATCTGGGCAGATAAATGTGTTCCACGTGGAACAAAAATAATAATTTAGAAAAAAATTATGAAACTTACAGCAAGGCTGGTCGATATTCATAATAGAAAAATATTGAATGCTGAAATATGCATTATAGACGGCAGGATTATTACAATAAATGAAATCCCGGGGAAATCAGAAATATACATTCTTCCCGGGTTTATAGATGCTCATGTGCATATTGAAAGCTCAATGCTAACGCCCGGATCATTTGCAATGGCAAGTGTTCCACATGGAACAATAGGTGTAGTGTCTGATCCTCATGAAATAGCAAATGTTGTAGGAAGTGATGGAGTAAAATTCATGATTGATGATGGGAGAAAAACGCCATTCAGGTTTTATTTCGGCGCTCCTTCTTGTGTCCCGGCAACAAACATGGAATCAAACGGAGCATCTATAGGCGCGGATGAAATATCAGAGCTTCTGAAAAAAAATGAAATACTGTTCCTTGCGGAAATGATGAATTTTCCGGGCGTTATAAATCAGAATGATGAAATATTAAGAAAGATAAAGATAGCAAAAGAACTTAATAAGCCCATCGACGGCCATGCCCCGGGACTGACCGGAGAAAACCTGAGGAAATATATATCGGCAGGGATATCAACTGATCATGAATGCAGTTCATATGAAGAAGCAATTGAAAAAATAAGCCTGGGAATGAAGGTTATTATAAGGGAAGGGAGTGCAGGAAGAAATCTAAATGCACTTAAGAACTTATATAATGATTACCCGGAAATGATAATGTTGAGCAGTGATGATATTCACCCTGAAATGCTGCAGAAAAGACATCTTGAAAAGCTTGTTGCGGCTCTCATAGAAGAAGGATATGATCTTTTTAATGTGCTGAGAAGTGTGACAATAAACCCTGTACTGCATTACGGACTGGATGCCGGTTTATTGAGACCTGGAGATCCGGCAGATTTTATAATTGTAGACGATCTGAAAAGAATGAATGTAGTTGAAACCTGGATCAGCGGACAAAAAGTTTTCGACAGGGGTAAAGTGCTTTTTGAATACTTACCTGGGAGTCCAATTAACAAATTCAGATGTTCTCAGATAAAGGAAGAGGAAATACAGGTTAGAAGAGCAGGCAATAAAATGCGTGTGATTACGGCATTTGACGGGGAGCTCTTTACAAAAGAAACAATTCATGAACCGCGGAAGGGAAACATGGTTAATTCAGATCTGTCATCCGATGTACTCAAAATAGTTGTCAAGGACAGATACAGAGATTTGCCGCCTTCTGCAGGATTCATTAAAGGCTTTGGACTTAAAACAGGAGCATTTGCCAGTTCAGTAGCCCATGACAGCCATAATATTATCTCAATCGGAACAAATGATAAAGATATTGTAACCGTTGTAAATGAAGTAGTTAAAATGAAAGGTGGACTGGCAGTTTCCTCATCCGGCAGGATAAATTCCCTGCAGCTTGATATTGCAGGAATAATGTCAACAAAAACATGTCAGGTGGTGGCAGCAGAATATGAAAAACTCTCAGCAATTGTTAAAGATCTTGGATGTACAATGTCTGCGCCCTTCATGACTCTTTCCTTTATGGCACTCCTGGTAATCCCTGAGCTCAAATTAAGCGACCGCGGGTTATTTGACGGGATACGGTTTAAACATGTGCCGCTGTTTATATAATTTGTGGTAGTCCGGGAAGATTGCTTCGTCCCGCTTAGGCGGGACTCGCAATGACCGCAGATCTGATAATAAACGATCTATAAAGATTTACAATCGATATTTGAATTATCCTCATTGCGAGGAGCCCCGCTTCGCGGGGTAAACTCCGCGACGAAGCAATCCTGCAACTATTTCCTATCTTTGTCCAATGCCAGTCGACCCTTTAAAAATATTACCTCATATCCCCGGCAACCCCGGAGTTTACCAGTTTCTCGACAACAATGGTACAATAATTTATGTAGGAAAGGCTAAGAATCTTAAGAAGCGGGTAACTTCATATTTTTCAAAGAACCAGTCAGGGAAAACCAATATAATGCTAAAAAAAGCGGTTGAAATCAGACACATTGTTGTCGATAACGAATCAGATGCTCTTTTGCTTGAGAACAACCTGATTAAAAGACACCAGCCCAGATACAATATACTGTTAAAAGACGATAAAACATTTCCCTGGATATGTATAAAGAAAGAACCTTTCCCGAGAGTGTTCAGCACTCGTAACACAATCAAAGACGGATCCGCCTATTTTGGACCTTACACTTCAGGGTTAATGGTAAAAACATTGCTGGAGATGCTGAGGCAGCTGTACAAGCTGAGAACCTGCTCATTGAATCTTACAAACTCAAATATAAAATCAGGTAAATTCAGAGTCTGCCTTGAATATCATCTGGGCAATTGCAAAGCCCCGTGTATCGGGCTTCAAACCATAGACGATTATGAAGAATCCATCCGGCAGATCAAAAATATCCTAAAAGGCAATATTTCAATGGTCCAGACACATCTGAGGAAAATAATGAATGGATTTTCAAAAGGGATGCGGTTTGAAGAAGCGCAGATGATAAAAGAAAAAATCGAGATTCTTTCAAAATACCAGAGTCGCTCAACTGTAGTAAGCACAACAATTAAAAATGTCGACGTTTTCGCATTGGAACAGGAGGACGAAAACACATATATCAACTATCTGAAAGTTGTAGATGGTGCTGTAATACAAGCATTTACCCTTGATCTAAAAAGTCGGATCGATGAAGAAAAGGATTCACTTCTTGGATTCGCAATTACTGAGATAAGGCAGAGATTATCAAGCGATTCACCTGAAATAATTGTGCCTTTTATGCCTGATATTCTATTGGAAAGAGTAAAATATACTATGCCCGAAAGAGCTGAGAAGCTCAAATTACTGGAACTTGCGCAAAGAAATGCAATATACTATAAACTGGAGAAGAAAAAGAAAAAAGAGGAAAAACCTCCGGAAAACCGCACCAGCAGGAATTTGGAGAAGCTTAAAAATGATCTTCACATGAGCGAATTGCCGGCACACATGGAGTGTTTCGACAATTCCAATATAATGGGTAAAAATCCTGTGGCAGCCTGCGTTGTTTTCAGGAATGCGCGACCAAGCAAGAAGGAATACAGACATTTCAACATTAAGACTGTTTCGGGTCCCGATGATTTCAGTTCAATGGAGGAGATAGTTTACAGGAGGTATAAAAGAATGACCGAGGAAGGTCAGAAGCTGCCACAGTTAATAATTGTTGACGGAGGCAAAGGACAACTCTCCTCGGCAATGAAAAGCCTTAAAAAGCTTAACCTTGATGACAAATTAACCGTTATAGGTATTGCCAAGAAACTTGAAGAGATCTATTTCCCTGGCGATAGTATACCACTGTATCTTGATAAGAATTCAATAAGCCTTAAGATAATTCAACAGCTTAGAAATGAAGCTCACCGTTTTGGAATAAGCTTTCACAGGGAGAAACGTTCCAATGACATGATAAGGTCGGATCTTGATATCATAAATGGTATTGGTACAAAGACAAAGGAGATTTTATTGAAAGAAATAGGTTCAGTGGAAAAAATCAGAAATGCCCCCTTTGAGGAGCTAAAAAAATTGATTGGCAATAAAAAAGCGATAGCGCTAACAGAATTCTTTAAAAAATAGCGCTGGTTTCCACGTGGAACAAAAGAGAATTATGTCTTCAGATATTACAGATAATCAGCAAGGTAAGTGGAATATTTCAACATTTTAACCTCACGAGAATTGAAAATTTCCCGTATTCCTGACAACGAGGCGTGGATTTTAAGGGCGTAAAGGGGAATATTTCGACTAAAACATGTAAATAGTCGAAAAATCAGAGTTCAACTCTGAAATTAAAAACCGGAACCATTCCTATACTCAGAACATCACTCGAAACAATTTTACAATAAGCAGGGGGATCAGCTTTTTCATAAAAATGCGGCTAAATCAGAATGTAAAATTATCTTATTTCAGGACTTTAGACCGCGGCCCCTCTGTAAATCTAAAATTTCATCATTATTCTTACACAGGAAGTAGTTTTACATACTCCGCGAAGGAATTATATTATTTAGCCAAAGATTGAAAAAAAGGCCTGTTTTTGACCTTTTCAGGGATTTTTCATGCTGATCGGCTGGCCGGTAGCTTCGAGAACGTTCCACCATAATTCACCCTCAACATCAATTTTCTTGCGTTTAGCCACCGCCATCGGTATGGGCAGCAGGGTGAACTCATTATTCCAGTATCCGATTACGAAATCGGTTCTTCCCGAAAGTGCTGCATGCACAGCATTCTGTGCAAGAAGGTTACAGAACTTACTGTCATTTGGATTGGCGGGAGCGCTCCTGATTATATAGCTTGGATCAATATATTTAATTGAATAGGGAAAATCCTTAGTATCGAATTCTTCTTTTATTTTTTCCTTGAGATAGATCCCTATATCCTTATGTTTCACGTTTCCTGAAGCATCTTTTTCCGTGTCTTTTGAAGCGATCAGCTCCTGTCCGGCACCTTCTGCAACGACTACCACCGCATGATGCTTGGTTTCAAGACGCTTACGAAGAACTTTGAGAAACCCTCTGGGTCCGTAAAGATCGAAACTTATCTCCGGGACAAGCACGAAATTCACTTCCTGGGTTGCCAGCGAAGCGCTTGCAGCAATGAATCCCGAATCACGGCCCATAAGTTTTACCATTGCTATTCCGTTATATGCGCCCTGGGCTTCATTATGTGCGTTCCTGATAATATCATTGGCTATCGAAAATGCAGTCTCAAATCCAAATGACTTCTGGATCAAGTCAATATCGTTGTCTATTGTCTTGGGAATACCGGCTATGGCAATCTTAAGTTTTCTCTTCTGGATCTCCTGATGAATTGCATGTGCCCCCCGCAGAGTGCCATCTCCGCCTATGCAGAAAAGGACATTTATATTCATGATCTCCATTGTGTCAACTATTTTCCCGACATCCTGGTTTCCACGGGAAGTTCCCAGGATTGTTCCTCCGGCAATGTGAATATCACTGACCATTTCTGGCGTAAACTCAATTACCTCGTGATTGAAATCAGAAATGAATCCTTCATATCCGTATTTAAATCCGAGAACCCTGCTTATGCCATAACGATAGAAAAGCTGATTTACGATGCTGCGAATGACATTGTTAAGTCCAGGACAGATACCACCGCAGGTTACAATTCCAACCTTTGTTTTTGCCGGTTCAAAAAAGATCATCTCTTTTGGACCTGCTTTTTCAAACGATACGGGTGCCTCTCCTGTTTGCATGCATTTAGTGTAATATTCAAGGGAGTTGTCATAAATGATCCTGTCGTTATCTTCGACGAATTTATAAACAGGACTATCTTCCCTCTGGCTTTGTTTCAACGGTGAAACAACATTTCCCCTTCCAAGGGATGAAACCAAAAAATCCTCATATTTCATCTTTAAATCAATTGAATTAATAAAAACAGGACATGAAAACCATCATGATTTCATGAGGGTGCAAATTTAGTTAATTTTTTGAATGATTGACTAATATAGACCAGGGATAGCTGTCAGATAATTTGCTTTATCCGGCCAACCAGCCCATTTTCGAGTAAAACCTTTATCCCATGAGGATGGTGTGGTGATGATGTCAGAATTTCCTTTACCTTTCCCCCGGTAAGCCTTCCCGTCCTTTTGTCTTCCGCCAGTTCAACCAGTACTGCAATTCCCGGTTTAATATCTGCCCTTCGTCTTCCGTCCATCGTAAATTGAAATAAGGATACAAGTATAAGAAAATTTCCTTTCCTAATACATGGAAGTTAATAACTCGGAAATTTTCTATTGTGAGATCCCTCGCTGATCACCTTCGCTTAAGCTACGGCCCTCAAAGCGCTCGGGATTGACAGGTCCTTTAATCGGGGTAGTGGTTATTTAGAAGGATTGCTTCGGCGCCACACTGGCGCGTGTCTCCTCGCAATGACAGTTACTAAACTTAGCCTTGTTACAGTTTAACGAGTCATAATAATCAACCGTCATTGCGAGGAGCGAAGCGACGAAGCAATCTTAATACCCTGCCACCAATTTAAAAAAGGTTACCCGGCAGTTCCCCGTACTTTCATCCTGATCCTATAGAATCCTTTGCTTGCCGTTATAAAGAGTGTTTTTCTGTTTTTCCCACCGAAACAAACATTTGCTGTCCAGCTTTCCGGGACAGGAATATTGCCGAGGAGCCTCCCCGTTTTATCAAAGACAGTGACGCCTTTTCCAGTAAGATAAATGTTGCCTTCTGTATCAATGGTCATACCATCAGAACCAAGTTCACAAAAAAGAGTTTTATCAGATAAAATTCCATCGGGATTAATAGTAAATGACCAGGTTTTATTGCCCCTGATATCGGCGACAAACAATTTTTTCCCATCAGGGGTTCCAACTATTCCGTTTGGCTGCAGAAGATCTTCTGCAACGATAAATAAGGTTTTTAAATCCGGGGAAAGATAATATACCCTCATTTTTTCCTGAGGCATTTCGCTGTGTCTCCACCATGTGCGGCGATAAAAAGGATCTGTAAAATAGACACCTCCTTTAGGATCAATCCAAAGATCATTCGGGCCGTTAAAAGGCTTATCTTCAAAACTCCCTATGATTTTTTTTACTTTTCCATCAGGTGATATACACCAGATCTCATTGTTCTCATCAGCACACGACCAAATATTCCCGTACGGATCAAGCGCCAGTCCGTTGGATCGCCCGGAGGGCTCCATAAATATGGAAAGATGAGAATCATCATTCCACAACATGATGCGGTCATTTGGCTGATCGGTGAAATAAACATTTCCCTTTTCATCTGCAGTCGGCCCTTCAGTGAAAAGAAATCCCCCTGCAAGCTTCTCAAGCTGTGCTCCTGGCTTAATAATATTTGAAAGACCCTCCTCCTGGCAGTTTCCCGGCCAGGAAAGGCACACAGAAATAACACAAAGCAATGAGATCTTATTCAGCATTTCCTTATCAGTTTAATTCTATTATTTGCCGGCAGGCATTGAAGCATTTTCAATTCTGGTTACATAATCATCAATCTGTTCGGATTTTTCGAAACCGACAATTACCATATCAACAGTTCCCAGGGCAAGAACATACCTGATTGATTGATCAACTTTTTCAGTGTCGTTGCTGAAACTGCCGTTGCCGAGAAGTTTCATTCCGATAACGCCCTTTCCGGAATCGTGAAGCTTCTTTATCACCGGGACAACATCATCGGGATTTTTTGAATCCATTGAAGCGCCGAACGGATTGATCCGAACATGTATCACGTCCACCCAGGGACTCTCTGCTGCAGTTTGAAGGGCTGGCAGTGAATGAACCGAAACACCATGAGCGCGAATGATCCCTTTTGACTTGAGATTTTCAAGGATATCCATCTGTTTCTTGTGTTCGTCTGTCCAGGTTGCACCAGTCATACAATGAATCTGTACAATATCCAGGTAATCGGTATTCAGCTCTTTGCGGAACCTGTCCACAACGATATCTGCATCAGGTCTTTCAGGCTCTGGAATTCCCCCACGGGTCATCCATATCTTTGAGCAGAATGTATATTTTTCCCTGGGTATATCTTTCAGTGCCTTCATCGCATAGGGATGTGTTCCGTATGTGTCAGCACAATCAAAAAATTTAATCCCTTTATCAAAGGCATACCGGATTATCGATTCAGCATTTCCTGTCCGTGTGATTGCAGATGTTCGGTTTCCACCGTTGAAACCGGTGCCCATTCCCAGAAGTGTTGTTTTAATTCCGGATTTACCAAGGGTTATTATCTTGAAAGGGGCTCCTGTTTTCCTTAAGTTTAAAGAAGGATGTGCAAATGCAGCCTGCCCTGCAAAAATGAATCCGGCACCGGCAACAACAGTGCCGATAAACTCTCTTCTGGTAAGAGTTCTTTTTGCCATTTTCTGTAAGTATTAGTTAAACAATCGGATTTATTTCTGACGTTTAATCAAGGCCAAGTTTCATAAGTATATCCCCGGGGTGGGAGGGTTTCCCCTTTTTTGTTGCCACACCTTCAACCCGGGCTTTGATTATAAGCTTTTCGTCCGGAATCCGATATATATCCTGTAAAAAGACCAGCCTTACATTTCCTTCCCTCTGAAGATTAGTCTTTACAACAAATTTATCATGACTACGCAGGGGATATTTATAATCGATCTCAACTCTTGTAACAATAAGGTCAATTCCTTCTTCATGAAGTTTTGAAAAGCTTAAACCTTTTAAAAGAAGGAATTCATGACGGGCATGTTCAAGGTAGTGCTGGTAATTGGCATTGTTTACCACACCCTGGATATCGCACTCATAATCGCGCACCATAAATTCCAGGCAGTGAGCATATTCCGGTACAGTCATAAATAAGCAAGTTAACAGGGCTCCAATTTACAAAATATCTCAGAACGCGGTCATGGGACAATTTCAAGCAAAAAGAACCTTGATTCCAGTGGATTGATTGTAATATCCTGGTCTTCATAAGGTTTTCCTGCAGGATCAGAGGCTGTAATCTTAAAAGGCTTCCCGTTGATTGAGGTCAGCAAGGGAGTGACTTTTTTGCCATTTATTTCCCTCAGATGAATGAATAAATACTTTTCATTTTCAACCGGTCTGGCGCTTACCAGGATGAGATTTTCATCCCAGCCGGAGATCAGAGACGCAGACTTATTGTCATCACCCGGACCTCCTCCCGGAAGGACCCTGGTCAGAAACGGGATGCGTGAGCCCCATCCGAATCTTGTTGCAAAGACGTTTGAGATATCCTCCGATGAGGTCAGATAGTATGTCCATGTATGTCCGCCCCGCTGGTCAGCATTGAAGTTTGTGACCCAGTAATTATTCATTGGCCATGAAAAGATATGCGTTCCCTGCGGCATGGCACCTGCCTTATATCGTCCCGTATTTATGGCCCCAAATTGCATCAGAGGCATTTCCGTGCACCCGAATACGATCTGTGTTGATAGATTTTTCAGTGATGTAAAACCCTGCACGGTGTACCAGTCATTTGAAGATCCCGGGATCTGGTCTTTGCCTGTTTCAATTACTCCTCCCTGAACTTCGGTGAAGTGCCTGGCATCCTTAAGATGGAAAGGGAATGCAATATAAATGCCTTCCGGGGTAACTATGCTTTTTTTCACAAGTGAACATTGGAACTCAATCCTTTTATCTGTGTTGAAAAGCCTGATATCCAGCGAGTATCCTTTTGGATAAATGGCAGTTTCCGTTTCTCCGAAAAACCTGATGGTTGTAAAAACCGGTCCCCGGATTACGGAATCAAACCATATTGTATCGAGCTGCTGACGGGTGAAATCATCCAGCTTTTTGCTCTCCATCTGGCTGCGGTTGCCGAGCTTTTCCAGGATGAATTCAGCCATTCCGTACTGCGAATCATTATCAATAAGTTCAATTGATAAATCCTTGTCATACAACGACTTTATTACTCCCTTTAATGGATCAACCAATATCCTGTACCATTTGTTTTCAAAAACCGTCTCCGCAATGTGGCTCCCGGTTGTTTTTTCTTCATTATCAGGGCGGATCAGGAATTTTTTGTATCCGAAGGGCGGAATATCCCCGACCCAGATCATCCAGTATGTGCCGTCGGACCTGCTTGAAAGAGCCTGTGCAGGACAAAGATTTCCTCCGGAATCGTAAACAAAAGGTTTTTTTCCCTTCGGTACTATCTGATGGTCGATGTAAACGGTCACGGGCCCCGACCTGGTCCAGTTCAGAGTGTTGAAAACCAAAAGAGAAGGATCTGGTTCCCTTGCGAATTTATCCTGCAGAAGTCCAAGGACATCTTCACCAAGTGCAGCTGCCCTCCTGTTTGCCTCCCAGGCATACGATTCTTTGAGCGCTCTTTGTTCCATTGTCTGGAGGCCATAGGGCTCCCTGACACTTTCAGAATATCCTGTCGTATGTTCAGTATAGAATAAAAGCGCCTCGTTAACAAGATCTGTTTTTTTCATCGTTGCATCAGGAAGACTGATGTTTTGCAGTTTAGCCATTGAGAGCCCGCCTGTGTTTGCAATAAGCGATGCAGCAGCTTTCCTGGTTGTTGCTGTCTCCCTTGCAGAGGCTCCGAATCCATCAGTCCACCAGTCGGGCCAGGCGCCTCTGATAACAGGAAATTCCCGGCCATGATCTTTTTCCATCTTTGCGAAAAAGGATGCAGTTGTAGAAATGGATAATTTCGGCCATTCATAAAGCTCATTCCATTTTTTTATCAGTTCACAGGCGATTGTCGAAGGAGGTGAATTATCGGTATGGTATCCGGAATGCTGTATTGCTATTTCGTCAAACTGGTAATTCTTTGCTTCAAGTGTTTTAAGGTATTCCAGCACGTTGTTCCTGAACCGCTCAAGGTCGCCTGTCTGCATTTCGAATACCGTATTCCCGGTCATGTAGTGTTCCGCTCTGAATGTTAAGAGCCTTTTGCCTGAAGGCGATTCCCACCAGAACATCGTAGGCTTGTCGAAGCATATCAGGGCACGGTGACCATGAGTTCCCATATTGAGATACTTAATACCCATCTGATTGAAGTAGTCGTTCATACACCATCCGATGCCGTTCACGTCATTCTGCATTGCCACATCGACAGAAATTCCCTTATCCCTGATCCTTCCCGCGGCTGCCAGCGATGCCGCAAGTATCTGTTCGTCAGGAAGCTCATCAAAGTTGAAATACATGCCGGTAACCTCTATCCTTCCTTCACGTATCCTTTTCAACAGCCGGTTAACCTGTCCTGCCGGCCGGGTCTTCAGGTATTCATCAACCGGCCAGGATGCTTCACAGGTCCATCTGAACTTAGCATTTTCAGGATAACTGTCGGTTGCATCACAATAATCGAGGGCATAATCAATATATCTCAGGTGCTCGGCAAGAATTTCTGTTTGAGACCTCGTATATCCTATATCTGTATGTGAATGCTGAATGAGGTCCACTTTCCACCTTCTTACCGGATTGAGCATTACATCAGCTGCAGCAGAAAACTTCCCTGCCTCAACCCTGAGTCTTACCGCTGTTGGTTTATCAACTGCAGGAAGGCCTGAGCTTACTGTGTTGTATCCGAAATTAAGCTTTGTCCGGGCAATGATCTTTTCCCCTGCATATATTCTTGCTTCCGCTTCTTTACCGAAATAGAATATCGTTGCCTCAACCAGTTGCAGTTCCTGATTCTCTTTTTTGATAATTGCAGGATAAGTTTTCAGTGAAATACCTGTTTTTACAGCTTTCCTGTAAGTCATGTACCAGGAGGTTAGCCCGGCTTTTTGTCCTGTTACCTTTATTCTCAGCGGTTTACCTTCAATTACGTCATTCATTGGTATTCTCAGCACCATATATCCGTGATGATCTCCGTGCTGGTCAATCATCATGGAGGTGAAACTGAGCGACGATCCGTCAGATGAAGAAATTGTCCATCTGCCATTTCCATCGGTATGGAAGGTGAATTTTTGTCCGGCGTCTGTCTCAAGGTCCATTCCTGCAAATCCCGGACTGGATCCGATTGCAGAAATCCAGACAAATGCGGCATATTTTTTCCCTGCCTGCTTTTCAGCAACCTCAGTTGACCATTCAAGAAAATCTTTTCCTCCGGTTGCCCTTGTCAATATGCTCTCCCTTAGGCCCGGGATAAAGGAGTGATAATTGAAATCCTGGCCCGAGATTTTTTGAGCAAAACCGTTTACAAGCAAATCTTCATCTGTGAAGAAAACCTGCGAATGTCCTGTAAAAGATGCCAGCTGAAAAAAGTATAAAATAAAAAGGAGTAATTTTTTCATATTGTTAATTATTTAACAAACGCAAAAACAAGGATCGCTTCATCTTCAGATAAATTCTTTACTTTAATTTGTCTGCCTGCAGCCGGGACAATAAATGTTTCAGCAAAGGAAAATATCTTTCTTGTGCCGGATAAAGAAAGAACTTCAATAGCAACACCTTCCACAAGATTCATTACCAGGCATTTATTGTTAGTTTCTATTTCTATTTCACCCCGGAAATGATATCTCTGCACTCCATACAGGTGTGTATCGTGAGTCGGCAGGCAAACCAGTTTCCATCCGTTTCCTGAAACGATCTCTTCCGGATGCGAAATGAGTTTTTCTCTGACATATGCCCCTTTTCTTTCGAAAATGAGATTTTCCATAGCTCTTTCAATATTGAGTGTTCTTGGCCTTCCGTCGAGGTCTTTCCTTTGCCAGTCATACATCTTGAATGTAAAGATATACGGAGTTGTGCTTATCTCAAGGACAAGATTATTTTTGCAGGATCCGTGAATTGTTCCATATGGGATCAGGAAAAGATCATGTTTGCTGGAAGGCAGCGACTGAACAAATTTTCGGGCATCGAAAGGAATCCCGCTATCGCGGCTCACAATAAGTGCAGATTTGAATTCCTCCCGGTCAATATCATCATGAAATCCCAGGAACACAGATGCGTTATCTTTTGTATCGAGAATATAATATGACTCTTCCTGGGTGAAATTCTCCCCAAAGTTCGTTTTAGTATATTCTGGCCCGGGATGGCATTGTATTGAAAGATTTCCTCCATCAAAGGTGTCGAGAAAATCAAATCTTATGGGAAAATCAGATCCAAAGCGGCCGTAACAATCTCCCAGGACCCTTTCGGCATTCTGATACATAATACAATCAAAGGAGACTTCGAGAAGGATCCCTGAACTCTCAAGGAGAATTCCGTTTTCAGGTGTAATCAGCTCGAAGGACCATGCATAATTATCAACATTTTTACTGAGGCCTCCGATATTGTTTAATATCCATTTCCCGCCCCATGGTCCTGGTTCAAACCAGGGTCTGGCACGAAAAGGATTACAGCTTATCGTGTTAAGCGATTCACGAAGGTCGTTCCCTGAAATCCAGACAGGATTTTCGGGTCTTTGTCCGTCTACGAATATGTCAATATATTGAAGAATGTTCTGTTTATGCCTGTTTAATACCGGCCAGTCGATAAAATAGAAGCGCTTGTACATTTCCTTCGGATCAGAAGGTTCAGACAATCCCAGGTTGCATATGCTTCCTGCGCGGGCCCGGAATTGTATCTCATTCTTTGGGATATCGATATATAAGAGTAATCCCGGCAGTTCTGTCAGAGAAGCGCCGGGGCCGTAGAAAATGATTATTTCATTATCATTTTCACAGATCATGTTCCCGGGGAATTCGTCTCTGAAGAAATCTATGAGAGCGAGTGTACACCTGGTGCCAAAGAGAGGATCATTGCCCCCCGAAAAAGGCGTTGTAAGGTTCAGAATCTTTTCGGGATCACTCATGAACCTTCCTGTGTCATGCCAGACTGCTTTATATCCTGAAGGATTCAGGAAAAAATCTATTTCCCTTTTGAACTCATCAAAAAAAACACCTGAAAATCCGTCGATTTTTATTACCCTGTGCCTGCAGATTTCCCGGGCAATCGATTCATAACCTTCGGAAATCAGGTTCTCTCTGATTTTGAATGAAGGGTAAATATCATATTCACCGGGAACGGAAAATTCCTTTTTCAGCGGAAGTATATTCCGGACAAGCATCAGTATTTATTTTGGCCAGCATCCGAAGAATTTCTTCAGCTTCCCATGGAATTTGTGAATGCTGTGAGGCTTGTAGTACATAAGGAAACACTGACCTGAAATATAGTTTATACCTGTTCCCTCAAGCGCTTTAAGTGCTTCCGGAGATTCAGACATCTGCTGGATCCAGATCTGTTTTATGCCTTTTTCCATGGCTTCTTTAATTACTCCGGCGGTGGCGGATTTCCTGGTCATCACAAGCAGGCCCTTTACTTCAGCAGGAAGAGATTTGATATCGGGATAAACTTTTACACCGTGTATCTCTCCGGCATGAGGGTTTACCGGGATGATATTCATCCCTTTTTCTTTTAACTCACGGAAAACGGTAAATCCGAATTTTTTGGGATTACGGGATACGCCCACCATTGCTATTGGTTCCGATGCAATAAATTCCTCAATTTGTTTTAATGTTACCATAAAGTCAGTTAGTTTTTGTGTGATGAAAGTAGATTTGTTTTCAAAAAGGACTCTAAGTATAAAGACTTAAAATTACACAAAAAAATACCAACTGAAATATTTTTTATTTACTTGGTAACCGGGTAATTAAAAAAACAAAATGAAAAATTCTGAAACTCCGCAGGGATATCTTTTTTCCAAAAGATATTCATACTATGTTTTTGTGCTGCTGTTCCTTCTCTACATGTTTGATTATATCGACAGGATGGTAATTACATCCATGTGGCCATCAATTGGAGCTGCCCTGAAAATAACCCACATGCAGGAAGGCATGCTTGTTTCTGCAGTTTACTGGGCAATAGTGCTGCTCACATTTCCGATATCGCTGCTTGTCGACCGCTGGAGCCGGACAAAGACTATAGGAATAATGGCAATCATGTGGAGCATTGCTACTGCCTTATGTGCACTGACAGGAAATTACATCCAGTTGTTCCTGGCCCGGGCGTTAATTGGGATAGGAGAAGCAGGTTACGCTCCGGGGGGAAGTGCCATGATATCAGCATTATTCCCGATGGAAAAAAGATCAAGGATGATGGGTCTCTGGAATGCTGCCATTCCTCTGGGAACTGCAATAGGGCACTTACTGGGAGGAGTAATTGCAGTTCACTTAGGGTGGAAACATGCTTTTGGTATTGTTGCTGCCCCGGGACTGGTAATTGCATTGTTGTTCCTGTTCCTGAAAGATTATAAAACAGTTGATCTTGCATTCCTTGATAAGAAAAAGCAGCAGAAAGTCAAGATGAATAAGAAAGATATGGTCAGGGAATTTATTACCCGGCCATCAGTTATTTACACTTATTTCGGCATGGCATGTGTGGTTTTTGTAACAACAGCTCTTATAACATGGTTATCAACTTTATTTCAGAATGTTCAGGGAATGCCAATGGATAAAGCGGGGGGAAAAGCAAGCGTGGTAATGGTCCTTGCACTGGTGGGCGCTCCGCTTGGCGGATATCTGACTAGCGCCTGGGAAAAACATCGTCCGGAAGCAAGGTTGCTGTTCCCGGCACTTTCAACATTGTGTACTGCAATTGTTCTTTTTATTGCTCTGAAAATGCAGCCCGGAACTTTTCAGTATATTCTGCTGCTATGCATGGGAGTACTCATTATGTGTTTTATAGCAGGAGCTGCATCGGTGACACAGGATGTAATCCATCCCGGATTGAGGGCAATATCCTATTCTATTGCCGTCATTGTGCAAAACCTCCTGGGATCTGCAATGGCCCCCATGTTGATAGGTCTGATATATGATAAAACAAATATTGAAACAGCTCTTTCAATTCTTCCTTTTATACTGATTACGGGATCTGTTCTCTTTTTTATAGGGTCAAGATATTACCTGAAAGACCTGGAGAAAGTCGCAAAAATAAAGCTTGAAGCGGCGGGATAAAGTAATCAGATATTTCTTGAAGTAGTAAAAGATACAAATTTTTTAAGGGAATTTTTATATTCAGAATCCGGGTAGGTGTCCAATATTGCAAGGGCTTTATCGCGGAATCCGTTCATGCGGATTTCTGCATATTCCAGGCCTCCGGAAGTGTTGACAAAGCGGATAGCCGCATCAATCTCATCCTTGGTTTTCTTCTTTTTCTTTACGATCGACATTATTTCCCGCCTGCGTGATGCTGATGCGAGCTCAAGGGAATGAATCAGGGGAAGAGTAATTTTACGCTCTTTTATGTCATTACCGATTATTTTTCCGGTCAGACCGTTGGCTTCATAATCGAGAATATCGTCTCTGATCTGAAAGGCAATGCCAATATTTTCGCCAAAATCCTTCATGAGCTGAATTGTATCCGGATCTTCAGTGACAGACCTGGCGCCGGTAGCTGTACAGGCAGCAATAAGCGCCGCGGTTTTGCTTATTATGATCTTATAATAGTCATCTTCCTTTATGTTAAGTTTCCTGGCTTTCTGCAATTGAAGCAACTCGCCTTCAGCCATCGATTTAACAGCTTCAGATACGATCTCAAGCATGTCGTACCTTGAGTTTTCAACACTTATCAGCAATCCCTTTGAAAGCATATAATCACCTACAAGAACTGCAATTTTAGAATTCCAGAGGGCATTTATGGATAATGCTCCACGCCTCTCTTCTGCTTCATCAACCACGTCATCATGGACAAGCGAAGCAGTGTGAAGAAGCTCTATAAGGGTGGCCGCAACATAAGCAGATTCAGTGATTTTACCGTTTAGACCTGCAGTAAGAAGTACAAGCAAAGGTCTCATTTGTTTTCCCTTGCGACGTAAAATGTAATTCAGAATAATCTTTAGCAGTGGAATATTGCTTTTCATGTTTCTGTTGAAATAGACTTCAAATTCAACCATCTCCCTTTCAACAGGTTTCTTTATTTCAGCAAGTATCGACATAAAGGTTCTTTAGGTCAAATATACAATAAAACTTGATGAAGGCGCCAGGCATCGGGCGTCGGGCAACAGGTAGTCAATTTATTCTTCCTGATGCCTGATGCCTGACGCCTGACGCCCGACATATCAATGTATTTATATATATTTGTTTACTAAATAGTTTCAGATGGAATTAAAGGAACTTAATCCTGAAGTCCTTGACAAAGCTGCAAATCTGCTTAAGGCAATAGCACATCCGGTAAGAATATCAATCGTTCAGTACCTTGAGGACGGAAAGAAGAGAACTGTAACGGAAATCCACAGGAAACTGGGAATCGGACAGGCCACGGCATCTCATCATCTTGTGATATTGAAAGACAGAGGAGTCCTTTCGTCAAAGCGGGAAGGGAAGAATACGTGGTATTTTCTTAAACATTCAAACCTGAAGAACGTTCTGATAAGTGTTGGGGAGTGTTGTGCCCCCAACCCCCTGAAGGGGGCCTAAGAAAATTAGTAACAATAAGTCCCCTTTAAGGGATTTAGAGGCAATTTTTAGTTAAAATCCTTAAACATCTTTTTCTGCCAGATAAGGATTGAAATTACACCGCAGGTAATGGCGGAATCGGAGATATTAAATACCGGTCTGAAGAATACAAATGATTCCCCCGGGCGTAAGGGCGACCATTCCGGCCAGTGTGTCTGAATAACCGGGAAATATAACATATCAACCACCCTTCCCTGAAGAAATGACGAATATCCTCCTCCGGGAGGGAACATTATTGCAGGCGCAGTGTAACTCTCGCTGAATATAATTCCGTAGAAAGCACTGTCAATCAGATTTCCTGTTGCTCCGGCCAGTATTGCGCTTACAGCCATCACAAATCCAAGATTGGCATTTTTCTTAATTATTGACGAAAGGAACCAGCTGATTCCAATAATTGCTATTATCCTGAAGATGCTCAGAATATATTTGCCTGTACTGCCGCCCATTTCCATCCCGAATGCCATTCCGTTATTTTCAATGAAATGGAGCATCCCGCGATTCCCGAAAATATAGATCTCATCACCGATCTGCATATGAGTTTTAACCCATATCTTAAGAATCTGATCGATGATGAGAATCAGAAGAATAAACAGAACAGACTTCTTTGCGGTCGACATTTATGCTGGCAGTAAATAAGGGCCGCAAATTAGCAAAAAAATCTTTATTTCTTAATCCTGAGGTATTCTGAATGCCCTGAGCTTTATTGAAAATGCCATTGTGACGGCAAGCAATACGAAGAGCCCTATGTTTCCGGCAAGATAAGCGTAGTCGTTCAATGTAAGTAAAACATATATAAATGCGTACAGAAATATCAACAATCCTGTAATCAACAAAACAGGTTTGATGTTTTTGACCAGCTTCCGCAGGAAAAAGAATAACAATGTAATGGTCGAAAATGCAGCAGCAATGTAGGCATAGTTAAATCCTAAATGTTCGCTGAGGGCATTGAGAAGTGAAAAGAAAAGAACAAGTGCCAGGGAAACAAGCAGGTAGCTGATTATGTGAAGATTCTCCCCTGCTGCCATTTCTGCAAAGAGAAGAGCGAGAAAAGTCAGTGCAATGAATAAAATCCCGTATTTGGCACTTCGGAGCGATTTCTGATAATGATCGGCAAGCAATACAAACTCAACGCCAAAAGAGTCATTCGCCGGTCTGAATTCATTTCCTGACCAGATCTGAGGAAAATTACGGTTCAGGTTGGTAATAAGCCATCCGGCCTTAAATCCTGAGTCATCAATTGTTCTTTCGGAAGGCAGAAAGTTCCCGTTAAATCCGGGGGATGTCCATGAAGAAGTGAGAGAAACACGGGTCGTTTTTCCAACGGGAGAGAAACCAAGATCTTCCGATCCGGAAAGACTGAGATCCAGGTTGAATGACAATGTTTTTTCCATCTCACTCAGAGGAAAAGGGAAAGATATCCCCGAACTGAAAACTTCCGTATCCATAAGTCCCGGTACGGCATCAATGACAGAAGCACCTGATTTAAGAGCAACGGCTCCTTTCAATCCACGGTTATCGCTTATGCCAAGTGTAAAATATGCTTCTTTCCATAGTATTTCATTTTTCTGATCAATATTGATCCCGGGGATAAGAAACTCTCCCGACAACCCGAGGTTTGAATTGAAAACAACAGCCTCATAGATGCTTCTGTATCTTTTTTCTGTCTGAACAGCACCTGATACATTAAGTGCTTCGGGCATAATATGAAACAGTATTTTATAAGGCTGAGCTTTTTCATCGCCGGGAATGATTCGCACGGGAATATTTAAGACCGGGCCGGACACGTTTTGCTTTCCGGCCCATTGCAGAGCTATTTCCTGTCTGACTTTTTCAGAATTCTGCTGCCTTTCACTGATAATCGATTTTATCATTTCAAGCGGGATAAGAAGAAAAAGTCCCATTACTGCAAGCAAAATGATCTTCAATGTCAGGGAGTGCTGCCATTTTTTGTTGTCATTGATTTCAATTTTCATAATTATAAAGGGTTTAAAAGTACTTTGATATACAAAGTGAATTAATAAAAAAAATTATTTCTTTCGAATGATGTCTTCAAGAGCTTTAAGATGCAAACGGAAGATCTTTTCTCCGGATTCGGTTGCAGAGTAACTTGTATTCGGTTTTTTGCCAATGAACTTCTTACTGACCATTATCAAACCATTTTCTTCGAGAGCCTTCAAGTGGCTGGCAAGGTTGCCGTCGGTCACACACAATGCAGCTTTAAGGCTGTTGAAGTCGTAAGAATCATTAACGATGAGGATTGACATTATCCCCAGTCTTATGCGATTCTCAAAGAATTTGCTTAAACCGGAAATATCAACTTTCATCTTTCGTATTTTCTGTACATCAATAGTCCGTATATTATATGCAGCAGACCAAAGCCAAAGCACCAAAAAATAATTCCGTAAGCTGGTAAAATTAAAGCGGCAATACCGGTAATGATTTCTGTCAGGCCAAGATAATGAACATCATTATATGTGAATTTCCCGGCACCAACCAATGCAAGGCCATAAAAAACAAGCATCGACGGAATTACCAGTTGCCAGTTATGCTGGAGATAAAAAATGATTATCAGAATCCCTCCGGTAACGAGCGGAACAAGAAGACTGGCAAGTAACTTTTTTGATACCGGGGTCCACATCTTCAGACCTTTCCGGCGAGCCTTCCTGTAAGAAAACCAAAGTGATATACTTATTGCAAGGATAAGAACGACCAATGCCAATATTGATAATCTTATCTTTAAAAGGATTAAATCATCAACCGGCTGTTCAAGAAAAAAACCACCGCGGAGAAGAATTTTCCCGTCAGGAAACACAAAAACGGCAATTGCAGCTCCGGCCAGGGCGATGAGTCCGGCAAACAACCCCGACAGCCCGCTTAGTGACAGGAAGCGGGAAGATTCTTCCATTACTTTTTTGATGATCCTGAGATCTTCAATGTATTCTGATTGGGTCTCCATAAGGCAATTGTTAAAAGTACTTTGAAACACAAAGTTAAGATAAAATAATTTAAAAACAAAAACATATTGGCAGAAATTTATCCAGGAACAGATGTTTTTGTAACTTTCCGCTTCAATATTTTCATAGAATGGGAGGAAAAACAGCAATTTTATTCGGAGCTACAGGACTTGTCGGCAATCTGCTTCTGGAGGAACTGGCAAAAACAAATACTTATTCAACAGTCAGGATATTTGTAAGGCAGCAAACAGGAATTTCTCTTCCCGGAGTAGAAGAAATAGTAACTGATTTCTCCGATACGGAAAGCCTGTCCGCAAAGATCCAGGGAGACGATCTGTTTATTTGCCTGGGCACAACAATAAGAAAAGCAGGTTCAGTTGCGAATATGGAAAAAATAGACAGGGATCTTCCTGTTCTTGTTTCAAAAATGGCGCGAAATAATGGTGTCAGGGGAGTGGCAGTTGTTTCATCTATTGGTGCAGCATCAGGATCAACAAATTATTATCTCAGGATAAAGGGAGAAATGGAAGAAGAGATTCTGAAAACCGGTTTTGAAAGAATTGTGATTGTCAGGCCATCAATGCTTTTCGGCGACAGGAAAGAAAGAAGGACAGGTGAAATTATAGGAAAGGTAGTAATGAAAACTGTTCAGCCGGTCCTGATGGGAAAATTAAGGAAATTCAGGGCTATACATGGCAGGGATGTTGCAAAAGCCATGATAGACCTGCTTCAGGGTAAACCAGGACAAAGGATAGTTGAATCAGATGAACTGCAGAGAATTGCCGCAGGACATTAAATGCAGACAAACGTCATAAAAACTGCAGAGACGCCCAAACGGGGCGTCTCTACAAGTTTAATCATTACGGTAATATTGGTTTTACGGGCATGTGATATCAACATAGTTTTCATTCCAGCAATGCCAGTTGGTATCAGAATAGAAGGCCTGGCATTTTACCCTGCCGCTGAAATTTACAGAATTCCACTCAACATTCATTTCGTTATAATCTACTCCATTAGTGGAATAATAAATTTTATAACTTGAGTCGAAGCTTGCAGAAGTCGCTGATGTTTTGTACTCTATGTAGCTGTTCTTGAATGTGCCATTTCTGACATATGTATATTTGACATAGGTTACTTTTGTTCCGTCTCCGGTCCAGGTTACTGAAAGCACCGGCGTCTGATCAGAAGAACTATAATTGAGAGTCCAGGATCCGCCTTTTCTGTCAAGGTTTGAAGTGCCTTCAAACCAGAGGAATTCAGCAAAACCACCTGTCCCTTCCCGGGTAATATACATTTTCCATAAAACATCAGTTGACCTGATCAGACCTACAAGCCTGGCTTTAAATTTAACGGAAAGGACTGTTACATCATAGCTCCACTGCCATGTGTTCTTCTCAATCCAGACAGGATCCTGATCAAGCGCCAGATCAAATGCTGCCACCGGAACAGCAAGGGTCACAAATATAACATCTGTCCAATATTTTGCGACAAGGGCAGAAAATCCCCAGTTATAGTCATTAACGCCTTTCTGAGCCGTGAAATCCGATGATTTCTTCCCCGATTCAAAATTAGAGAAGTCAATTATCATGGATTCCTGTGGAGGCAGTATCGGAGGATCTCCATGTTTTTTCTTGCAGCTGGTCATTATACTTGCAAGGAAAACTGTCAACAGCAATAAAGTGAAATACTTTTTCATATTATGTTGTATTAAGTTGTGTAAACGTTTCAGGTTATTTATATAACGGTAAAATTAAGCTAAAAGTTGCATAATAAATAATAATTTTGCTTTAACGGGCTCTTATGCAATATTTTGTCAGAAAAATAATATTTGAACATTCTTTGGGTTTACTTGTTTAACAACCAAACTAACATAAATGGCAAATATAAATTTAGAAAAAAAATCCGGGTTGGTGATTACCTTGATGCTTACTGCATTATTTTCCCTTTCCGGGCAGGTAACTAATTCAAATACAACTGATATGGAAAATTTAAGCACAAAAGAATTCCCTGCACTGCCATACGCATATGATGCGCTTGAGCCTTATTTAGATGCAAGGACAATGGAAATACATTACGACAAACACCACAGGGCATATTTTAATAATTATGTGGCTGCGATAAAGGGCACTGCCTATGAGAACATGCCCCTCGGAAAAGTATTCTCAGAGATATCGAAGGCCGGAGATCCGATAAAGAACAATGGCGGAGGTTATTATAATCACGTATTCTTCTGGAGGATCCTTGGAAAAGGATCTGCAGGTCCCTCTCCCGAACTATCTGCGGCCATTGAAAAAGCTTTCGGTTCATTTGACAAATTCAAAGAAACATTCAGCAATGCTGCAAAGACACGTTTTGGAAGCGGATGGGCATGGCTGGTAGTTGCAGCTGATAAAGCCCTGGCAGTTGGCAGTACGCCCAACCAGGACAATCCCCTTATGGATATTTCACCACTAAAGGGGACTCCGATTCTGACAATTGATGTATGGGAGCATGCCTATTACCTGAAATATCAGAATAAAAGAGCTGATTATGTTGAGGCATTCTGGAATGTTGTAAACTGGAATGAAGTGAACAAATTATATAAAGAAGCTTTGAAATAATTTTTTTGCGCCACAACGAATATTAATGTTAAGAGACGCCCAATTTGAGCGTCTCTTAACATTTAATCCTGATCTGTATAAATATTTATGTGTACAGAAACCTTTTTATTTTAAGTGTTGCTGTTTTCTGAAACGGGACAGGCTGAAGCTCAACCTTTTGTATCTGGCTGAACTTATTGACCTGTGAATTGACGTATTCCTTTAACTCAGCCAGCAACTCTTCCTTTTTCTCTTCGTATTTATCCGACATGTCCTGTTTCAGGTTCTGATATTTCTTTTCAAGCTCTTCCATGTTAAGGTGAACATAAGCTACAAGTTTTCCTTTCTGCTGAACAACAAGCGATTCAACCACAAAACGGAAATTGTTGATAACAGACTCGATCTCTTCGGGATAAATATTCTCACCGCTTGCACCAACAATCATATTTTTAAGTCTTCCCCTGATGAAAAGGTTGTTGTTTTTGTCAAGCACACCAAGATCTCCGGTTTTGAACCAGCCATCAGGAGTCAGCACTTCGGCTGTCATTTCAGGTTCCTTGTAATAACCTTTCATAACAGTTGCTCCTCTTGCCCAGATTTCTCCTTCTCCGGTTTTCTTATCCGGATTATTGATTTTCAATTCAATATCTTCAATTGCCGGTCCGGTTGATAGAAATACCGTTTTGCTGGGATTGGCACCCGCAAGAAGAGGTGAAGTTTCAGTCAGACCATAGCCGATGGCATATGGGAATTTAGCTTCGCTAAGGAATTGTTCAGCGCTTCTGTTAAGCTTGGCTCCTCCGATACCGAAAAATTTAAGATTTCCACCAAATGTTTTATACAGCTTTTTACCGGCAGCAAGGTGGAGCAATTTCCTGAAGATCGGGATTTTATAGAGAAGCTTAAGTATAAGTTTTTCCCTGAAAGCCGGAAGAATCTTGTTAAAATATACTTTTTCCATAATCAGGGGAACAGTCAGCATGACAGTGGGTTTAACCAGTTCAAGCGCCGGCATCAGCACAGGCGGAGTGGGAGGCTTTCTTAAATAATAGACACATGATCCTCCGATTAGCGGCAGAATCAATCCCAGGGTATTCTCATAAGTATGCGACAGTGGAAGCACCGACAAAAAACGGTCATTTTCATCAACAGGCTGAATTTTATATCCCTTGAATGCATTGAATGTTATGTTTTTATGTGTCAGCATTACTCCTTTTGAACGACCCGTTGTCCCCGAAGTATAGATTATAGCTGCAAGGTCATCTTCCTTTACATCATAGTTTTGTGATGGTGTTGCACCGGGATCAAATCCCGATAAATTCTTTTCGGAACTGACAATGGAAAAATCTTCCAGAGAGATTACTGTCTTTAGATTTTCCGACCTGAATCCTTCAATTCTCGATACAAGCCCTGATGATATAAAAATAGCCCTGGCTCCGGAGTGCTCCAGTACATTTGCAACTTCCGTAACAGAAAAATCCGGAAGTATCGGAACAATTACGGCCCCCATGAACGTTACTGAAAAATAGGCTAATGGCCAGTTTGGCATATTGGTGCTAAGCAGGGCAACTCTGTCACCCGGGTGTATGTCTGCTTTTTCAAGAAATGCTGATAAAGCCTGGATCTTTCTTCCTGCTTCTTCGTAAGTTATCGGTTCTTCTCCCACAAAAGCGTAAGCTCGCGATTTGCCGCATCTGCGGATAGTTTCGTTGAATAATGCAGGGAAAGTTAGTTTTTGTATGATCTCTTCCATGATGTGGATTTTAATTAATCCAAAGGACGCAATTTACGCAAATTAAGCAAATTTTTGTTTAATTATTGTTAATAAACAGGCTTTCGAACAGCGGTGGCGCTTTATTCGAACTGTTAAATCCGGCAGAATAACTAATTTTGGGAAGTCTTCAAAACAATAATTATGAATTCAATAATCAGGGTCACAAGAGAGTTCACTTTTGAGATGGCACATGTACTTGGAAATTATGATGGTCCGTGCAGAAATGTTCATGGCCACTCATACCGGCTTTTCGTGACTTTATCGGGTGTTCCTGTAAATGATGCAGACAATCCGAAAAACGGAATGGTAATCGATTTTACCGAACTAAAGAATATTGTCCTTAAGAAGATTGTAAATCTGTTCGACCATTCAGTTGTGATCAGCAGGAATTTTGACGAAGAAAAAAAGGGAATGCTGGAAAAAACCTTCGGGAATACAGTAATCGTTGATTACCAGCCCACCTGCGAAAATCTTGTTGCTGATTTTGCAGGCAGGCTCATTAATGAAATGCCTGAAGGGATCTCACTTCACAGCCTGAAACTATATGAAACCGCAAAATCATACGCCGAATGGTTTGCAGAAGATAATAGATAACCCCCCAGCCCCCCCTGAAGGGGGGTTGAAACCCAATAAGGAAATCTTATTTAGTACTGGGTTTTAGTCCTGCTTAGGCGGGAGGGCCGCGCAGCGGCCAGGGGGTCTGACATTAAGGCAAATGACATTATAATTATTGAAGAAAAGAAACATGATTGAGAACATCCCGAAAAAACTATTCTTACTTGATGCATATGCCCTGATATTCAGATCGTAT
Organism: Bacteroidales bacterium; assembly: GCA_025454755.1. GTDB lineage: Bacteria > Bacteroidota > Bacteroidia > Bacteroidales > VadinHA17 > LD21. Next base: position 14,191 of record JALONV010000002.1, on the reverse strand, counting down.
TATGCATTCATTAAGAATCCCAGGATTACATCCAAAGGGCTCAATACTTCTGCTGTATTTGGATTTCTTCTTACACTGGAAGAGGTTCTGCAAAAACAGAAACCCACACATATTGCAGTAGTGTTTGATACTCCCACGCCAACCTTCAGGCATGAAATGTACCCTGAGTACAAGGCGAACAGGGATGAGACGCCTGAAGACATAAAAAAAGCCGTGCCTTATATCAAGAAACTGATTGAGGCTTATAAAATTCCGGTTATAGATTATCCGGGCTATGAAGCCGATGATGTAATAGGAACTCTGGCAAGAAAGGCCTCTGAAAAAGGATTCACGACATATATGATGACTCCTGATAAGGATTTTGCACAGCTGGTTACTGACAATGTCCGGATGTTCAAGCCCTCAAGAAGCGGGAATGAATCAGTTCAATGGGGTGTTGAAGATATAAAAAGGGAATTCCAGGTAAAGGATCCGAAACAGGTAATTGATATCCTTGCACTCATGGGCGACACTTCCGATAATATTCCCGGAGCTCCGGGAGTGGGACCAAAGACAGCCATGAAACTGATATCAGAATATGGTTCAGTGGAAGAGCTGTTCAAACATACTGACAAACTAAAAGGGAAGCTGAAAGAAATCATAGAAGGAAACAGGGAAAAAATCGAATTGTCAAAAAGACTGGCAACCATAGATACTCGGGTGCCGGTTGATCTTAATGAAAAAGAACTTGAAACAGAAATTCCTGATCCTCTGAAGCTGAAAACCCTGTTTGAGGAGCTTGAATTCAGAACCGTAGCTGCCAGGATACTCTCTGAAATAGAAAAGCACGAGAAGCCCGTGGCAGGACCTGCAGCAACTGAAAAACAAGAACAGAATGCCTCCTCCGGCTCTGTACAGGGCTCTCTCTTTTTTGGCCCTGAAGAGACAGAAGAGACAATCGTCAACACTACAAAATCGACAATTGAGAATGTGGAACATGAATATATTCTTATCGCTGATGATCAGTCATTAAGAAAATTGACAGAAATCGCATCCGGGCAAAAGGAGATATGTTTCGATACGGAGACCACCAGCATCAATCCGCTTGAGTCGGAAATTGTAGCAATTGCATTTTCATGGGAAAAAAGTAAAGGATACCTTGTACGCTTCCCGGAATCAAGGGAAGAGACACACAGGCTTCTCAGCATAATCAGACCGGTTCTTGAAAACCCGGCGATAATTAAAATCGGACAGAATCTTAAATTTGACATCCAGGTGCTGGCAAATTATGGCATCGAGATCAGGGGACCATTGTTTGACACGATGATCGCCCATTACCTTCTTGAGCCGGATATGCGCCATAATATGAACCTGCTATCGGAAACCTATCTTTCCTACACTCCTGTGCATATCGAATCGTTGATCGGAGAGAAAGGCGAAACGCAAAAAAACATGCGTTCAGTTGATAATGATAAGCTGAAGGAATATGCGGTTGAGGATGCCGATGTAACACTTCAGCTTAAGAATGTTTTTGAACCAAGAATAAAATCAGAAGGGCTTGCAGAGTTATCGTCCAATATTGAAATGCCTCTTATTCCCGTTCTGGCACTCATGGAACGCAATGGTGTAATTCTGAATACCGCGGAACTCAAATTCATCACTGCAAGCTTGCGGGATGATATTATTTTCCTTGAAAAAGAGATATTCAATCTTGCGGGTACAGAGTTTAATATCTCTTCTCCCAAACAGCTCGGAGATATATTATTCTTAAAACTGAAGCTTGACGACAAAGCAAGAATGACAAGCACCAGACAGTTTGTTACAAATGAAGAGATACTTCAACGCCTTGCACATAAGCATCCAATTATTGATAAAGTGTTAGAATACAGGGGATTAAAGAAGCTATTAACGACGTATGTTGAAGCATTGCCTCAACTCATTGACAGAAAGACCGGCCGAATTCACACTTCATTTAATCAGGCAGTAGCTGCCACAGGCAGACTGAGCTCCAATAATCCCAACCTTCAGAATATTCCGGTAAGAGATGAAAGGGGCCGGGAGATAAGAAAAGCGTTTGTACCTGAAAAAGGCCATATTTTCTTTTCAGCGGATTATTCCCAGATAGAACTGAGACTGATGGCACATCTCAGCCGGGATAAAAGCATGATATCAGATTTCCTTTCCGGAAATGACATTCATGCGGCTACTGCTTCCAAAATTTTTGGTGTTGATATAAAGGATGTAACGCGGGAAATGAGAAGCAGGGCAAAGACTGCAAATTTCGGGATAATATACGGCATTTCTTCGTTTGGATTATCGGAGCGGCTTACCATTGGTCGAAAAGAAGCCAGGGAGCTCATTGACGGATATTTTACGTCCTATCCGGGAGTTAAAACCTACATGGATGAGAGCATAAAAAAGGCCAGAGATAAAGGATATGTAACCACAATGTTCGGACGGAGAAGATATCTGCGCGACATACATTCCCGCAATCAGGTGGTAAGAGGCAATGCAGAACGAAATGCCATAAATGCCCCCATACAGGGCTCCGCTGCCGATATTATTAAGATCGCCATGATAAGGATCGACAACAGGCTGAAAGAAGGTAAGTATAGATCGAAAATGATTCTGCAGGTTCATGACGAACTCATTTTTGAGGTGCCCGATTCAGAACTTGAAAAGCTAAAGATTATGGTAATTGATGAAATGTCGAATGCCGCGAAACTCGATATCCCGCTTAAGGTTGACTGGGGGACGGGGCGGAATTGGTTTGAAGCTAAATAACCCCCCATCCCCCCTGAAGGGGGGCTAAAACCCCATATAAAATATTATTTTTACGAAAAGTTACACTCCCCCTTTAGGCAGGGGGGCAAATAAATATTTATGGAAATACGTGTGTTGTTTTTTGGAGTACTTGCTGAGGTTACACATACCATGTTCAAGCATTATCGTGATATTGCATCTTATAGCGATCTTATGTTCAGGATCCGGGATGAATTTCCGGAAATAATCCATTATAATTACAGGATTGCCGTAAACAGTGAAATGGTAAATGAAGATCCAGAACTGAAGAATTTTGATGAAGTGGTATTTATGCCTCCGTTTGCAGGGGGTTGATAATTAAGGGCATGAAAATAGAAGAAAATATTTTAAATGAAGGCCCGGTAACACAGGAAACAATTTCTTACTGGCTCAGCATTATGGGTAAAAATAAAAATCTCGGAGGCCATTCTATTTTCATTGGCCAGGTAAGAGATGATGTTAAGGGCTTAAAAAAAGTCATTGCAATTGAATATTCTGCTTACCCTGAAATGGCAAAAAAGGAAGCAGGGAATATAAAGCAGGAAATACTGAAAGAGTTTCCTGACGTGAAAGACCTTCATATTCTCCATTCAACAGGAAGAGTAATGGCCGGAGAAGTATCTCTTATGGTGCTTGTATCGGCAGGCCATCGCCATCAGGCAATAGATGCATGCGCAAAGACTGTGGAATTAATAAAAGGAAAGCTGCCAGTCTGGAAAAAAGAGATCTTCGAAGACAATTCGCATGAATGGGTTCATGAAAACCCTGCCTAAACAGGAGTGGACTTTCCGCTTAATACCAGGTTGTACTGTGAAGGATTATTAAGAATTTCAATTGCCCTGCTCACCTGTCTGTCTTTTTTAAGTCCATAAGCAATTGCCCCGGCTTCATAAAAATAGCGGCCGATTATTTCTTCTTCGATAAGTTCTGTTATTTCAGGTTTGAAGACGTTCAGATCATGTTCCAGGCTGTGTGTCACATCCTTTTCAAGCTGTGTAAAAAGATCCTTGTGAATATCGTAGTATTTCTCTTTTTTTGCATTGTCAATAAGTTGATTAAGAGAAGCTTCGGTTACTGTTTTATAACTGAATTTACGATCGACAAGCATATTCTTAAAGTTGGCATAATCCTGGTCAGTAAAAACAAAATCAGAAGACGATTTAAGATCCGGATGAGACCAGTAATACTGAGTCGCAAAATCAAAGATGAAGTATCTTATATAAAGCTCTGCAGTTATCTGGCTTAATGGTTCCGGCAGATTTTCAATATCCGGGGTAATGCCTCCTCCGTCTTTTACGATCCTGCCGTTTCTGGTCTTGAATTCCGAGATGAGTGAATCGGGTATATATCCAACACTGCCATCCTCGTTAGGATGCGAAAAATCGAGTGCCTGTATGCACCTGCCGCTTGGTATATAATATTTTGCGGTTGTGACCTTAAGCTGGGAATTGTAACTAAGCTGTCTTGACACCTGAACAAGTCCTTTCCCATACGACCTCTGACCAACTATCACTCCCCTGTCCAGATCCTGTATGGCGCCAGCCACAATCTCTGCTGCCGAAGCGGTGCCTCTGTTAATAAGCACTGCCAATGGTATTTTTTCATCAACAGCAGTTTTTGTGGTTTTAAAATCCTCATCAAATTGTTTCACCTTGCCTTTTGTTGAAACAACTAAATTTCCAGGGCCTACAAAAAGATTGACTATTTCAACAGCTTCAGTAAGCACGCCGCCGGGATTACCCCTGAGATCAAGGATAATTTGCTGCGGGTTATTGGTTTTAAGCTCCAGCAGAGCGCTCCTGACATCCTGGGAACAATCCTGGGTAAAAGAAGAAAACCTTATATACCCTGTTTTAGAATCAATCATTCCATAGTACTGAACGGAAGGGATTGCGATTTTTTCCCTCTTCATTTTGAAATCTGTTTCTATCCCGTTCCTGGACACTGTAACTGTAATATCTGTTCCGGGATTTCCTTTCAGCTTATCGCTGACCTTATCGGAAGGCACTCCTTTCAGGGGTACACCATCGACCTTTTTTATCAGGTCGCCTGCCTTTATTCCTGCCTTATCTGCAGGAAAACCTTTATAGACTTCACTTATTACCACATATTCGCCGCCACCTCTTACCAGGGATCCTATTCCTCCGTACTTCCCGGTTGTAAGAATTGCAAATTCATCAGCATCAGATTCCGGGTAATAGACCGTATAGGGATCGAGAGTTTTGAGCATATTGTCAATCCCGGTTTTTATGATCTTGTCGGGGTCTATTTCATCGACATAAAAAGTGTTCAGTTCCCTGAACATGGAGTAAAAAATGTCAAGGTTTTTTGCAACCCTGAAATCTCGTGTTTCCTGTGTTGCGAGAAATCCGGTGGTTATCCCGGCCAGGATAAGGAGACTTAAGAATAATATAAGACAGCGGGATCGTATTTTTTTCATTTTGCGGTTTATGCTTGATTTTGAACGGCGAAAATAACAAGAATATTTTGTAAAGATCCTGGTAAAGAAACAATTATTACAACTTTAACAATTCTATTCCTTATTACTTATGACAGTGCAAAGCTTATCGATCATTTCAGACATTGATTCCTTTATTTCAATATATTCCGGGGTCCGGGTTCCCCTGAAAATAATTATGAAAGCGATATGCACATTCAGCGCATAGATCTTTTCATAAAGTTTTGATTTTTCACGGCGGTAGGCTTCTCTCATTCTTCGTTTCAGAAGATTCCTGTCGACCGCTTTCCGGAAGCTTTTTTTCAGGACACTGAATGCGACCTGCACCGGGAATGGTGTTTCAGAGGGATTTATCATCCACACAATTTTGAAGCGAGGTGTATAGAAGATATTGCCATTATCGAACAGCCGGGTAATGGTTTTCCTGCTGCATAGCCTTTCCGGTTTTTGAAATGTTTCCCTGACGCTGTTCATTTGGAAAATATGGTACTGATGCAATCCGGGGCAGGAAGCCGTATTCCGGGAAACTACCTGGAACTTTTGTTGTACTCCTTGAGAAAAATGTCAAGGGCCATTGTCATTGAAGGAGCTTTCGGATTAGGAGCATTTATATCAAGCCTCAATCCTTCCTGTTCAACAGCAGAAGCAGTAGTAGGTCCGAAGGCTGCAATTTTAACATCGCCCTGGACAAAATCGGGGAAATTCTCCTTAAGTGATTTTATTCCTGACGGGCTGTAGAATACAAGAATATCGTAGTCGAAATCTTTCGGATTATTTGAAAAATGACTGCTGATAGTCTTGTAAAGAGTTCCGATGGTATATTTAATATTGTTTTTGTCGAGCAGGTCAGGGATCTCCGCGTTATGCGGCTCAGAAAGCGGAACAAAGAAATTATCATCCCTGTGCTTTATGATTACATCGATAAGATCCTGGAATTTTGCCTTGCCATGAAAGATCTTACGCTTGCGGTAAACAATGTATTTCTGCAGGTAGAAAGCAACATTCTCGGTTATGCAGAAATATTTCATTGTATCAGGGACGACAATTCGAAGTTCATTGCATATTCTGAAGAAATGATCTATCCCGGTCTTGCTGGTAAAGATCACCGCTGTGAAATCGAGAATATTGATTTTCTGATGACGAAAGTCCTTTGAAGGAATTCCCTCAATCTCGATGAATGGCCAGATCGAAATATGGAGATTTCGGATTCATCGGTTCTGGCTGCGACACTAAAATCTTCCTTATTTTCAACTCCTTACAGTTTTAGTTTCACCTACAAAGTATCTCTTGCCGATCTAAAACAGGCCCGTAACAGACTTAACGATCACGGCTACAGGCAAAAATTCCAGCGCACAAAGGTATAAAATCAAATATAAAATAGAAACATTCCTCTTTATAAAAATTAAAAAGAGACGGATAATGCGTATCGCATAGAGAACTGCAAATGAAATAAAACCTGCAAGAATCAGTGTTTTCGGAGCAAAGATATCGGTGTATGCCAGAAGAATTACAAGTATGAAAAGAATCAGTGCCAGATAGCGGTACGACTGGTACAAGGTGATTATATATTCGTCAAAAACTTCCTTTTCGCCACTCATCCGGCCTGTTATAAGGCAGAATATATGCCGGAAAGTAATCGCCAGGATAACCATACCAAGGGCTATCAGCCATGAAATAAATCCCGGTAAAAAAACAGGCAGAGCGCCATAATAGAAGGCGATGCAGAATACAAAAAGAGCTATGTTGGAAAATGAAATAAAGTTTATGATTGTCGATTGCCAGTGAAACAATTCTCCGGTCTCTCCCGATTCTGATTCCCCAACGCCTTTGAAAAGCAGGAATCTCATAACTCCCGGAAAAAACTTGCGTGAAAAAGTCTTGATTGATGCATAAATGAATGCTGCAATCAGTATTATAGTAACTATCCAGTCATCGTGAAAAGGCCTTACTGCGACTTCTTCACCATCTTTCAGGTGCTTAATAAGAACGGTTCTGAATTCTGATTCACGCAACCTGTTCTTTTCAATGAATTTATAAGGGAATCCGTTTATCTGATCCTTGTCTATCCTTGTGATGACATTGGCAGAATCATAAAATGTAATATCTGAAATATGGCTTCTTTCCGATACAGAAATTGTATCGATATCAGCGATGGAATGGTTTGCCTGGGGGGAATCCTGTTCAGAAATGTTCATGTCGCTCGCCGGCAATGTCAGAAAGGATATTGTTTGCAAGACGGCTTGCTCCGATCCTGAAATATTTATTGCTCAGCCACTCATCGCCCAGACATTGTGCAACAATATGATAATACGACAATGCATCACCTGATGTAACAATACCTCCTGCCGCTTTAAATCCCACCCTTATACCGGTTTCCGAATAAAAATCGGAAATCGCCCTGCACATGACAAAGGCTGCTTCAGGGGTAGCAGACACATTTGCTTTTCCGGTTGATGTTTTGATGAAATCGGCGCCTGCATCCATTGAAACCATCGATGCCCTGAAAATCTGCTCATAGTCGCCCAGCAAACCGGATTCGACAATTACTTTCAGCTGTCTTTCTCCTATTGCTTCTTTTATCTCCTGTATTTCTTCGGCAACAAATGCATAATCTTTCCCAAGAAAAGCTCCGATTGGAATAACAATATCTATCTCATCGGCTCCGGCGTCAACGGCCATTTTACATTCTGCAATTTTTATGCTTCTGAAGGTTTGTGATGTTGGAAACGAACCGGCGACAGCGGCAATTTTAACATTTTTTGCAGTGAGTTTTTCTTTTACAACCGGAACAAAATTAGGGTATACGCAAATTGCCGCAATATTGGGAATATTGCTGAAACGACCCTGAAAACTATTGACAGTGCCTGTCAGACGGATTATATTGATTTTGTAGTCTGTAGTATTAAGACTGGTCAGGTCTATGACATTCAGGATTTCCATTAAAAGATGTTTGCCTGGCGCTTCAGGTGTTGAGGCGGCGACGTTTTTCAATCCTTTTCTGATCTCGGATTCCGACGGACATGATTTAATCAGTTTTTCATATAGTTTTGTCATACAATGAGTTTTATTATAAACAGGTCAGCAAATACTAAAAAAAAGAACGGTGTCAATTTAATGTTTTTTGGTATTCACAAGCTTTTATTTGTTATTTAACTTATCGTTCCTGGCAAGAGAAGCGAAAATACCAAGTATACACAGGAAAGAAAAGATGATAAATCCTGTCCGCATACCTGAAATAAGCCCGGGGTATGTGATGGGGGTTATTGCAACCTTTCCCACATAAACCGCCAAAAGCATCATTGCTATTCCCATGCTGAGCATCTGTCCCACCATGCGCATAGTTCCAACAACCCCTGATGCCACACCAAGATGCCTTTTTTCAACTGAACTCATGATAGCATTTGAATTGGGCGAGGAAAACAGTCCGAAGCCTGTACCCATAATTGCAAGCAAACCGATAATCAAATAAACAGGACTTGCTGCCGTTATAAAACAAAGCATAATTAATCCTGCTGCGGTAAGTCCCATTCCAACGGATGCAATAATGCCCGGATTATACCTGTCAGATAATTTTCCTGCAAGCGGAGATAATAAAGCCATCATGACCGGCTGGGAAATCATTATAAATCCCGCACTTCTGGCATCAAGTCCTTTCAGATACTGGAGGTAGAGGCTTATAAAAAATCCCGTGGCGGAGGTCGCCGAATAATGGATCAGGGCTGCCAGCCCGGAAAAAGCAAAAACCCTGTTTCGGAGGATCAGCCTGATATCAAAAACCGGATTGTCGACACCTTTTTCGAAAAGCAGAAACAAAATGCCAAGAAGCACTCCTGAACCCAGGAAAAGCCAACCCTGTGCAGACGGCAGCTTTGAAAATCCATACATTGCCGAGGCCATGGAAACAGCATAAATGGCAGAGCCCTTCCAATCGAACTTTTCACCTTTTGCTTCAATCCACTCCGGTTTCATCTTCTTAAAGATCAGATAAAGAGAGACAAGACCGATTGGTACAAGAAAAATAAAAATACTTCTCCATCCGAAATGCTGAGTTAAAAGTCCCCCGATTACAGGTCCACCGGAAAGACCGGTATATACGGCGGTTATATTGATTCCCATTGCCCGGCCACGCTCTCCGGGTCCGAAAACAGAGGTCAGAATTGCCATGCTGGTGCCGAAAATCAAGGCTGCCGAAATACCCTGAAAAATGCGGAATATTATAAGGGATTCAATATTCCATGAGAAAATGATAAGGAAAGTCGACAGAGTAAAAAGAGATATTCCATATGTGAAGATTTTCTTCCTGCCAACAATATCCGAGAGCCTGCCGAAAGGGAGAAGAAAAATCACAGAAGAGAGAATAAAGCTACTTGCTATCCATCCAAGTTCTATAGCATTGGTATTAAAATCTTTGGCTATTGCCGGCAGAGCTAGATTGATGGCTGAACCCAGGAAAGGAGTGAGGAAAGCCGCAAAAGAAGTTACAATTAAGACCGATCTCTTAAGTATTATTTCATCAGCCTTGTGGAAATGTTCCTGCATCAATCTTTAGTCTTTATTTTTGGTGTCAATAATAATTGTAACTGGTCCGTCATTTACAAGCAAGACCTCCATCATCGCCCCGAATTCTCCGGTTGCCGTTTCCTTTCCCGTCAGCTCAGAGATCCTTTTTACAAAAACACCATAAAGCGGAATTGCAGTTTCAGGCTTCGCAGCTTTGATATACGACGGTCTGTTCCCCTTTTTGGTTTTTGCATGAAGTGTGAACTGACTGATAACCATTATGCTTCCGCCTGTTTCAAGAACAGACAGATTCATTATGCCGTTTTGATCGTTAAATATGCGCAGCTGAACTATCTTGCCTGCAAGCCAGTCACAATCTGTCACAGTGTCTTCTTCTTCGATGCCGACAAGGACCAGAAGACCCGGTCCTGTTTCCGATTTCAAAATATTCCCAATAGTTACGGAAGCCCGGTTTACACGTTGTATTACTGCTCTCATTTACTCTCTCTTCTCCTGCTCAAATATAGATAATCAATTTAAAAAGCGGCGAGGATGTTTTATTATATTTGGCACGTAAAAATATTACTATGGATTTCCTGACCATTATACTGGTTGCGCTCGGCTTATCATTCGACACTTTTGCAGTATCCCTTTCCTTCGGTGTGGTGCAAAATAAAATTTTATTCCGGCAGGCTGTAAGAGTTGCCGTTGTGCTTGCAATCTTCCAGGCAGGGTTGCTTGTAATCGGATATTTCCTGGGATCATTTGTAAGTGATTTCATTAAAGCAGCAGATCATTGGGTGGCACTGGGTCTTCTTTCATTTCTTGGCATCAGGATGATGGTTGAAGGAATCAGAAGAAAAGAAAATGAAGAGGCAAGAGACTATACAAAACCAAAAGAACTGCTGACAGCTGCAATAGGGACCAGCCTCGATGCATTTGCCGTGGGAATCAGCTTTGCCCTTCTCGACCTTAAGATCTGGCTTTCGGGTGTTATAATCGGAGCCGTGACATTCCTCGCTTCGATGACTGCGATCAGGATAGGCAAATCAGCAGGCGCTAAGCTGGGTCAGCGTGTGGAGATTGTCGGCGGACTTATTCTGGTCGCAATAGGAATTAAGATCTTCCTCGAGCATATTCTTGGATAAAAACTTTTTGCCCGGCAGATTCAGGAGTTTCGGGAGTCTGTAATAACCATTCAATTTTCCTTTTAACAGGAGTCTCCTTTCTTTTTTGCATATTTTTCTAAAGGGGCATCATTTTTGTTTTTCGCGAGGAGAACGTAGCCATCTCAGTGAATCCAGCCGATCTCAGGAGTTCATAGGCTTCATCGAAATATTGCCCAACCCTTGCAGGGAAGTGGGCATCGGAATTGACACATACAGGCACCTTTTCCTCCCTGAAGATATGCAGGAAACGTCTGTCGGGATAGAAATCACCCAGCGGTCTGTTCCTCCCGTTGGTGTTAAGTTCGAAGGCGACATCGTATTTATTCATGGTCCCGGCCAGCTTTCTGTAGAGCGGTTCAGGGTCGAAGGAAGGTTTATAGCCGTAGATCCTTATAAGATCGCAATGCCCTATAATATCGTAAAGCCCGGAAGATACTGCACCAATTACAAGTTCAAAATACGACTCATATAAACTGTCAATATTTTTCCCTAAATAAAATTCGGGACCAAGGTCCACTGTTTTTTCACCCAGGTAATGTACCGATCCTATCCTGTAATCGAGTTTGAAATTATCAAGAAAGAGTCCGATCTCTTTTTCTTTCCCGGGGATAAAATCGATTTCAAGTCCGGTACGGATCAGTATTTTGTTTGTATTTCTTCTGAGATTTTGGATGTATTCAATATAGTTTCCGACATTATCAGGATCCATGCACCAGGGCTGGTCCTCTTTAAAAAGCGACAGATGCTCTGAAAAACCAATTTCCGAAATACCTGCCGCAAGGGCCGCTGCAATATAATCTTCCGGGGCTGCCTTTCCGTCGCTGAATGATGTATGTATATGATAGTCAGTTCTCCAGGACATAGACTTACAGAATGACTGTGATAACCGGATTAAATATCGGAATAAAACTAGTTATTAAACAAATAGGGGAAATGCATTCTGGCAATAAAAACATAAATTTGCAATTAATCTAATTACAGGGTAAATGGACCGGAACTGCATCTGTGAAAATTGTGAATTCAGAAACATTGTTTTTGCTTTGCTCGACGAAAAGGATGTACAGTCTTTATGCGATAACAAGGAAGAGCTTCTTTTCCGCAAGGGGGAAGTTATCCATCATGAAGGGGACAAAATCACATATTTTAAATATCTGAAAAGCGGGCTGGTGAAGCTTTACAGAAAAACGACCTCAGGAGAAGAGCAGGTTGTAACCATTACAAAACCTTTTGAATTCGTAAGCAACATCAGCATTTTTTCGGAGGAGAAATATGGATATTCAGTGGCCGCAGTCGAAGATTCTGTTGTATGTGCCATAAAACTTGATTTCATAAAAAAAATAGCCCTGGAAAATGGAGCTTTTGCAATGGGATTACTGTCGAAAGTATCCAAGGTCAACGAAAAGATCATTACCCAGACCCTCGATATCAGGCAAAAGAATCTGGTGGGACGTGTTGCATATATCCTTCTCTATTTTTCAAATGAGATCTACAGTACAAGAATATTCGACCTTCCCGTCTCCAGAAAAGAAATTGCAGATTTTATTGGCATGAGCACTGCCAATGTAATAAGAACTCTCTCTGATTTCAAAAAAGAGGGAATCATAAGGATTTATGGCAAGACAATCGAAATAGTGGATGTAAGCCGGCTGGAGATAATGTCGAGAAAAGGATAAGTTCATTGACTTTTCAGCAGATTAGCAAGAGCGTCATTCAGGTTACCGAATGAAAACGAATACCCTGCATTTATAATCTTTTCACTGGATATCCTGCTTCCTTTCAGCACTACATCCGACATCTCTCCCAAAGCCCCTCTCAGAAGAGGACCGGGAACCGCAACCGGAAAAACAGGCTTCCCCATTACCTTAGCAAGTTTTTTAACAAATTCCCTATGCGTCACATGCTGAGGCGCAACTGCGTTGTATGCCCCTGAAAGTGTCTGATCTTCAATTGCCTTAAGATATATCCTGCAAAGATCACTGATATGGATCCATGGCATATATTGCCTCCCGTTACCTGTCTGAACAAGAAATCCGAATTTAGCCGGCATCATCAGCTTCGACAGCGCACTGTCGCTTTTTTCAAGAACCACGGCTGTCCTGACCTTTACAGTTCTTATCCCCGATTTCTCAAACAGATCAGCTGCTTCCTCCCATTGCCTACATGTTTTTCCAAGAAAATCTGAACCTGGCGGATCGGTTTCGGTAAATACTTTATCACTGGTCGCCGATCCGTAATAACCCACCGCAGAGGCAGATATAAAAACCTTTAATGGTATGTTGTTTTCATGGATGGTCTTATAAAGCAGATTCACCGAATCAACACGGCTCCTGACGATCTCTGCCTTTCGTTTTGAGGTCCATCTGCTTTCACCGATATTGGCTCCAGCAAGGTTAACGATGTAGTCCACCCCTTCAAAAACAACAGGATCAAGTATTCCTTTCTCCGGATCCCACCTGTAAACCCGCACCCTGCCGAACTGATCCTGTTTTCTGGAAAGATGCGAAACAGAATAGCCTTTCTCCAGCAGCAGCGAGGTCAGATATCTTCCAACCAGTCCGCTTCCCCCGGTTATGAGAATGCCTGCCTTTGTGTTATGTGAACTATTTGACATATCAATTGTAAAGTTAATTATGATTGTAAAAAAACATCATTGAATTGTAAATTGTTTAAAACCCCCATCCCTTACCCCCGCCGAAGCGGGAGAGAATCTTCTCTTTTCCCCCTTGGGGGAAATAAGAAAGGGGGTCGTTTTATAAAAAATTAAGATTTAGACTAGTTGAAATTTGATTCGTTAACCCTTATTTGCAATAACATTAAAATGTTATACTTTTAAAGTCTCAAAAATAACAGAAAAATGGCAACAACTAAAAAGCAGAACATGGCAGTAAATGTGAAGAAAACAAAAGGAATAATAGCTATACTTACAGGTGGCGGAGATGTGCCGGGGCTGAATCCCGCAATACGTGCAGTGACTATCAGGGCGAACCGTGAAGGATACCAGGTAATTGGCCTAAGGAGGGGATGGGCCGGAATTACGGAGCTGATAAAGGATCATAAATATGACAACAGCAATAACTTCATTCCGCTTACCGATGATATAGTCAACAGAGCGGGAAGGACAGGAGGTACTTTCCTCCATACATCCAGGACAAGGCCCAGCCACATGTCGAAGTCGAGCGTGCCAGATCACCTCCAGGGAACATATAATGCAGAGTTCAACGACCTCACTCCCGAGGTGATCAAAAACCTTGAATGGCTTAATGTTGATTACCTTGTTCCGATA
>JALONV010000156.1 GCA_025454755.1 Bacteroidales bacterium | reverse complement strand
TTGTGTTTCAAAATATTACGGGACGCAAGGCGAAAAAATGTTTTCATCATGGCTCGGTGGTTAGGACTGTCTAAGGACGATTCTTTATCTCTTCTGTTGCATTTTAAAAAAAATATCGTCTTTTATAAGAATTTCTGAGCAGCATCCGGAATATGACTATGACCTGTATTATGTTAATGATCTGTTAATTTAATAACAATGTTATATCTATAGGAAGAATATATCGTAAATTTAATTTTTATACTAACCTGTTAACAATAAGAAATGATTAAGAACCTCCTTAAAACAGCTGTAAGGCATATCCGCAAACATCTGGGTTACAGTCTATTAAACATACTCGGTCTGACACTGGGGATCACCAGCGCCCTGTTCCTCATAATATATGTTTCGGATGAACTGAGCTATGACAGGTATCATGAGAATGCCGACAGGATATACCGGGTCTCGGCAAAAATAACAGAGACCGACGATCAGTTCACCTGGAATGTTGCACAGATCCCGATGGGCCCCCAGGTCGTTCAGGATTATCCGGAAGTGCAATCATTCGTCCGATTTATTAATATGCCCCGTGCACTTTACAAGTTCGAGGATAAAGAGTATAACGAAGAGAATTTCTTCTATGCTGATTCAACCCTGTTTGACATTTTTACTTATAAAGTACTGAAAGGAGAAGTACGGTCTGCAGTAAAAGATCCGGGGAAAATAGTTCTGACCGGGACTGTGGCAGCAAGGTACTTTGGTGATGCTGATCCAATAGGAAAGACGCTGGTTACGGGGAACACCACCTTTGAAGTGACAGGGGTAATAGAAGATGTGCCCGCCAATTCTCATTTCCGTTTTGATGCAGTTGCAGCAAGAAATAATCTTCCAAAACAGCTTGGCACCTGGGGTAACTTCGGAGTATTTACTTATCTCATGTTCCCGGGAGAATTCGATGTTAAAGCATTCGAGACCAAAATACAGGGCATGTATGATGCTCATATGAAAACAATATTCGAACCCCTGAAAATCAAAATTGAATATATTCTTGAACCGATTACCAGAATACATCTGTATTCAACAAACGCAGGAGAACCTGAGCCCACAGGTAGCATTACCTACGTGATTATTTTTGGAATTGTAGCGTTGTTCCTTATCCTGATTGCGGCAATGAATTATATGAACCTCTCCACGGCCCGTTCCACAAGCCGTGCCAGGGAAGTGGGATTACGAAAAGTTGTCGGTTCACGCAGAGGCCCTCTTGTGTCACAATTCCTCTCCGAATCAGTTGTGCTTACACTCATTTCACTTCTTATCAGTGTAATACTACTGATCATGCTTATTCCAAAGTTTAACCTGCTTGCCGGAAAATCATTTGATCTCTCCGTAATGTATAGCCCGGATATGATTTTATCTGTAATTGGTGTCATAATAATCGTTGGCATTTTCGGAGGCAGTTATCCCGCTTTCTTCCTTTCCAGATTCAGCCCTGTTACAGTCCTGAAGGGCGAGATAACCCAGGGATCTGCCGGCTCTCTTTTCCGGAAGATCCTGGTTGTAATACAGTTTACAATATCTGTCGCAATGATTGTATGTACCATGGTGGTTTTCAGGCAGCTGAAGTATCTGAAGACTATGGACCAGGGATTTAACCAGGAAAACATACTTACTCTTCAGCTTAACGACCGGGAAATGATCAGAAAATATCCTGTCCTTAAACGCATACTCCTGGAAAACAATGAAATAAAGTTTGTTACATCTACAAATACTCCAGTGGGTGAAGGATCTGGTAAAGTCATCTTCAGCATGGAAACTGACCAGGGAATGGTTCAGAGAGGAATTAATTTTGCAGTTGTGGATCATGATTTTGTCGATGCGCTTAGTATTGAGATAGTTAAGGGTCGTGATTTTCAGCTGGATATGCCATCTGATACTATTGGCGGTGTTGTAGTGAATGAGACTCTTGCAAACAGGATGGGATGGAGCGATGCAATAGGTAAAAAGGTAGTACTTGGAAACGGAGCCTTCATTAATGCACGGGTTATAGGTGTAATGAAAGATTATCATCAGACAGGTATGTATAATGAGATTGAGTCTCTCATGCTTGTATACCGCGGTAGTTTTACCAATATAATATATATAAAGCTCAGCGGAAATAATACTGAGCAGACAATAAGCTTCATCGAAAACAAATGGAAGGAGGTATTTTCTGATCATCCTTTTACATACACCTTCCTGTCTGAAAGATTTAACAGGCAGTTTGAGGCAGACGAGAAGCGGGGTCTGATATTCACATTGTTCACCATTCTTGCCATATTGATTGCCTGCCTTGGATTATTTGGTCTGGCCTCCTATATGGTTGAGCAGAGAACAAAAGAGATCGGGATAAGGAAGGTTTTCGGAGCCGATGAAGGCGTTATTGTCAGGCTTATATCAAAAGAATTTCTTATACTGATAACCGTTTCTATTGTTATTGCACTGCCTCTGGCATACTATATTATGAGCAACTGGCTTGAGAACTATGTTTACAGGACTAAGATCGGTGTCCCCTTATTGCTGATTGCGGCTCTATTAACGATAGTAATAACATTTATAACAATAAGTTACAAAGCATACCAGGCATCAATCCTGAACCCGGCCAGTTCATTGAAGACAGAATAACAGGCATTAGAAGTTCAGACAGAATACCGTTTCCTTCCCGGGAAGGGAACGGACTTTAAGAGTCCCTCCATGTGCTCCCATTATCTGCCTTGAAATGCTTAATCCGATTCCCGATCCGTTTTCACGCGTAGTGAAAAAAGGAATGAAAATTTCTTCA
>JALONV010000022.1 GCA_025454755.1 Bacteroidales bacterium | reverse complement strand
TGCATGACGAGGATCCTCGAAAATCGTGAACGATTTTCGGGACTAGAGCGTGTGTGACACTTTTTAATAGTTCTTTTACGGGGGTTTAGCTCAGTTGGCTAGAGCGTCTGGCTGGCAGCCAGAAGGTCAGGGGTTCGACTCCCCTAATCTCCACAGAAAAAGAGTGAGAGTGTGAGCGGGAGCGAGCGTTCGCATTCTGTTCAATAATCCTGAATACTGTGAAAAAATCAATCTTCATTCTATGGTTCCTTATATTCCTGCCGGGAATCACCCTCGCCCAGGAAACTGGAAAAGGCGCTGTTGTGGCAGCAACCAACATGAATGTACTCTATATGGGCATTCCGAATCCGGTTGAGATAGCAGTGCCGGGGATAAAACCGGAAAGAGTGACCGCTGAGATAACAAATGGGACAATTACGAAAAGTGCCAATGGATGGGAAGTTGTTCCTGCAGGGTCGGGTGAATCTGTAATAACGGTTTTAGTGGATAATAAAAAAGTATCTGAAAAGACCTTCAGAATAAAATCAGTTCCGGTACCTGTTGCAGTTTTTGCAGGTCTGAATTCCGGCACAATATCAAAAGAAGATGCCTTGCAGACCGCGGAGCTCAGGGTTGAAGTACCCGATTTCGCATGGGACATAAAATTTAACGTTGAGAGTTTCACCATGATGACTTCCACAACAATTGGTGGTGAAGTAAGAGCCGCTAAAGGAAATAAACTGACTGATCAAATGAGATCGGATCTGGCCAGCCTTAGAAGAGATCAGAAAGTTATTTTTGAAAAAATCCTGGTTGCCGGACCGGACGGAAAAATACAGGAGCTTGCTCCTATCGTATTAAAATTCTATTGAAAAAAGATATCAAAAAATGTATAAGGATTAAAATCAGCAATTCCCTACATCCTCAGTTTTGATGAATTCCGTGGGAATGTTAACTGTTGCTGATATATATTCT
Organism: Bacteroidales bacterium; assembly: GCA_025454755.1. Classification (GTDB taxonomy): domain Bacteria; phylum Bacteroidota; class Bacteroidia; order Bacteroidales; family VadinHA17; genus LD21. Next base: position 52,031 of record JALONV010000022.1, on the reverse strand, counting down.
CCCCGTTCCAGGATGTCGATATCGTCTTCTTCATAAAACCATTTAATGGCGAGCTTTTTGCCCTTCTGAGAAACCTGGGAAAGTTTCCTTAGTGTAGAAGTCAGTACAAGAGTATTAAAGCTGTTCAGAAATTCCAGCGCAATGATTACTTCGGTAAGCTGGGCAGGATTCTGAATGTACTCGTCGATCCAGTTAGTCATCTGTTCCGGTGGTTTATCCCGGCTTTCATCAATTGCCCGTCCTTTTATTTTGACGGTGCCCTTTGGATTAAGAAAAATCTCAGGTGTTGTCCTTGTCGGAAGTATATGAACATCATGTAAACCCATCGTTGTATAAATATTGATTTTACAATTTAAAACCGATTTGATTAAAATCGCCCAAAATCAAATTTCAGAAATAATCCTGATTTTGGCAAACTATTGGCCAAATTTGTGATATAAAAAGCAGAGAATTATGAATTGTACGTTTTTACCGGGTCCAGGGACCGGTGTCATTACGGCGGATCAGACTGCGGTAATGTTCGTTGACTCTCATATTGAGTTCGAGCTGACGATGTGCGCTCAACATTGAGAGCATGAATGAGAATGCCCTGTCAGGAGCGATTTTTTTCTTACTGATCAAATCCATGAAAAAAGCAAGCAATGATCTTTTTGCTTTTTCCCGGGTAAATAGAAATTCGTTCAGAATTATTAAGGTAACTCTGATTTTAATAAAAAAGGAGACATTAACTCCGGGATGAATAAATGTCCCGCCGGAAAATAATTTCCGTGCTTTATCCAGTATTGTGTCCCATGAATAGAGGCAGCGGAGGGTTTCGATATACTTATCAAACATTTCGAGCTGTCCCATCCCGGCATAGCGGATCGTCGGGAAAAATCCTGCTCCCATGCTTTCCGGCGCATCAAACAAACGATGTTGTTCCCTGAGCTTTTCATATAGTTTGCTGCCCGGCGGAGATGCCAGAAGATGGAGATTTACATTCGGCAGACCATTCTCGATCGTGAATTCAAATATCCTGTCAAACTCCTCCAGTGTATCGTGATCAAAACCAACAATAAAAGAAGCGTTGATCTGGATTCCTGCCTGATGGATTTTCTTTATCGCCTCCCGGTAAATTGTTCCACCCCTGTTATGACCTTTGTTTGTTTCATTAAGACTTTCAGGATTAAGTGATTCAAACCCTATAAGTATGTTAAAACAACCCGATTTCGCCATGTCGACAAGCAGCTCTTCATCTTCAGCCACATCAATGCTTGCCATGCATGCCCAGGAAATGCCAAGGGGTTTAAGCCGGAGCACAAGTTCATGCGCATATTTCTTATTTATTGTGAGGTTGTCATCTACAAAGAAAATATATTTCGCCGGGAGGTTCTTTATCTCTTTAATCACATTGTCGATATCCCTGAATCTCATTTGTCTGCCGAAAATCTCAGATACAAGGCAGAAATTACAGTCGAAAGGGCATCCCCGTGTTACCTGTACAGCAAACTGGAAAATCGAATTCATATTTACCAGGTCCCATCTTGGTTGATTTGGATTTTTGTATTCATACTGTGGATCTGCCTTATACGTTTTTTTCAGAGTTCCCTTTTCAAAATCTGCAAGACAATCTTCCCATGCATTTTCAGCTTCTCCTATAACTACTGCATCTGAATGTTCAAGATATTTTCCCGGCATAACTGATGCATTTACACCTCCCATCACAACTGCTATCCCCTTTTTCCTGAAAAAATCACCCAGTTCGAAAGCCCTTTTCATTGTGGCATTAAGAGTGGTAATGCCAACAATATCCGGTTGATAATCAACAGGTAACGGTTCAGTCTCTTCATCTGTAATACGAACGTCATAGTGGTCAGGTGTATATGCAGCCACAACAGGCAGCGCAAGAGGTATCATCAGTCTTTTTCTGCCGAACATCTTGGCAAGCTCGGCGTGTGCAGTATATCCAATGTATGGCTGTGCCGGGCTTATCAAAAGAAGCTTATATCGTTTTTTCTCCAAGATGCCTGAAAATATGAGTATCAAAAATAATGTTGTATATCAATGGTATTATTCTTTCTTATTGCAGCAAGAGGTTCGGATTGTCTTTCAAGATGTTTTTTTATGATCTTCCTGAATATGGAGGTGAAAAGCTTCCCGGCAGGAGAGATTGATTTTCTCAGAACTATAAAATAATCATCTATAGTGTCCTTCCTGAAGTGCAGTAATTCCTCCAGGATATCCCCGTCTGCGTAATAACCACAATGGAAATTCTTCGAGGCAAAGGCATTTGAATGAAAATCCGGAGAGCCCAGCCCCATTGCTTTGAAAGAGCGTGAGAGGAAATCCCTGTAGCTTATCCTGCATTTTTCCCCGCCCCCCAGGTTATAGATGTTCCCTCTTAACTTCCCGGTATGACGGAGTGCGTTGATAAAGGCTCTTCCAGTATCTTCAGGCGTTGCTATCTCCATATTGGTGTCCAGAGGCATGTGGAACATGAGTGGCGAAACCTTGTGGTTGTCAGTTCCCATGATAGCTGTCAGTCTGAAGATTGTCCATCTCAGCCCGCTTCCGGTGATTATTTTTTCCGCCTCAATCTTAGTCTTTGCATATTCATCGCGTTCACTCGGAACAAGATTGTCGCCTGTTCTGATCAATGGATCTTTATTTCTGTTACCGTAAACTGAAATTGAGGAAGAATATATGAAGAATGCATCCGGGGAAAGTTCTTCTGCACACTCAACCAGATTCCTTGTTCCTTCTATATTTACGGCTTCCGCCAGTTTGGGATTTTTATCTGCTAGTGGTGGTATTATTGCTGCAAGATGAATGATCACATCCTTATTCCTGCACACAGCGCATATTTCATCCTTTACGGAAATATTGCCATAGATTAAATTGAATTTACTCTTTATTTTTTTATAAAATGATTCTGATCCTTTTGTTTTCAGGTCAAATACAGTTATGTCAAACTCATCCTGCGACTCACACAGTTGCAGCAGAACTTCCCGGCCGACCGCTCCCGATGCGCCTGTTAACAATATCCTATTCATAAGCCTGTTGATTATGCCGAGATTTTTTTATGTTGTTAAATTAATAAAATAAGACTGATCAAATTTGGTATCTGTGAACTTCCCGGGATAATTGAAAAACGAGAATCCTTTTTATTTGAAATAACATTTTACTTTTAACACCCTCGAAGGTAATGAAAATTTTGCGGCCGTGTGTTCTTGAACCTGAGTTGCACGTTATTGTCAGGCAAATAATAATGATATTCAGGAAAAGGATTTTTGCTTTTATTTTTAACGTATCTTTTGCGGTTTCTAAATGTATTGAATATATCTGATAAAAATATTGCCCGTCATTTGCATCCGCGAAGAATTATCATTCCTGTTGTCCTGGGATTGGGAGTAGTTTTATGGCTTATACTCAGAGACATTAATATTAATGTCTTAAAAGAAATAGATTTTACCTGGAAATCAGTTTTCTGGCTTTTCCTGGCATGGTGCTGCATGATAGGCCGGGACCTTGGGTACATGATCAGGATCAGAATATTATCTGAAAATGACCTGAACTGGAGGCAGGCTTTCAGGGTTATCATGTTATGGGAATTCACGTCGGCAATAACACCATCGACAGTTGGTGGCACGGCAGTGGCAGTTGTTTTCATCCATAAAGAAGGTCTGTCGGTAGGCAGAAGCACTGCCGTTGTTCTGGCTACATCATTCCTCGATGAATTGTATTTTGTGATAATGTTCCCCCTGATACTTCTTATTGTAGGCAGTGATATACTTTTTACGACATCCCTTGAAGGAAGTGGCGGAGCATTGCTGAACAACCTTACGTTTGTTGCCATTGCAGGGTATGGATTAATACTGGGATGGGTTCTCTTCGTGGGTTATGGTCTTTTCTTTAATCCGGAAGGCATCCGCAAAACCATCATCTGGGTTTTCAAGCTTCCTTTTTTGAGAAGATTCAATGATTCAGCCGTTAAGGCAGGCAATGATATTGTGGAGAGCTCACATGAATTAAAGAGGAAACCTTTTTCATTCTGGGTGAAGGCTTTTACCGCAACATTTCTTTCATGGACATCCAGATACTGGGTCATTAATGCCATACTTATGGCATTCTTTGCCATCAGCGAACATTTTCTGATATTCGCCAGGCAGCTGGTTACATGGATAATGATGATCCTGAGCCCGACCCCGGGTGGAAGCGGATTTGCTGAAATTATCCTGGGACGATATATTTCTGATGCAATTCCTGTTGATGCCGCCCATGTCGGAAGCATAGCACTGGCGATGGCTATCATCTGGAGGATAATAAGCTATTATCCATACCTTATCGTAGGCGCTTCTATTATCCCGGGCTGGATACAAAGAAAATTTATAAAGAGGTCGGCCAAGAAAAGATAGAATTTTCATATCTTCGGCTTTCTGAATCAGAGCATTTCACAGTTAATTTATGAGTGAGGAGATCCTGAAGGCATTGATGGAATTGTTCGCGCTTATTGTCAAGCAGGACGGTGGAATGATACTTGATGAGCGTGGATATGTTACCGGTTTCCTTACCAAACAGTTATCACAGGAAAGCGTAAGTGAATATCTTGCTCTCTTCGATGAACATGCCGGTCCGGTAATTGAAAAATCGGCCGAGAAAGTACCTTCTGTTCCCTCGGTCAGGGACTCAGTAAAAGTTCTTGGCATCTGCAAAAAGATCAACCGCACTCTTAACCAGGAACAGAAAGTTGTGGTTCTGATGCGTCTTTACGAGCTTGTGAATGCCGACCGCAGGTTTACCCCGCAGAGAATGAATATAATCAACACCGTTGCCGAGGTTTTTAAAATATCTCCCGATGAATTCGCTGCTACTGAACAATTTGTAAAAAATAATGAGCCTGAGAACCTTAAAAACGATTCGATTCTTGTTCTGACACCGGGACACAAAGAGTGTGAGCTGTGCAAGAGGATGCTTACAGGATACCAGGATACAAGCATCTTCTTCCTCAGGACCGCCAGCGTCGATCTTTACTTCCTTAAGTATATCTCAAGAGAACAGCTTTATCTCAACGGACTTCCTATAAGCCCGGGACAGGTCTACACTTTCGCAAAAGGCGGAACGCTGAGATCATCCACAAGCTATCCCATCTATTACAGCGACATAAGTTCTACTTTCCTTTCCGATGTAATCATTCATAAGCTTTCGTTCAATGTAGAACATCTTACCTACAATTTTGTGGAAGGCCATTCAGCTGTTGATGATGTAAGCTTCTCGATCGATGAAGGAAGCCTTGTCGGCATACTAGGTGCCAGCGGATCAGGAAAGACTACGCTTCTCAATCTGCTTAGCGGTATTGAAAAACCAACAGGCGGCACAGTGAAGATAAACGGGCTTGATGTACTTAAAGACAATAAAGCCCTTGAAGGTGTTCTGGGTTTCGTTCCCCAGGATGATCTCCTGATCGAAGATCTTACAGTTTTTGAAAACCTCTATTTTGCCGGCTGTCAGTGTTTTAAAGGCAAAAATAAAATCGAAATAACTGATATTGTCGATCGCACCTTATCTAATCTCGGATTGCTTGATAAGAGAGATCTGAAGGTGGGTTCGCCATTTAACAAGGTCATCAGCGGCGGGCAAAGGAAGAGACTCAATATTGCCCTGGAACTTATCAGGGAACCTTCTGTACTTTTTCTTGATGAACCAACATCAGGCCTTTCTTCAAGAGATTCAGAGAACCTGATGGATCTTCTCAGGGACCTCACACTCAAGGGGAAGCTTCTTTTTACAGTCATTCACCAGCCATCTTCCGAAATCTTCAAGATGTTCGATAAGATTATCATTCTCGACCAGGAAGGAAGTATGGCATATTACGGAAATCCGGTTGACGCAGTAATCTATTTTAAAACCCTGGATGCCCAGATCAACTCAAACGTGGGAGAATGCCCTTCATGCGGAAACGTAAATACCGAGCTGATCTTTAATATAATTGAAGCTCATGTCGTTGATGAATTTGGCAAATACACCGACAAAAGAAAGGTAAAACCAAAAGAGTGGGCAGAAAAATTCCGTCAGAAGTATTCTATTGAGAATATTCCTGAAGTGAAGGAGCCGCCACATAAGAACCTTCAGCGGCCTGGTCTTTTTAAGCAATTTCTGATCTATTTTTCGAGGGACCTGAAAAGTAAGCTGGCTAACAGGCAATATGTTCAGCTGACTCTTTTTGAAGCCCCGATCCTGGGGTTTGTATTATCTTTCATAATAAGGTACATCCCTGATCCAAACTCGACAGTTTATATTTTCTCTGAGAATGAAAATATCCCGATTTATATTTTCATGAGCCTTATAGTGGCACTCTTCCTTGGGCTCACAATCAGTGCCGAGGAGATCTTCCGCGACAGGAAAATACTTAAAAGAGAGCGATTCCTTAATCTTAGCAGAACAAGCTATCTCTTTTCCAAGATAGCCGTACTTATAATAATCTCCGCTCTTCAATCGGTTTTATTTCTTCTGATCGCAAATCCGATACTTGGCATAAAGGGAATGTTTTTCCACTACTGGGTGGCGCTCTTCACAACTGCCTTCTGCGCAAATATGGTCGGGCTGAATATTTCCGCATCATTCAATTCTGCAATAACGATATATATAATTATACCGCTGCTAATCATTCCTATGATGGTACTCAGCGGGGCGATGTTCTCTTTCGATAAACTGAACAGGAAGATTGGCAGTGTTGAAAAGGTGCCCGTAATCGCTGAGCTTATGCCGACAAGGTGGACCTATGAGGCGCTTATGGTTTCCCAGTTCAAGGATAACCGGTACAGCACCCAAAAATACAACCAGCAGGGTGAAACATTTTATATCCTGCAGAAAAAGATCAGCCAGTCCGATTTCAATAAGGTTCACAGGATACCTGAGTTGAGAAAAGCGCTGGATACAAGCGTCCAGGAGTATATGAGCAACTCTTTTGCAAATAAGACCGATTTGCCAAAGGATATAAAAAATGCTGAATTCAGCAAGCTTGCTCTTCTTAGTAAAGAGATCAGTAAAATGCCTGATCTTTATGGATTGCCGGAGTTCAGGAACCAGGATAAACTTACCATGGAGAAATTCAATCTTCCCCTTGCCGATTCAGTGAAAAGGTACCTGGACAGGCTGGATGCCATATTCAGTCTCGCCTCAAATTCCGCAAGTGACAGGAAAGACAGGTTTTATAATCTTAACAAAACAGGACTTGACAAACTGCGTGATGACTATTACAATTACAAGCTTGAAGAGATCGTAACAAAGTATTATGAAAGGAAGAAGATACTATTTTATAAAAACTCCATCGTTCAGAATATAGACCCCATATATCTTGATCCTTCAAAAAAGGGATTTTTTGGTTTCAGGACACATTTTTATGCACCTTCGAAGTACATCTTCGGTGTGAAAATTGATGCGTTCACCTTCAATATTGTGCTTGTATTGCTTAGCACAATTGTTCTGTACCTGATATTATATTATGAACTTCTGGCCAAATTGGTAATGTTTATTGAAAAATTCAGGTTAAGAAAGCGGTTCTTTAAGAATTTGGTAACCTGATTTTTTATATTTTTGTAGAAATCAACCTGTCATCCTGATGAAAGGAAGATCTTTTCTTTTTCTGGCTTTTATTTTGCTTGTATGTTTTTCCTGCCGGAATTCATCAAGCAATAATTCTCAGTTTGTTTTCCCTGAGGCTGACTCGATTCCTGTTGGCGAAGAAGAAAAACTAAGCACTGAAGCCATTGAGGAAATCGCCAGAAATATTTCTTCTCCTGTTGAGATCGCGAATCTCCTTCAATCGCTGGCTGTGCCATTTTCTCCGGATTACCTGGCTTCATCCATCGATGCAAATAAACAAACGACTTCTTTCGATAAGGCATTCACGCTTGGTATACTGGGCGCTGATCTCGGTTATCTTAACATGTATGAAAAAACCGGTTCATCAATTGATATCCTGTCTTCAATCAGAAAACTTGCCGAAGGAATCAGGGTGGGACAATTCTTTGATTTTGAGACTATTAAAAGGCTCTCACTGAACAAGTCAAATCTCGATTCGCTCCTCTTTCTTTCGATTGACTCATATACCCAGATTGACAAATACCTGCGTGACAATGACCGCGGACAGCTTTCCGCACTTATGATAATAGGCGTATGGATTGAGGCACAATATCTGGCAACACAGGTTATGACTGAATATCCTGATCCGGTGCTGAGGGATCGTATCGGTGAACAGAAGATCATACTTAATGATCTTATCATGCTCGCAAATCCTTATTGCAACAGGGATCCTGAATTTGGTGTTCTTTGCAAGGATTTACAGGATATCAAGGAAAAATACAGGGAGATCAGGATAACCTATACACTCGGCGAACCGGTAAGCAGGGAAGTTAACGGGGCTCTCGTTGTTGAACAGACCGAAACAAGTGTTGTCGAGATGAATGATGAACAGCTGGCAGCTATTATTGATATCACAAAAACAATCAGAAACAAGCTAATTGCAAATAATTAGTATGAAAAAACATTTTATCGCATTATTAGTGTTGCTTTTATCAGGTTTCATATTACACGGACAAACTACCGATCCCCTCGTTAGCAATTGCGTAATGAATGCAGGGACTGACAGCAAATACCTGAAAGATTTCAGGATACAGCTTGCCAAAGCTCCTGAAGCAGGTGAACTGCGCTATAAAACTCAAATGTCGCTCTGGAAGAACACGAAGTACAAGTTCTCCCTGTGCACCGCAGAAGGCTCAAAAGGAGAACTTATCCTTACAATTAAAAACGACGCAAACCAGATTGTCCTTTCCTCTTATGATCCAAAAACAGGCAAAGCTTATAAATCAGTAGAGCTTACTTGCAACAGGAGTGGAATTTACCAGCTCAATTACGATTTTAAGGATGGGCAGCAGGGATCCGGGGTTGGTGTTGTTTCGATGGTTAAGTAACCTGCGTATAAATGTAGAAACCCTGCAGCAGCATAACCAGCACAAAAAGTGCTGAAAAAATAATCTCAGGAATCAGCTTCTTTCTCACAAATACGAAATAATGCGCCAGGAAATAACTGGCAGGCACTGCTGTTATCCAAATTATCTCAACAGACATCGAAGGGAGAGCGAAATAGAGGATCAGTGATATAAAGAATCCCCACAACAGTATTGAAAAAGCCTTCCGTGCTTTAATCTTCTTTGAATTTATCCCCATAAAAAGGTGTGCTATGCTGACAATGACTGCAAGTCCAATCAATATTATTGCTGTTATTGTCAGCCTTGAAAAATCATATATTGCTGAATAGCCAAACATATTCTCACCTATATCTTCCATAAAAAGCGCCAGGTCATTTCCAAGTACATAATAGAGGCCGGTTGTAAGAAGAAAAGGTGTGGCAAGCCCAAGAACACCTACTGCTATCTCTTTGATATTACCGGTTCTGAGAATTGCTATCCCTATGAATACCAGAAGTCCGAACCAGATGAGATTTGCATAGAAGAGACTGCCGATTCCGATCATAAGACCGGCATCAAAAAAATTATAAGCAATGCCTGGTTTCCTGTATGAATCCAATATTCTCATTACAGCAAGCATCAGAAAGACCACAGATGGAAGAACCGGATTAAGAACCTGATATTGAGGGAAAAGCGAGCTTAATAAAAGGTACAGGATGGCCGGCAGAAAAGTTCTCTCATTGATAAAAAATACAGTTGTATTAAAATGTACCATGAGAAACATCATGAACGAAAGGATCACAAAAGAGATTATTACACCGGGTACCGGATTTTGTCCGACAAGCATCTTCAGAACTGAATAAAGCGGCATTGGTCTTATTTCATAAATAGCCGGTGAAGGCAGCCTTGGCTCGAGGAAGGCGCTGATCCACATAGCTGCAAGGGCCATTATGATAAGAAGAATAACCCCGGGGCCGGTACCTTTAAAAATCCTTAACACTATTTTTTCTTCAGGTCAAATCCTATATCTGGCCTGAAATACATTTTTTCAAATGAAATCCTGCGGGCATTGCGATATGATCCGTCCAGAGCCTCCTGCATTGTTTCCCCCCAGGAACTTACAGCAAGAACCCTGCCTCCAGATGTAATAACCCCTTCACCTGACAATTTTGTTCCAGCGTGAAAGATCACACATTCGTCTGTGTTGTCAAGTCCCGAAATTACTTTTCCCTTTTCATAGCTGCCCGGATAACCACCGGACGCTATCATTACTGAAGTAACGAATCTGTTGTCTGTTTCAATTTCTTTTGTCTCAAGATTACCTTCGGCAACCCCTTCTATCAGATCGAAAAGATCCGATTTTATCCTCGGTATTATTGCTTCTGATTCAGGATCTCCAAGACGGGCGTTATATTCTATCACATATGGATCTCCATCCACATTAATAAGTCCGAAGAAGATAAATCCCTTATATGTGATTTCATCTTCTGATAATCCCTTCATTGTCGGATCAATAATCCTGCTGATGACTTTGTCCATGAAATGTTTATCAGCAAAAGGCACCGGGGAAACCGCACCCATGCCTCCTGTGTTCAAACCTGTATCTCCGGCTCCGATCCTTTTATAATCCTTTGCCTCGGGAAGAAGCTTGTATGAATGGCCGTCTGTGATAATGAAAACCGATAGCTCGACGCCTTTCAGGAATTGCTCGATCACTACTTTCTGTCCTGCAGAGCCAAATTTGCCGTCAAGCATCGATTTTACCTCCTGAAAAGCGGCTTCAAGATCATCGAGTATTATCACTCCTTTTCCGGCAGCGAGACCATCTGCTTTAATTACATAGGGTGGCCTGAGTGATTTCAGGAATGTCAAAGCCTGATCTGAATTTGATTTGCTGAAACTTCTATATGAAGCTGTGGGAATATTATGGCGGACCAGGAACGATTTTGCGAAATCTTTGCTGCCTTCGAGCCTGGCGGCCGATTTGTCCGGACCAATCACCGGAATTCCCTTCAGATCTGAGTCACTGAGAAAGAAATCATGTATGCCTGCTACAAGAGGTGCTTCGGGACCGACCACTACCATCTTTATTTTGTGGTCGAGCACAGCTTTTTTTACGGCCTCAAAATCTTCAGGATCGAGCGGCAGGTTAGTTCCAAATGCCGAAGTGCCGGCATTGCCGGGGGCAGCAAATATTCCGGTTATCTTTTTGCTCTGGGAAAGTTTCCAGACAATTGCATGTTCTCTGCCTCCCGAACCCAGGACAAGAATATTCATTTACGGGTAAATATGTTATCCCAAATGTAACACTTCAATCCGAAATACAAAATCTATATCCTTTACTGATTGTTGCCTTAATAAAATCCTGAAGGAACATCCTGCAGTTTGATCCCGGGGTATCATGCAAAACTATTATTGAGCCGGGTCTCAGTTTTTTCTTCAGTATGTGCAGGGACCGGTCAGCACCAAAACTACTGTCAAAATCAAAGGACATGATATCCCAGAAAACTATGCGGAATTGTTTTTTAAGACGCTGGTATTGATTTAAACGAATTCGTCCATAGGGAGGACGAAAAAGAGTTGATGAAGTAAACTGTGCTGCTTTCTCAGCATTTTCAAAGTACTTTTTTGCTGAAGTTCTCCATCCGCAGAAATGATAATAGCCATGATTTCCGATCAAGTGACCATTCCGTCTTATTTCATTTATCAGTCCGGGATATTTCTCAGCCGCCTCACCGCTGCAGAAGAAAACAGCCCTGACATTCTCTGAATCCAGAATTTTAAGTAGCTGCGGAGTAGATTCAGGATGCGGGCCATCATCGAAGGTAAGGCATACGGTTTTTCCAGGGCTTATTATCCTGAAAAGGGCTTTCGGGAAAAGCCATCTTGCCGCGATAAAAGGCCTGAAGAGACGCATGATTACCTGTTCTTAGGATAAAACTTAGCGTAGTATTCATTTACAAAAGGTTCAACCGTACTTTTTACTGAGGAGAGTTTAAGATCTTCAGCGAGGTAATAGATATCCAGCAGTGACTGCATATTTATTGCAATCTCAGTGTCAAGATCATAACGGTCGCTGCTCTTTAAACTTGCTATGTACTCAAGGTGATCGTTGGCATAGGCAATAATGTTGTTGAATATTTTTTCACCTTCATCTTTATTCCCTGCTCTTACGAGTATTTCGGCAGGACCTATTGAAAAATAATCATCAGGCAGTTTGGTGACAGGGACAATTTCAAGTCCTCTATGGATAGCTTCAACAGCCTTTATGGTGTCACCTTCCTGGAGCAGAGCCCTTCCAAGGTTCCCGAAAAGTCTCCTGAAGTTGGAGAACATCCTCCGGTTATTTTCATCAAGGTATACTGAAGGGTCTCCGGCATTGCCCCATTTGAACCTGTTCATCATATTATCGTACATAACATAAGAATCGATCATGCCGTACTCTCCCGGATCGGTATCGTATGTCCTGACCGGAACAATCCTGTAAGCCATGCCTTCCTGAATGAAAAATTTCTCAAGACCTTTGTACTGGCTGCTGGGCACTGTTGTAGACATATATATCGGACGTTTCCAGTCGTTTGTAGCCAGCAGATCCATAATTGCCAGATCGCCCTTTAATGCATCTGATTCTGTATATCCCCATATCATCGGTGAAACTATCCTGTCTTTCAAATAATCCTTCACTGTGCCGTTTGACAGCACAAATGCGGAATCAACATCGATCTGCAATTTGCTTGTGGGAAGGTAATTTACAAAGTCGCCTCTTCCGCTTAAGTCGATCTGAAACTTCCTGTCATCGAGCCCGAGAAACCTGACCACAGTCTTCAGGTTTTGAGGTTTATCGACAGTATTGTTAACCGGCATCTGAACTCTTACTCCTTCAATATATTTTTCTGACGGTAATGAAAAGGGTAAGGGATCTGATTTGAAGGCTTTTTGCCTCATCATATCGATATACCATCCTGCCTGGATATAGCTAAGGTTTGCCACTCTTACATCGGATCTTATCTGTTCAACATCCTGGACGTACCATACCGGGAATGAATCGTTGTCTCCATAAGTAAAAAGTATGCTGTTGGGGGCACACGACTCAAGGTAATTGGCGCCAATGTCGCGTGCAGTATAACGGCCTGACCTGTCGTGATCGTCCCAATTCTGAAAGGCCATAAGCACAGGACAGACAGCCAGAAGAATCACAAGAGTTACTGCTGCAGATATTTTTTCACCCAAAGCTTTTTTCAGGAGATCATACATATACATGAACCCAATGCCGATCCATACAGCAAAGGCATAAAATGAACCCGCATAGGCATAATCACGTTCCCTTGGCTGATTAGGATATTGATTAAGGTAGAAAATTATCGCAGCTCCGGTCATGAAAAAGAATATGAATACAAGGAAAAAACCATTCCTGTCTCTCCTGTATTGCCACAGTATCCCGAAAATGCCGATAATAAGTGGCAGCAGAAAAAAGGTATTTCTGGCCGGATTTGTTTTCAGATCTTCCGGAATATTATCCTGGTCTCCAAGCCTCATTTCGTCGAGGAATTTTATCCCGCTTATCCAGTTACCATGTATCTTGTTGCCGTTTCCCTGGATATCGTTTTGTCTTCCTGCGAAATTCCACATGAAGTAACGCAGATACATGAAGCCTGTCTGATATCTGAAGAAGAAACGCAGGTTTTCGCCGAATGTCGGGCATACTATGGTTTCGCGGCCTGAACCTGAACTGACCGTATACTTTCTGCCCTTAATCCTGCCCCAATATTCATAGGAGGGTTTATGCTGAGGTTCAGGACTGTACATCCTTGGAAATATCGTTGTGAATTTCTCATTATAAACATAGTCAGGTTTATAATAAGGCTCATATCTGCCCTTCACCTTGTTATAACCTGCAATAACATTTTTCACATCCTCTGCAGGAGCGCTGTAGTAAGGACCATGAAATTTGGGGGAACTCCCGTATTGCTGCATATTAATATAATATGCCAGAGAAAAAATGTCAGAAGGATTATTCTGGTTCATGGGTGGCCTGGCTGATGACCTTATCATGATCATGGCATATGATGAATACCCTATCATTATCACTGTAAGACAGGTTATTACATAATTCAGGATCATCATTTTCCTTTTCAATGAGAACTTTATACCCAGGACCAGTCCGGCGATAACTGCTAAAACAAATATCAGAAGGCCCGTATTGTAGGGTAATCCAAAGACATTTACAAAAATAAGTTCAAACCATCCTGCTACTTTTGGCACTCCGGGAATAATTATAAAAACCATCGTCCCAAGCAGGGCTACTGAGAACAGAAGTGTTTTTAAAACTCCATTCGTGGAGACTTCGTATTTCCTGAAATAATATACAAAGACAAGTACCGGTATTACAAGCAGGTTAAGACGATGGACGCCTAAACCGAGACCCATGATAAAGGCGATGAAGATAATCCATCTTCCCGAACGTGGATCATCTGCCTCTTCTTCCCACTTGAGCATAGCCCAGAAAACAAGTCCAAGGATCAGTGAAGAGAGCGAATAAAGCTCCCCTTCCACAGCCGAGAACCAGAATGTATCTGAAAAAGTATATGCTAGTGAGCCCAGAAGTCCGCTTCCGATAATTGCAGGGATGTGCTTTGATTCAAGAGGGTTTGAACGTGTGTAGACCCTTCTGACCAGGTGAGTTATTGTCCAGAAGAGGAACAGAATGGTAAAAGCACTGCAGAGTGCGGAAAGCATGTTTACCATCATGGCCGCCTTTGATGCATCACCGAAAGCAAATAAAGTTGCTATTCGTCCTATCATCAGGAAAAGGGGTGCTCCCGGAGGATGTCCAACCTGCAGCCTGAAAGCTGAAAGGATAAACTCTCCACAATCCCAGAAGCTGACAGTAGGTTCCACTGTCAGCATATAGACGACTGCTGAAAGCAGAAAAACAAACCAGCCTGTAATATTATTCCAGCGGCGATAGGTTGCCCATACTGAATCCATAACCTGAATTTTTTTAAATGAAGAAACAAAGAACGCAAAAAAATACGAAATGAGGGTGACAGGTATTTTTTTTAACATCACTTTAACTTGAGGAACCCCCCGTCCCCCCTCCCGCTCCGCGGGATTTCATGCAAGGGGGTTAAATCTGTATTTTTTCAGCCCCCTTCAGGGGGTTTGGGGGCAGAGTATATACCTCCAGGGTTTATTTTTCCAGATATCTCCGGCATAGTTAATTCCGATCCTGGGTCCGGTTTTAATTACCGGTTTTATCCCGGTATCCTCAACCCAGATGCGTTTTGAAGTTGTCAGGTCTTCACCATAATATGACCGGTCTATTCCGAGTGCTTTTGTAAGTTTTCCGGGGCCTTTGAATCCTTCAATAGCGCGTATCAGCACAGCCTGAGGATCATCTTTTGTCCCTGCTACAAAGTTTAACATCCAGTACATGCCATAAACGAAATATACATAGATCTTTCCACCTTCATGATACATCACATCAGTTCGTCTGGTTCTTCGCCTGCAGGCATGACAGGCTTCATCTTCTTCCCCGCGGTAAGCTTCAGTTTCCGTTATCATAAAACGTTCAGAGATATTATTGCTGCTTTTGATCACCAGAATTTTTCCGATAAGATCGGGAGCTACCATCAGGACATCGCGTGTAAAGAAGTCGCGTAAGAGTTTCTCGCCTGCTTTAGGATCAGTATGGGATCTTGTTTTCAAAATTGTCCCATTTTTCGAAAACCTTTTCACCTCCGGCATCTGTTATCCTGATGAATTTTATTTTTCTATTCGCTGGTTCAAGTCCGATCTCATCGTATATCAGCTTATCGCTGAATCCTGATCGTTCAGCGTCGTTGCGATCTGATGCATAGATTACTTTCCTGATTCCCGACCAGTATATGGCACCAAGGCACATCGGGCATGGCTCACAAGAAGTGTAAAGAACGCAATCAGAAAGGTCATGTGTCTTCAGCAGAGATGATGCTTTTCTTATTGCCAGCACTTCGGCATGAGCTGTCGGATCATGTGAAACGACCACTTTATTGTTTGCCTTTGCTATGATCTTCCCGTCTTTTACCACCAGGGCACTGAAAGGTCCCCGACCTTTTTTAATTCCTTTTTTTGCAATTTTAATTGCATTCAGAAGCAAGAACCTGTCATCTTCCATTTTTCCCATTTGCTTAATCTTCTTTCATTAAAAGATTGTAAAATTAAGCTTACTTTTTGGCATCAGGAATAAAATCTGAGCAATATTCTTTTTTTTTAATAAATATGTTGTATTTTTGCAATCCCGAAATAACAGGGTTTTTTAAGTTAAGTATAAGTATATCAATTAAAAACGAATAACAAGTGAACACTTTAAGTTACAAGACAGTATCGGCAAACAAGACAACTGTTAACAAGGAGTGGGTGATCGTGGATGCAGAAGGTGCCGTTCTTGGCCGTCTTGCAACAATGATTGCCAGCATGCTGAGGGGAAAGCACAAAACCAATTTTACTCCCCATATTGATTGCGGCGACAATGTTGTTGTCATCAATGCGGAAAAGGTTGTTTTAACCGGAGATAAATGGAATGAGAAGGAATATGTAAGGCATACCGGTTACCCGGGAGGACAGAGGTTCACAACTGCTTCTGAGATGCTGAAGAAGAATCCTATCTGGCTTGTTGAGAATGCGGTTAAAGGCATGCTTCCCAAGAATCGTCTTGGAAGCGCTCTTTACAGGAACCTTCATGTTTATACAGGGACATCCCATCCGCATGAAGCTCAGAAACCAAAAAAAATCGAAATTAAAAACAAGTAGGAAACAGACATGGAAGCAATCAATGCCCTTGGAAGAAGAAAAGCAGCCGTTGCAAGAGTATATTTAAGTGATGGCAAAGGCAAGATAACTGTTAACGGCAGGGATTATAAAGAATATTTCGGAAGTGAGATCCTTCAGTATGTTGTAACCCAGCCTCTGCTTGTTTTAAATGCCTTTGATAAATATGATATTGAAGTAAATCTTGAGGGCGGTGGAGTAAAAGGCCAGTCTGAAGCTCTTCGTCTTGGCATCACCAGGGCTCTCGTTATGATTGATGAGGAAAATAAAAAAATTCTTAAATCGAACGGATTCATGACGCGTGATCCGCGAGAAGTTGAAAGAAAAAAACCGGGCCGTCCGAAAGCCCGAAAGAGATTCCAGTTCAGTAAACGCTAGGATCAGTCTCGTCAATCATTTGATGCAGGTTTAGTATCTAAATTGCAGAGACTCCGTAAAAGATGGACTACTCTGCAATTGATTTTAACAGAATGTAAACTTAAATTAAATAAAAATGCCCAGAACAGATTTTAAAACATTATTGGATGCAGGTGTTCACTTTGGACACCTTAAAAGAAAGTGGAATCCGGCTATGGCTCCCTATATATTTATGGAACGTAACGGTATTCACATCATCGACCTCGAAAAAACAATCGTAAAGCTCGACGAAGCTGCGTCAGCAATGAAGCATATAGCAAAGTCAGGAAAGAAGGTTCTTTTTGTCGCCACCAAGAAACAGGCAAAGGAGATTGTTGCTGAGAAAGTCAAAAAGGTCAATATGCCCTATGTGACTGAACGCTGGCCGGGTGGGATGCTCACCAATTTCCCGACTATCCGTAAGGCTGTCAAGAAAATGGGATCAATCGATAAAATGGCTACCGACGGTACTTTTACCAACCTGTCAAAGCGTGAAAAGCTGCAGGTTACACGCCAGAGAGCCAAACTCGAGAAAAACCTCGGAAGCATTGTCGACCTCACACGTCTCCCTTCAGCGCTTTTTGTCGTCGATGTATGCAAAGAACATATTGCAGTAAGGGAAGCCAAACGTCTTGGCATACCGGTATTTGCAATGGTTGACACTAACTCTGATCCTTCTGACATTGATTTTCCGATTCCTGCAAATGACGATGCATCAAAATCAATTTCTCTTATTGTTGAAATCCTTTGCCAGTCAATAGAGGAAGGGCTCAATGAAAGAAAGATCGAGAAAGACAAGGAACCAGGCCTGAAAGACAAGAAAAGCATAAGAAAAGAGTTTGAAGCAAAAGATATTCCTGCTTCACTTATTGAGGCAATTACAGAAGAAGAGGAAGAAGAAGAGGCTGAAGAAGAAACTGTTGCCCAGGTAACTGAAGAAGAGGATGAAGAGGAAGTGGCAGGCGAACCTGACGAGAAAGAGGAAGAGGAATAGTGATTGGTGATTAGTGATTAGTGATTAGTGATTAGATAATAAGAATTTAAGATGGCAACAATTACATCAGCAGATGTTGCGAAGCTCAGAAGAGTGACTCTGGCAGGCATGATGGACTGCAAAAAAGCTCTTGAGGAAGCTGACGGCAACTTTGACAAGGCAATTGAAATAATAAGAAAAAAGGGACAGGCTGTAGCCAGTAAGCGCGCCGACAGGGAAGCCACTGAAGGAGTCGTGCTTGCAAAGGTCAGTGCCGACGGGAAATACGGAGCATTGACTGTTCTTAACAGCGAGAGTGATTTTGTGGCAAAAAATGCAGGTTTCATCGAATTCGCAACCAAAATACTTGACATTGCAATTGCCAGGAAACCGTCAAACCTCGAGGAACTTAAAACTCTTCCTATGGATGGAGGTAAAGTCGGCGATAAAGTCGTTGAATACATCGGTATTATCGGCGAGAAACTTGAACTTTCATATTTCGACAAAATTGAAGGAGCACATGTACAGGCTTATATTCATCCCGGAAACAAGCTTGCAACACTTGTTGGTTTTAATAAATCCGGCATTGATGTTCAGGTATGCAAAGACATTGCAATGCAGGTTGCGGCAATGAACCCTGTTGCTGTTGACAAAGCCGATGTTCCTGAAAAGGTGATCGCACAGGAAATCGAGATTGGCAAGGAACAGGCAAGACGTGACGGAAAACCAAATGAGATGCTTGAAAAAATAGCACAGGGCAAGCTTGGCAAATTCTACAAGGAAAGCACTTTGCTGAACCAGGAGTTCATTAAAGACAACAAGCAGACAATAGCCCAGTATCTGAAATCATCAGACAAAGACCTTACAGTTACCTCTTTTAAAAGGTTCACACTTAACCTGTAAACACGTAAGTTCATATTTCAATATCAAGGTGGCGCTCATGGGCGCCATCTTTTTTTTTATCTATCTTTACAAAAACGACACTATCTATGAGATACTCGCGGATATTATTAAAACTGAGCGGAGAATCCCTGGCAGGAAGAGATAATCACGGAATAAGCGAGGATGTCCTCGAAGAATATGCCGGACAGATAATTGATATCGTACGGGAAGGCTGTGAAGCAGCTGTAGTAATAGGCGGAGGCAATATCTTCCGCGGACTAAGCGGAACTGAATCTGGTTTCGACAGGGTAAAGGGCGACCAGATGGGGATGCTTGCAACTATAATCAACAGCCTGGCACTCGAAAGCGCAATTGTAAGACTTGGGGGCAAGGCAAGGGTTTTTACCTCCATAAGGATGGAACCGGTAGGAGAGTATTATAACAGGGACAGGGTTGTGGAAGAGCTGAAAAAGGGAACTGTTTGCATCCTTTCAGGCGGAACAGGAAATCCGTTTTTCACCACCGATACAGCCTCAGCTCTGAGGGCTGTCGAGATCGGAGCAGATGTTCTTCTGAAAGGCACCAGGGTAGATGGTGTATATACAGCTGACCCTGAAAAGGATCCGTCTGCGACCAGGTTCGAAAATATTACTTTTGAGGAAGTCATCAACCGAAGGCTCAAAATTATGGATTCGACTGCATTCACCATGTGCCGCGATAACGACATGCCTATTGTGGTTTTTGATATGAATACGCCGGGCAATCTCATGAAAGTGGTTAACGGCGTTAAAACCGGGACTCTTATTTGTGACTGACAAAATTTGCAATTCCCGCTATTTTATTAATTTTGTTATGGTTATGATTTTTTAAGTATTTAAAAAACAGTCAGCATTATGAACGAAGATGTTGAACTTATTTTAGAAGAGACAAAGGACAGGATGCAGCATGCCCTTGACCACCTTGAGCATGAACTTGCAAGACTTCGCGCCGGAAGATCAAATCCCGCCCTGCTTGACGGTATCACCGTTGATTACTACGGTGTCAACTCACCTCTTGCACAGGTTTCCAATATTAACACTCCTGATCCAAAGACCATTCTGATCCAGCCATGGGAAAAAACCATGCTTGGCACGATCGAAAAGGCTATTATGGCGGCTAACATAGGACTTATGCCTGTAAATAATGGCGAAGTAATCCGCATAAATATCCCTCCCCTTACTGAAGAAAGAAGGCATCAGCTGGTTAAACAGGTCCGGAATGAGGGCGAAACTGCAAAAATCAGTGTCCGCAATGCTCGTAAATGGGCAAATGACGAATTGAAACAGCTGCTTAAGGACGGACTTCCTGAGGACATTGAAAAAGAAGCAGTCGAAAAAGTTCAGGTGCTTACAACAAGTTACAGCGAAAAAATTGATAAGGTAATGGCTCTCAAGGAAAAGGATGTCATGACGGTTTAAGAGATCCTACTGTTTTAATCCTGAAGTACAATTCCTGCAAATATCTATCATCCTTCTGCCGGTAAGAATACTCTTCCTGAACTGCCTGTATTTTCCCCCATTCCATATATTTCTGAAGGATTCCTGGTTAATATCACCCATAACATGATCGGCATTCTTGTCGAAACAGCAGGGTACCACTTTCCCGTCCCAGGTTATTACCGGATTGAACCACAACCTGGCACATCTGTCTGGCAATCTGCTCTTTATTGCATATTCAGTACCCGATCTGGTGTATCGTCTGAATTTTCCTGATGAGGGAAGCCAGGATAGATGCGAATCCTTGTTTATTATCTGCATCGATTTCAGTTGCAAAGAGGAATTCATTTCAGCAGCAAATCTTTTTGCGGCCTCAACCTGATGCTCATTATTCCTGTTTACCAGAAACTGAATTACCAGTTTTAATCGTGAAGGGTTTTTCTTCTTTGAATCCGAAATATTTCTAATACCCTCTATTACGGTCCTGAAATCGCCATTTACCCGGTATGAAGAATAAGTTGACTGATCCATTCCATCGAGCGAAACAATCAGGGTGTGTAATCGTGATCTGACAACTTTTTCGGCATTCTCAGGCGAAAGGAAGTGCCCGTTTGTCGAGAGCGTTGTTCTGATATCTCCGCATTTTTCCAGAATTGAAAAGAAAAGCGGATGCATCATTGATTCGCCCTGAAAATAAAGGTTTAAATTATACATGAAAGGACCCAGTTCTGCAACAATTTTTTCAAAAAGATCAATGCTCAGGTATCCCCGGTCCCTGGTCATTATACCGGAACCAGAGTTGCATTCGGGACAATTCAGGTTACAATAATTTGTAAGTTCAATACCCGCGGCCAGGGGCATCCCATAAACTGCTGCGCTTCCTGAGATCAGGCTTTGCATGTAAGAATAACCGGCCATAACAGCATTTACCGGTTTGACAAGCAGATTTTCCATCGCCCTAAAAAAAGTAAGATACTAAAATTTTTTTTATGAACAGGATAGGGTAAAATACCATCATACAGGTCATAGGGTTGAAAAGAAAAAGTGTTACAAGCAAAGTATCCAGTATTAACCAAAAGAAATATGCCATGAAAACTTTTAAGAACATTTCGTTTTATGCCGCAGCACTCCTTCTGTTATTTGCCTTTCAGACGGTTGCTGCAGATGCTTCACCCGACAGGAAGAAATCTGATCAGCAGTCATATACTACCATTAAAGGTAAAGTTGTTGATGCTGAAACAGGTGCGCCTCTTGTTTTTGCCTCCGTTGCGGTTTCTGATGCCAATGTGGCTATTGTAACCAATATTGACGGTGAATTCACTCTCAAGATCGGAGAATCGCTTCTTTCAAAAAATCTTGAATTCACATTCCTCGGGTATAAGAATAAGTTGGTTCCGATCAGCTCCCTGAGAGATAACGGATATAAGAATGTCATTTCAATGGAGTCGGCACCGATTCCCATTAAGGAGATAATTGTCAAACCGATAGATCCGTATGATATCGTCACAAGGGCTATAACCAGGATTGGCAAGAACTATGAGGATGTACCGAATCTGATGACTGCATTTTACAGGGAAACCATCCGTAAGAACAGGACTTATGTCTCAATAGGCGAGGCAGTTGTGGAAATATTTAAAGCCCCATATGCCAATGATGTCCGATTTGACAATGCCAGGATCTACAAGGGAAGAAAAAGCTCTGATGTTGAAAAGATGGATACAGTTCTTTTCAAGCTTCAGGGTGGACCGGTAAGCTCACTCGAACTTGACATATTGAAGAACACTGAGGCAATTCTGACGCTTGATGCAATGAAGTACTACAATTACTCTCTCTCAAGTGTTATTGAGATTGATGGAAGACCCCATTATGTTATAGGATTTTCACAAAAACCATCTGTTGACATACCATTGTTCATGGGAAACCTCTACATCGAAATGGATTCATATGCAATAAGCGAGGCGGAATTTGGTTTCAACCTTTCTGACAAAGAGGCTGCCCAGTCGATCTTCATCAGGAAGAAACCTCTTGGAATGGAGGTTACCCCTGAGATAGCAACCTATCGTGCAAAATACCGCGAACAGAATGGCAAATGGTACTTTGCATACTCCAGGGCAGAAGTTAAATTCAAGGTTAACTGGAAGAAGAAACTCTTCAACACCTATTATACTACAATGGCTGAGATAGCTGTCACTGACCGTACTGCCGAGGAAGTTATTAAATTTGCAGGAAAAGACAGGCTGAGGTATACAGATGTGTTCTCCGATAAAGTGAATAACTTTGTGGATCCCGATTTCTGGGGTGAATATAATGTGATTGAACCAGACCAGAGTATTGAATCAGCAATACGTAAACTCAATAAGAAGCTGAAATTCAGCGACAGAGATAACCTTGGAGAATAGTTGCCTATGATCAGTGATAATGAGATAATCAGGAGGATCCGGCAGGGTGATACAGGACAGTTCGAATCACTTTTCAGATCCTCCTATGTTTCACTGGTGAGGTACGCAAAAACAATAATAAAGGATCACGATACAGCTGAGGAAATTGTCCAGGACCTTTTCGTAAGGCTCTGGCAGGAGAGACAAAAAATCAATATTGAGAGTTCTTTGAATGGATATCTTTTCAGGGCAGTACATAATAGTTGCCTCCATTGGCTCAGCCATACAAGGGTAGTCGAACGACATGCCCGGGAAATGGCGGAGAGGGAAATGGAAAAGACAGAAAGCCCTGTTGAGATAATTCAATATAATGAGCTGCAGCTTAAAATCGCAAAAGTGATTGAACGGCTGCCCGAAAGATGCGGACGGATATTCTGCATGAACAGGTTTGAGGGATTGAAATATTCAGAGATAGCAGAAAAGCTTTCCGTCTCAGTTAAAACGGTGGAAGCCAATATGGGGCGGGCACTTAAGGAATTCAGAAAAGCATTGAAGGAAAAATGAAAGAGAAAACAAACAAAGAGGAACTGATTGACAAGGAGTTGGAGATACTT
The DNA here is from genome assembly GCA_025454755.1 of Bacteroidales bacterium. GTDB lineage: Bacteria > Bacteroidota > Bacteroidia > Bacteroidales > VadinHA17 > LD21. The sequence goes on along the minus strand of JALONV010000022.1, from coordinate 28,559 downwards.
GCTCCCGGAGTGTCAGATGCAGAGGAAACAGATGTCGACCGGGCATGGAATAAAGTTTGGTCGAGGATGAATGAACAGGCAACTGTTATATCCTTAAAACCTGACAGACAATTATTTATAAGGAGCAGGCTGATCAGGGTCGCTGCTGCGATCCTGGTGCTGATAGGGCTTGGAACGACAGCTATATACATTGGTAACAGTGATGCACTAATCAAAACAATTATTGCCTCCACCGGCGATGATCAGAAGAATCAGGCAGTTTCACTTCCTGATGGAAGCTCCATTATACTGAACCGAAACACAAGATTGTCATATAAATCAAACTTCGGAAAGAGGAGCAGACAGGTGTCTCTCTCAGGAGAGGCATTCTTCGAAATAACAGCCGATGCATCAAAACCTTTCACCATTGACGCCGGAAAAGCAAGCGTTAAGGTTGTCGGTACTTCTTTCAATGTGATAACAGATAATGTCGATTCAGCTGTTGAGGTATTTGTCACTTCAGGCAAGGTTATGCTAACAGATAATTCCGGAATACGTGATATTACTCTTGAGCCCGGGGATGTTGGTACAATGGACTCAAAACATGCCCAAAAAACGCTTAACCAGAATCCAAATTACATGTCGTGGAATACCGGAAAACTCAATTATGACGGACAGTCCCTTGAAATCGTATTCAGGGATCTTAAGAGGGTGTACAACATGGATATTAAAGCTGATGACCCGGCAATCCTTTCCAATAGATGGACCTCTCCCATCGATATCCAGTCGAGAGATACAATTATTCGCTTAATTTGTACTAGCTTTAACCTGAGTTACACAAAGGATGGAAATGTTTACCATCTCTCAAAAGAATGACTCATCTTTAAAGAATGCTGCCGGTCAATGGCAATATTGTAAAAAGAATTTTAACCGTCTCAATTATAATCCTGTTGTCCTGCCACCAGGCGGCAACAGGACAGGCAGGTATTCTTGATTCCTTATTCACTTTCAGAACAGGAGTTGTAAAAGCTGGCGCTGCATTTGATATTATAACAAGACACACAGGATATAATTTCACATACGACAGCCGTCTTGTCAACTCAGAAAATAAGGTAAACCTAACTTTCAGCAAAGAAAGACTCGAAATCATTCTTGACAGTATACTGAAATCTGATTCCCTGGATTATACAATAATAGATAAGTACATCATAATATCCAGGAAGTTACCACCCCGGATTAAAATAACCTATCCTGTTGCTGCAGAAGAAGTTTTTTATTTATCCGGCACGGTCACGGATGCTGAATCGAAAGATCCTTTGTCATTTGCAACAGTCTCCGTAAAAAACAAAGGCAAGGGTATGGTCTCAAACGCAAATGGCGAATTCGTATTGAAAATTGAACGTGAATTCCTTTCTGATACGATCCTTGTTTCATACCTTGGATATCTAAGAAGAGAGATCCCGGTTAAACAGGCTGTCGGTAATAATTTTAATATCAGCCTGGTTCGTGAATTCATATCTATCCCCGAAATCATTATAAGGACTCATGTGCCCCAGGAAATTATCCATAAGAGTGTAAACGCTATAATTAAAAACTATGGATCCACACCGGCAATGATGACCGGCTTCTACAGGGAGGGGGTACTGAAGAAAACCGATCTTCAGGTATATTCTGAGGCTGTCCTTCAGATCTTCAAGAGCTCATACGGGAGCACACTACTCAATGATCAGATCAAAATAATACGGAGCAGGAAAATCGAGAATAATTCCATGGACGACACTCTGGCAATAAGGCTTAAAGCCGGATTGAACACCTGTCTGGAGCTTGACGGCATGAAGAATAACTTTGATTTCATGCAGACTGAAAACATGCATGATTATAGTTACAGGATCACAGATATTGTTTCTACCGACGAGGGTGCAGCCTATGTAATTGACTTCGAGCAGAGAGAAGGTATTGATCTCCCGCTTTTCAGGGGATCCATGTACATTGATGCAGATGATTATGCACTTCTGCATGCTGATTTCGAGCTTCATCCGGGATATATACAGAAAATGAGAGAGTCGTTTGTATCAAGTTCCACACATGGTTTTGACACATGGCCTTTAACGGTGAAATATTCAGTAAGCTATCGTAAAATGAATGACAGATATTACCTGAATCATGTGAGAGGCGATCTTGTTTTTGTTTCGAAGCGAAAGAAAAAACTCTTTAACAGCCAGTTCAATGTTTTCTTTGAACTCGCAGTGACAGGCATCAAGACGGAGAATGTGGCCAGATTTGAGAGAGAAGAGCTCGCTCCTGTTCATTCAGTATTTTCAAAAACAATAACCAGTTATGATTATCAATTCTGGGGCAACCAGGATTTCCTGAAACCTGAAGATAATCTTCTTCAGGCACTGAAAAACATAAAAATCAATCTCCTTGAGTTTTCAGAGTAGAAGTAAAAAGCGGATTGCTAATATTTGTTGATCAGCTTGTATAGCTCTGTCAGGTCGGGAGTAAGAACAATTTCTGTTCTCCTGTTTTTCTGGCGGGCATCGGCAGTAGTGCGTGAATCAACAGGCATATATTCACTATGGCCGGCAGCTGTCAGCCGTTCCGGGTCTATCTTTGATCCTTCAAGCAGTACTCTGACAACTGTTGTTGCCCTCTTAACGCTCAGGTCCCAGTTATCCTTTAGTTCGCTGGCGGTTGGTTTATACGGAACGTCGTCTGTATGCCCTTCAATTGTTATCTGTATGTCAGGATTTTTTTCAAGTACTCCTGCAAGCTTTTTCAGTGCGGCCTTTCCGTTGGCATCGATATCCCAGCTTGCACTTTTGAACAATAATTTCTCGTCGAGAGATACATATACTTTCCCGTTTTTATTTGTAACGGTAAGGCCATTGTTCTCAAATCCAAGCAGTGCTTCGGAGACCTTATTTTTCAGATCCTGGGCTATCTTTTTCTGTGCATCGAGAATCTTTTGCAGCTCAACCAGCCTGGCATTTCGTTTCTCCAGCTCAAAGGTGAGCTCATCGAGTGATGATTTTTTGGAGTCGAGTGTCTGCTCCAGCTGACGCATTATGTCTTCTTTTTCCTGCAGGCTCTTCTGTGCGGATTGCAATTCAGCAATAAGTGCCTGAGTCTCCTTTACATTGCCGCGGACGAGATCCTCCTGTGCATTCTGCAGTTCCGTATATTTTGAAGAGATCCTGTTAAACTCATCAACTGCCTTATCACGCTCGCCCTGAGCTTTTGCTATGTCCTCCTTAATCGTTCCCACCTGTTTTTCAAGAACAGCCATCCTGGCTTCGAGCTCCCTGTTTGCCATCTCAAGGCTGATATTATCGGTTTTAAACTGGTCTCTCTCATCCATATATTGACGGCTGGTGTCCTGAAGTGTTTTGTATTTTTTGCCGGGGACACACGATATTGCTAAGAGTGAGACAAGCACTGATGCAATTACAGGAATAAGATTTCTTTTCATGACTGAAAAATATATTGATATAACAAACTTTTTCCTCTAAATATTGTTTCCGGAATAGTCCGGCTGGGGCAAAATTAAGAAAATCCCCCGTATGCATCTGCAGGCAGAGGGCAATAATAATTGTTATATTTGCAGATTATTTCAACAATGATGAACGAGGGAAAAAGCCTTCTGTCGGATATCAGTTCTCCTGAAGATCTCAGGAAACTTGATCAGTTGGAGCTTGTGCAGGTTTGTTCAGAGCTGCGTCAGTTCATTATTGACTCCGTTAGCAATAATCCGGGTCATTTCGGGGCAAGTCTTGGTGTGGTTGAATTGACCGTGGCCCTGCACTATGTTTTTAACACCCCCTATGACAAGATCATATGGGATGTAGGCCACCAGGCATACGGTCACAAGATACTTACCGGAAGACGTGACGTTTTTAACACAAACAGAAAATACAAGGGCATAAGCGGATTCCCAAAAATGTCAGAAAGTGAATATGATGCGTTTGGAACAGGACATTCATCCACATCTATTTCGGCTGCACTCGGAATGGCAGTTGCCGCAAAACAAAAGGGAGAAAAAAGACAGGTCATTGCAATAATAGGAGATGGTGCCATGACTGCAGGAGAGGCTTTCGAGGGGTTGAACAATGCTGGCACATCTAAATCTGATATTATTGTTATCCTCAATGACAATAATATAGCCATTGATCCCAATGTCGGGGCACTTAAGGAATACCTTCTCGATATCACCACCAGCAGATCATATAACAAATTCAAGGATAGAGTCTGGAATTTTCTCGGAAAAGCCGGAAAAGTAGGACCCCGTGCACGGACACTGGCAGCCCAGCTTGAAGCAGGTTTTAAGAGTACGATCCTCGACAGAAGCAACATTTTTGAAGGTTTGGGTTTCAGGTATTTCGGACCTATCGACGGGCACGATGTAATGCACCTGGCAAAAGTATTGGGTGATCTGAAAAGAATACCCGGACCAAAGGTACTTCACTGTATCACTGTCAAAGGAAAAGGCTTCAGGCAGGCAGAGGAGAACCAGACCACATTTCATGCACCAGGCAAATTCGATAAAGAGACAGGGGAACTGATGAGCACAACCGGAGAAGGAACTCCGCCACTGTACCAGGAGGTTTTCGGGAATACGATCCTTGAACTTGCAAGAATGAATGAAAAAATTGCAGGCATAACACCTGCCATGCCAACAGGTTGCTCACTCTGCATTATGATGAAGGAATTCCCCGAAAGGACTTTCGATGTAGGCATTGCTGAACAGCATGCAGTAACTTTCTCTGCAGGCCTGGCCACACAGGGGATGATCCCTTTCTGCAACATTTATTCATCATTCATCCAGAGAGCATACGACCAGGTGATCCATGATGTTGCTCTTCAGAATCTGCATGTCGTTTTCTGTATCGACAGGGGAGGACTTGTAGGATCGGACGGCGCCACACACCATGGTTTTTTTGACCTGGCCTTTATGCGATCCATCCCGAATATCATCGTCAGTGCACCTATGGACGGTGTGGAACTGAGAAACCTGATGTACACTGCCCAGCTTGAAAAAAACAGCAGACCATTCTCAATCCGTTATCCAAGAGGGACAAGTGTAATTGCAGACTGGATAAAACCTTTTGAAGAAATTGAAATCGGGAAAGCCAGACTGATCAGTGAGGGTAGCGATATTGCCGTTCTCAGCATCGGGCACACGGGAAATGATGTTGCCGCTGTTGTGAAAAAGCTTGCGAAAGAATCCATTTCCGTTATGCATTACGACTTGAGATTTGTTGTCCCTCTTGATACTGAAATTCTTCATTCAGTTTTTAAAAGATTCAAAAAAATTGTTACTGTTGAAGATGGTATTCTAAAAGGAGGTTTCGGCAGTGCAATAATCGAATTCATGTGTGACAACGTTTATGTTGCTGATGTCAGGAGACTTGGTATACCAGATTATTTTGTTGAACAGGGAAGCCAGGAGGAGCTGATCAGGGAATGCGGATATGATCAGACCGTGATCGAGAAAACCATTCGTGAAATGACAAACCCCCCATCCCCTCCCGATACGTCTTCGCTCCGCTCAAACTATCGGGACAGGCCCTGAAGTGGGGTTAAATTCAATAATTATTTTATATTTGCGATGCCATTCATGACTGCACGGCTGCACGGCTTGCATGACTTATTTGCCCGGATGGCGGAACTCAAACACCAGTGATAGCAATATCGTGGGGGTTCAATTCCCCCTCCGGGTACATTGTCCACCGAAGCTTTAGCGAAGGTGGGCTGAAAACAGAGCGAGAGTGGGAGCGGGAGCGAGCATATTCGCTTCTGTTTTACTCACACTCGCACTCACACTGTTTATTCCTGCCCGGATGACAGGGCCAAGCATAAAAAAACACCCGGTGGGTATTTTTAGCGAGGAGCCGGCCTACAGGGCTGGGGCATCACTGCATTAAGTCAGATCCCTGATTATATTGTTAATTAATAATAATAATTCTTTATGGAGCCATATGTGACAACTGAAACAATAGATGTAAAGTCAAAGATCTGGCTGGAAAGAATTTCAGATTTCAATCAGCATCCGATGCATATTAACAAAGAGAAGTCAGTTCTTCTTGTTATTGATATGCAAAAGTTTTTTCTGGATCCTGCTTCACCAACTTTTATATGTGGTGGACTGGCTATTCTACCGGCTCTGATAAAATTAATTAATGCTTCTCGGGATGCAAACCGCCCGGTAATCTTTACATGTCATGTGCATCATCCTGACAATTTAGATAGTGGTATTATGGGATGGTGGTGGAAAGGCATGTGTATTGAAGGAAGTCCCGAAAGCAAAGTACATGATAGCATTGCCCCGCTGCCCTGAGAGAAGATTGTTCTTAAACACAGGTATTCTGCATTCTACAATACGGATCTGGAAACAATCCTTCGATGTCTGGAAATAGAAGATCTTGTGATTTCCGGGATTATGACAAATATGTGCTGCGAATCCACTGCACGTGATGCAAATCACAGAAGATTTGCTTTAATATCTACCTTATTCTTTGGAAGGATAAAAGTAAATTTAGTCCATACACCGACCTCACTCGTTACCCATATTTTACCTTTATGATCCTCAACGATCTGTTTTGCAATTGAAAGACCCAGCCCTGATCCGCTTTTAATATCTTTTGGAACATTGGTAGCCCGGTAAAATTCATCAAAAATTTTCGGGAGCTCATCATTCGGTATTCCGATCCCTGAGTCGGATACCTCAGTAATGAAATTGCTTATCCGGTTCTTAACTGTTAGTTCAATGTGTCCGTGCGGAGGAGTATATTTTACTGCATTGAGCAAAAGATTCGAGTATAGTTCCTCGATGGTATATGGATTACCTGCAATCCTTCCGATCGATTTATCGAGGTACATATTAAAATCAATTGACTTATCCTTCATCAGGATCTGAATGGGAGACACAACTTTGCTGACCAGGTCTGTCAAAAGAAATTCTTCAAATTCATAATCGTGTTTCAATCGTTTCCTTGTCAGATTCAGCAGGTCCTTAATAAAACTGGAAAGCAGCTCAGTCCGCTCATATGCGCGGTTTGAAAATTCTTCCTGTACTTTATTGAGAGGTCCTGTCAGATTTGATCTGACTACTTCGAGACAGCTTAGGATTGCGGCAACATGACCTTTGATGTCATGTGTAACCCTAAGTACATATTCGTTTTTAAGTTTGTCTTTGTTTTCGAGTTCGATATTCGTTATTACATAGGTCTCCTCGCTTTTAATTGACCTGTATATGATCATGTGTGAAAGGCCTACCACCATAATTGAAGTGCAGGCGAAAATGAATCCTGCCCCAAATACATATAAGACATTCTTATAAAGTTCATGTGTAACGAAGCCTTCCAGCGGGAAGTGAGGAATAATGGCATAACACTCAAGGATAGCCAGGGTTGCAGCAAGTATAAGTGCAAAAATCGCATACACATAACTTTGAAAAGTAGAAAATATTGAACTTGCAATAATCAGGTGAAAAAAATAAAAAAGGATAAGCGGATTCTCTATTCCTCCTGAGTAATGGAGGATCAAAGTAAGAATAATCAGGTCTGTAATAATCTGGAAGTGGATGTCTCTTTTAATCCTTAAGGTTACTTTCCTTCCACCATCATTAGTGATCCGCCGCAGGATAATTCTGTGGAGAACATTTAGAATTAGCAGGATCGCAGAAAGAATATATATAGGTATTTCCCTGATCGAAATATCAAGCAGGTGAGTGACAATATAATTAGAGATAATAAGAATAAACAGAGCAACCCACCTGATCCTGATGAACCATTTTGCAAAAAGTATATGTGCCGGGACTAATTTTTCTTCCATTTGATGGTTGGTGAAAAATTATTAGATAAAAAACACCGGTGAATAAATGAACAATCAGGGGATGACAAAAAGTCCGTCAACCTGTGCAAGTACCTGCTGGTCTGTAAAGTGCCTGCCATTTATAGCTGATGACGGGCAGGCGGCAACACAGACTCCGCAGCCTTTACATAAAGCACTGATGATATGGCTCTGTTTCTTATCTTCAAGGAATTCAATTGCACTATAAGGGCAAAGCTGGTTACAGAGCCGGCATCCGGAGCATAGGTTTTCATTTACTTCCGAATAGAGAGCGTCTACTTCAATTTTTTCTTTTGCTATTCTTGCAAGTATCCTTGCTGCTGCAGCCCTTGCCTGGGCGACGCTATCAGGAATATCTTTCGGAGCGACACAGGTCCCGGCAATAAATATTCCATCCGTTGTAGTGGCAACAGGCTCAAGCTTAGGATGGCTCTCAATGAACCATCCTTCCTTATCCTGACTTATATTTACAATTCGGGCTACTTCGTGCGAATCTTCACGGGCTTCCATCCCTACCATCAGGATTACCAGGTCGGCGGGAATCTCAATAACTTCACCTGAAAGCTTTTCATTAACTTCTATCAGCATCTCACAATTATCTTTCGATGTAGCTTTATGAATAACAGGGCGGTCGCCTTTTTCGTACATAAGGAATAGTGTCTTGGCTTCTGAAGACCTGCAGTAAAAATCTTCATGTCCTTTTCCGAATGCATGCATGTCAATATATACATCAGAAATATAACATTCAGGATTAGCTGATTTGATTTCATGTGCATACTTCAGGGCAGTCATACAACAGACTCTTGAACAATAAGTATGAAACTCCTGGCTCCGGCTACCGACACAATGAATAATTGCTACATGCCTTGGTATTTTCCCTTCCTTTGTTACGATTCGTCCCGCCCGGATCATTTTTTCCAGTTCAAAAGAAGTTATTACATTCGGCAGTTTGCCGTATCCGTAGTGTACGATGCGTGAAGCATCGAATTCCTTGTATCCTGTACATACGACCACATTCCCTATTTCAACCTCAGCAGGTTTATTCTTTTCAGGCGGTTTTCCATTCAGCGAATTAATTGTTGCTTTGAAATTACCTATATATCCTGTCAGATTAGTCACTTTGGACTGCAGATAGATATGAAGCTTTTTGTTGTTATTGGTACGCGTAATTTTTTCAGTAAGAAGATCACGGGCAGAATAAAGGTATGGCGCTGTAAGGTCTACTCGTGCAAGATTACCGCCAAGGTGATCGTTTTTTTCAACCAGATAAACATTATTTCCTGCATCTGCTATTTCAAGGGCTGCAGTCATCCCGGCAATTCCTCCTCCGATAACAAGCACATTCGGGCACATATCAACCGACATGCTTTCCAGCTCTTCATGGAGCTCAACGCGGCATATGGCAGCATAAACCAGCGCCCTGGCTTTTTCAGTAGCCTCTTTTATATCAGTATGAACCCAGCTGCACTGTTCCCGTATATTGGCCATCTCAAGAAGATATTGATTCAGACCGGCAGCGCGTAATGCATTACGGAATGTACGTTCATGCATATTGGGGCTGCAGGCAGCCACTACCACCCTGTTGAGCTGGTTGTCTTTAATATCCTGGACTATCATCTCCTGACCGGGATTGGAGCACATATATTTATAAGTTTTTGCAAGAACAACATTCGGAAGTTCTGATACGAACTTAACAACAGCCTCCACATCAACTATTTTAGCGATATTTGTTCCGCACATGCAAACATAAACGCCGATTCTGCAATTTTTCATATGCTCGTTCTTTTACTTTACCACTACAGGATTAGAATTTATTATAGTGACCTGCCTGACTAATGCATCTCTGCGGATAGCTGCAAGATACATGGCCAGGGGACGATAGATCAGGTGGGACCATTTACTGAATGGCATCCTGAGTAACCATGGAACAACACTCATCAGATGAATGACATATGTAATGTTAGCCCATTCATATAGTCCGGTGCGATGAAAAATATGCTGTGCAATACCGGTTAAAACAATTATAAACAGTAAAACCACGAAGACCCAGTCGGTGCCATGCGATTTTTTGTATTGGATATAATGTTTCTTAAAACGGCTCCTTATGAAATAAACAGTCCCTGTAATCAGGCCTATAGTTGCGAGGTATCCGAAAATATGTACCTGCCAGCGGATTTCAGGTCCTGCCTGTAACTGTTCGATAAAAACCATTACCAGAACCAGCATTGTGACATATCCAAGCATCAGTCCCAGGTGGATTATCCATGGCATATAAAATTTATGTTCACGCTTTCTTTCACACTCCGAATAACGTTTCTGTGTTAAGAAATGCCATGGAAGCTGGTAAATTTCAGTAATATAGAGCCACCATGGTACGGCAAATGTTGTCCCTTTGATCATAACAAAATACCACATACGGATAGCATTGAGAACAAGGAAGACTGCCAGTATTCCTCCGACCGAAAGGTCGAATTTGTGGATGAAGGGACTGGGTAAAAAGGCCCCGTCACCATCATATATATGTATATTGCCGCCGGACAATCCATAAAATAACAGAAAAGCCCCGGTCAGCAGAGCGATGCTGATAATAGCAATAATCTCCGTAATTCTGGATTTAAAAAACTGGCGGGCAATCCCGGTAAAGTCATAACGGGAAATAAGCCAACGCCGCAGGCTCATCATGGTTTCCCCCGGATCTGCTTCTCTCGGGCATTGTTCGGAGCACTGACCGCAGTAATAACATAACCATGGCTCCAGAGTGGTTTCAAGCTTCTGTTCCAACCCCATCTGCAGTAAACGCATCGATTTACGGGGAAATTTATATACTTCATCTGCATGAGGACAAACAGTTGAACAATCCCCGCACTGGTAACAGAGTTGAACATCTTCGGCACCGAAACGGTCCAGATCATCAATAAACATTGGATTTACTCTGACAGACATAACGACCTCCTTAGATTGTATGTATGGTTTTAGCTTTGGCTTCTATTTCGCTGAGTGTAAGGCTGCTCATGTGCCCGAGCCCTTTCCCGCTTGTCAGGCTGCCCAAAACTCCTGCAGCCACTGCAGCAGCCTGCGCTACTGTATCAGGAATATCTTTTGGTGCCTGGCACATTCCGGCAACATAAATTCCGCCCTTATCAGTATCAGTAGGACTGCCATTGTAATCAAGTTCGGAAAACCAGCCATCGGTATCTCTTTGTATTCCCAGCATCCTGCTGAGCTCTTCAGTTCCGGGCGATGGTATCAGTCCAACTGCCAGTACGACCATGTCGACTTTGAATTCAACTAATTTATCATTAAAGATATCTTCTCCCCGCACTACCATTTGATCGTCTTTCATCTCAACAGATGCTGAATGTCCGCGCACAATAAATGTTCCTTCCTGTTTAATCCTTTCAGCAAACTCCTCATAACCTTTGCCAAAGGCCCGCATGTCTATATAAAACTCGTAAACGGTTACGTTTGGAACTTTTTCTTTTATAAGATGAGCGAATTTCAGAGAATACATGCAGCATACCCGGGAACAGTAAGGATTATACTTTTTATTTCTGGATCCCACACAATGAATAAGTGCAACACTTCTCGGCGGAATACCTTCAGGGGAGAAGATCCATTCATCCTTCTCTGTTTTCTTATTAAACCTTTTTGTTTTGGTAACAATCCGGCCTCCGGTTGTCCCGGAAGCATTTGTAAGCCGCTCAAATTCTATGGAAGTCAATACATTAGGGAATATGCCATATTTATATTGTTCTATTTTACTGACGTCAAGAAGCTCATATCCTGTTGCCAGAATAATATTTCCCACTTCAATATCTATAGTATGGTCGGTTTCATTCAGGTTTATGCATTCCTTGGGACATTTTTTCATGCAGACGCCGCATTTCTTACCTTCAGAAAGGATATAAGTACAACTTTTCTCATCTACAAGGTATGCATTGGGAACAGCTTGAGGAAAAGGGATATAGATGGCTTTACGCATTGATATTCCTGCATCAAACTCGCTTTTGACCTTAACGGGGCAAACTTCAGTACACAGGTTGCATGCGATACACGATTTAACATCAACGTAGCGGGCACTTTGTTTGATCTTAACCCTGTAAGATCCAGGTTTTCCTGAAACAGCGACCACTTTAGACTTTGTCAACAGCCGGATCATTTCATGCTGCCCCACAGATACCATTTTGGGAGTAAGGATGCAGGCGGCGCAATCGAGGGTGGGGAATGTTTTATCGAACATTGCCATATGTCCGCCTATCGTCCCTGTCTGCTCAACAAGGAATACCTGCTTGCCGGCATTGGCTATTTCCAGGGCAGATTGTATCCCTGCTATACCTGCTCCTATAATAAGAGTTGCATGGTTGACAGGGTTTCCCCCCGGAACGGCAGCGAGAGGAAATGGTACGCCCATTGTGGCACAGGCAACAATAGCTTTGGCACGATCCATGGCATTTTCGCCTCTGGCACCATGTTCCTGGAATGAGGCAAGCCGTATTTCATCTGCATTGCCACCTGCCAGGGCCATTGCCCTGGTAAAGACAGGTTTATAATATCCTGGTATATCTCCTGCAATGACTACCCTTTCCAGATTATTTGTTTTTATTTGATGACAAATAAAATTTATTTCAGGAAGAGGTTTCAATCTCAGGATCTGGACCGTTTCAACTTCAGGAAGGTTAGCTGAATATTTTGCTATAGCATCAATATTAAGATTCCTGTTGTCATCTGTCTGGCAGAAAAAGACTCCGGTTCGCATAATTCCTTCTTTATTGATTATTTAATATCACTTACCTGTCAGAATAATTTAATTTCTTATCAAACGCTGGATTAATTCACCATTGGGTTCACGAATCTCAAGAATCATCGGCATTTGTCCCGGGAAACAGTGTGTGGCGCACGAAAAACAGGGATCATAAGCCCGAAACGACATTTCAATCAGATTCAGGATGCCGTCTGTTACTTCAACCCCTTTTTTAATAAAGCCTTCAGCAGCTTTTTTAATCGACATACAGATTGCAGCATGATTATTCGTTGTTCCTACTATTATATTGACTTTTTTCACAATACCCTTTTCATCAGTCCAGTAATGGTGTGTCAGGGTGCCTCTCTGGGCTTCCACAATACCGACACCCTCGCCAGGGATAGGACCCAGCTGAGCACGTAATTCCCTGCCGGTAATTTCAGGATCCATTGCAAGCTCAAGGCATCGTTCAGCGGAGTATAACAGCTCTACAAGCCTTGCCCAGTGCATTGCTAATGTCGCATGAACAGGTTTCCCTCCGAGTGTGGTGTACATTCTTTCATACTCCTTTTGGGCAAGGGGTGTAGCCATCCCGTCAGCAGCATTTAGTCTCGATAAAGGTGTGGCATGATACACTCCAGAATTCTGTCCTTCAATAAATCCTTTCCATCCTATTTTTTTCAGGAACGGGAATTTCAGATATGTCCATGGCTCAACATGCTCGGCAACATAATCGAGATACTCCGGAGGAGAATATTTACACAATTCCTTACCTTCCGTATCGACCACCCTGACTTTTCCGTCATAGAAATTTACTTTGTTGCTGGCGTCGACAAGTCCCATTGAATGAAGCTTAAGCGAATAGGGGCCATTGAGGATTAAATCGACGTATTCCTTATTCTTCAATACTACATCTTCAAAAATCTTCAATGTAAATTTTGCGAATTCAACAAAGCCTTTTGCTTTATCGGCTATATCATCCCGTTCTGTTTCAGAGAGCCCTCGTCTGACGCCTCCCGGGATATTCATCACTACAAAAGTCTGATGGCCGCCAAGCAGAGCCTGGATTTCCTGTGCCAAACGGCGTTGCTTAATGACTTCTGTCCCAATTTCTTTTCCTACCTTTTCAATTACCCCGAGAATATTCCTTTTAGTAGGTGGTGCATAGGGACCAACAACGAAGTCAGGCGCCGCAAGTGCATAAAAGTGGGCGGTATGACTGTGAACAAAATGTGCCATGTAAAAAAGTTCCCTGAGTTTTTTTGCTGTAGGAGGAGGGTTAACGCCAAATACAGCATCAACAGCTTTACCCGATGCCATATGGTGGCAGCCCGGGCAAACACCGCATATTTTTGCGACGATGGCAGGAAGCTCTTCCACAGGTCTTCCTTCACAGAATTTCTCGAAACCTCTTAGTTCCGGAACCTGGAAATAGACATTGTTAACTTCTCCTTCATCGTTCAGGAAAATCTCAATTTTACCATGGCCTTCCAGCCTGGTTATAGGGTCTATTGTGATCCTTTTCATATTAATTTTCTTCTTATTAATGAAACGGGAAGACTAAAACGGTAGAATAATCCGGCCGGATCGACCACATCTTCAAGGACTCTGCTTATCTCTTCAGGCTCTTTTTCATCTATGATACTGGCAATAGATGACATCATTTTGGCACCCGGGTCGATAACTCCGGTGGGAGGACCATAGCATCCGCGGCACGGAGCATTACCCTTAATACAACGGTATCCGCATCCTTCTCTTGTAGCGGGTCCCATACAAATAACCCCCTGTTCCATGAAACAGGATACTCCGTCATCCTGAATCTCCCATGGTCGGTAAAATTTTTTAATGCGCTTGTTTTCAGTCTTTTTCCTGATACAATCATCACACTGAGTCTTTGTTCCGGCCCCAATGACAGAACCCTTTGGCGGGAGCTCGGCCCCGCTCACAATTGCTGTAAAGACTTCAAGTAACCTTTCAGTCTGCGGAGGACAACCCGGTATGAAATAATCCACTTCGACAACCTGTGTAAGTGATCTGACATCATTATAGAAATCGGGTAAGCTTAAAACTCCCTCTTTTACTTCAAATTCCGGAAGAGGATTTACATTATCAGGATTTACAGTTGATTCACTTTCCGAATATACTCTCCGGAATAATTCTTCTTTTGTTGAAAAATTTGCAAGTCCGGGAATGCCTCCAAGATGTGAGCAGCTGCCATAGGCAACAAGGATCTTGCTTTTCTTTCTTAAAAGCTTTGCCATATGTTCGTTTTCGCTGTTTCTGACTGCTCCATTAAACAGGGTGACATCAATATTCTGGTCGGGCATCTCCTCTACATCGCGGTATTTGATGTCGAACGCAATAGGCCAGAATACCAGGTCGGCGGCAGCAACAACATCAAACAGTTTTTCATGAACATCAAGCACGGATACACAGCAGCCACCGCAGGCAGCTGCCCAATATACGGCAAGCTTTAATTTTGGCTTTGAACCTTCCATAATGTGAGATTTATTAATTTAGGTCAGGACCTTCATTGTATCCTTTATTTTACAGGGCCCTAGTTCAGTAATTGTCTCAGTAAAACTATTCACAAGCTCTGCAAATTGTTTTCCCTCGCTGGCACTTATCCATTCGAGCTTAAGCCTTTCTGTTTCAATTCCCATCTGCAGAATGTATTTCTGCAATAACAGGAACCTGCGTAAACAGCGGTAGTTTCCTTCCTGATAGTGGCAGTCACCGGGGTGACAGCCGCAGATAAGCACACCATCGGCACCTTTTGTAAATGCTCTGAGTACAAATGTTGGTTCTATACGACCTGAACACATGATCCTGACAACTCGTACATTAGATTTATATTCCATCCTTGATGTCCCTGCCAGATCAGCACCAGTGTATGAGCACCAGTTGCAGAGAAATGCAACAATCCGGGGATTAAATTCCATATGATTTATCTTCTTAAATAATTAAACCCAGTTACAAAAAATCTTTGTAATAAATTTAAGAAAAAATATATAAAAGTTAAGGAATCCCCTAATAATCTAATGTTTAAAGTGAAATGTCTCACAATAAACAGTCCAAATACAATATTTTAAAGGATAATAAAAACTTCTCTAATTCTTTGAAATGCCCGTCCAGCGACAATGATAGTATATTAAAGGCAGTTTGAAGGGATAGTTTAATGATGAAAAAAGTAAATATTAATCAGTTATTATTGTTCTTTTCTGGCCAATTAATCCATTTGCTGGTTTTCTGCTTTAATAGCTCTTCAACCTTAAGATAAAGTTCATCAGATTTGACAGGCTTGTCAAGAAAAGCATCGACGGGTAAAAATTCACCATCTGTCTCCGGCGAAAAATTGAAAAAAGGCTTCTCTGTATTAATTGCTGTCATCATTAATATCGGAATATCAGAAAATTGCTTATCACACCTTATTTTATGGGCAAAATCAAATCCTTTTGATTCTCCCTTACCTCCAAACATAACATCAAGGATGATCAGATTCGGTTTATCCTGTTTTATTTTATCCCAGCCCTCTTCCGGATCATATGCACTTGAAGCAGCATAGCCTTTGTTTTCAAGTATTTTAGTTATTGCAGCAACGAGATCACTGTCATCTTCAACAACGAGAATTTTTGCTTTTTCATTCATTTTTATGTCCCTCCATGTTATCAGATAATTGCAATAAAAACAGGAAGCATCTTAAAGTGCTTATATATAGAACATTGCATTCTTAATTTATATACAAAAAGAACATTTCATATAAAATTACGAAGAATTAGACAAATAGCAGCAATGAAATTTTGGAAAAAATATTTTGAGATAATATATACAGTCCCCTGAAGAAGGATAAAGGTTATAATTTAAAAGAGAAAAATCGGGCGATCTTATTTTTCAGCTATCTTCTTAATAAGAGATACCACTTTTCTAAGAATGCGGGGATACTCATTCTTTAAAGGAAAGGTCAATTCCTCGCCGAATACCATGTCCTCAAGGATCTCGACAGCAATTATATGTAAATCGGAAGGCAGTCCAAGTTCAAGGATTTCTCCCAGTTTTAGCGATGTAAGAAAATTCAGATCGTGAAGATTTGACAGATGAGAGGTTTCACGGAAATCAGAAGGAATAAAATAATATACAGCGCCAGGTTTACCGGTACGGGTACGTATTGCATCAATGAAAATCACCTTATCATAACCTTTTATATGTTCCATTATCTCCAGTCCACCGCAGCCGGCGACATCAAATCCGAAATTTGGATTGATGTTCATTTGAGCCAGATCACGAACAAGCCTGGGGCCAATACCATCGTCGGTAAGAATATCATTTCCGATTCCCAGGATCAGTATTTTTTTAATTATCTTCATTCAGTAATTTAGTAACTTTGCAATCAGTATTCTAAAATTAAAATTTCCTATAAAAACTTAGTCCCTATTGCTTATATCCGGCCGGATAAACAGGAAAAAAGCATAGGCAAGAGCAATTGGGTTGTGGGACTCGGTTGAAGCTGTTTTAATACCAAACCACATGAGTGTTGCAAAGCCCAGGATGGAACCTCCGGCCAGGCGGGCAACCCAGATGGATGCCTCATCAGGTACAATATTATATAATGAGAATACAAAATGAGGTAAAAATGTACATGAACCTCCAAAAAAGATTGCGATGAAAATGTTGATTATGAAAAGATGACGTAATTTCATTTTGACTCAGATTTAATGCCATTTATTACAGATGTAATCTCAAATTTAGGAATAAATCAGGAAATTAAAACTCAATATAAATTTAAATCGTTCAAGATCAATCCTTTACAGGATTAAATATTAATGATGTTGATAGAATTGGTGTCAGAGTTTACAATATACACATAATCAAACATATACAGAGATTAAAATAAATTTGGCTTTAATATTAACATAGTATAACTTTATAATTACTTCGCACCGGAATTAATTAAAATCCAAACAATGAAACATCAACTTCCCCTGATACTTTTATTAGCTTTTAAAAGTGCCATATTATTAGCTCAACCATCTCCTGTAAAGATTGATCTGGTAAGTAACGGAAATATATTAAATGCATACTTTTATCCTGCCCATGACCGATATTCACCTACTTTAATACTGGCTCATGGCTTCCCGGGTAACAACCAGAGTCCGCTTGGATTGGCTGAAAAAATTAATTCTGCCGGAATTAATATTTTGGCTTTTAATTATCAGGGAAGCTTTAGCAGCGAGGGAAGGTTTAATGATGAAAATAGTATTCATGATATTAATGTTGCACTGGAATTTTTTAAACAGGAAAAGACAATTCGTCAATTTGGAATCGATACTTCAAGAATAACTGTATGCGGCCATAGTCTTGGAGGCGGATATGTTTTAACAGCAGCCCTTTATAATCCTGGAATGAGGAAGGTCATATCTATTGGTGGATCTGATAATTCCGTCCACATAAAAAAAATGAAGGCTGATACGGTATACCGTGAATCATTTGAAAAAAGAATATCCGGAGCATTTACTCCTGATGGCCCGATAAATTGTGATTTACAATCATTTCACAGTTATAATGAATCAATCATTATAAAAGTTGACCTTTTCGATCTTGTTAAGAATGCTGAAAAACTCAAGGATAAGGAAATTTTATTTATTGTGGGATGGCTTGACACTACAGCCCCTATTGAAGAACACTGTCTTCCATTGTACCGGAAACTTAAACTTCTAAAATCAGATAAGGTCAGCATTAAGGCATTCGACACCAATCATGGTTTTGGTAATGTTAAGGAAGATATGATTAAAGTAATTGTTGACTGGACTAAGAATTAGTAGTCTTGATTAAGGTGGCAGGACTCCTACTTTTAAATACTATTATCAAAACGAATAGCCTAAGGATAATCCAAACTATAAAGAATTGCCAAAAGTATCTCCCTTTTCGGTATTGTAAATGTACATTGGTGTAAATCTGATGATCAGGCCTTTGGGCCCCTGGCGACGGTTTCCCGTAGTCAGAACAACCAGGCGGTCCTGGCTCCCTGAAAAATGTGTATATCACATACTTACTTCAAAAAATTGTTTCGGACCGCCTGTCAGGAAACCTACTGCGCCGATGAAATTGAAACTTAATGTATCTGTAAAATGACTATGATATTCATTCCGCCTGCCCTGAAAACCAACGCGTTATTATTTCTTAAAGGTACGATCCGGTCATAATTAAGTTACCATACTGCGCCGTCGCCCAGGATTTCAAGATAAACGGAATTTTTCCTTGATGTTTTTCCCTGCGATAATCTTTTTCTGAATCCCGGGCATTCAGCAGACTGCTGAATAAAATATTTATCAGAAGGACAATTGAAAATATCCTTACGATTAATATACCATCATGATTTAACATAATATTTGATAATGTAAATGTCATTCAGGAGAACTTGATAAAATTCAGTGATGGTATTAAAAACATAAACCAAAGCTTATTCCAACAGGGATAAAGGTCATTTCCGTTTCAAAACCTAAAACAGGGATATTGCCATAAATTCTAATATTTATTTTGCCGGAGCTTAATGGCTGTATCCTGTATCCTGCTACCGGTCCTAATAAATAATGATGATCAGTTTTTCCGCTGACTATCGCACCAAATAGTCCAAATTCAAAAAAATGCCTCATTTTCCCATAGTTCCCGGTAATATGATGCGAGATTATGGTGTACTTTTCCGGCGGTGAATTATCGAAAAGCTGGAATTCCTCATTGTATCCGATTCCTAACTGGCCGGTTAAAAAGAATTTCGGACTTATAAAAAGCAGTCTCTCATAATTAAATGAAATCAGCGACGCTTCGCCCAGAAGATTCAGGTTAAAATTATTCAGAGGTCTTTTTGTGGCGGTGTCACTTTTGCTCTGAGCAAATAAAAATATACCCGGAATTGAAAGAATGACAAGTAATATTGTTCTTTTCATCAGGATACTTAAAAGTGATGATCCTTCATACTATTACCATAGAAGCCTAATTTTATTTGCTTTAGGGTTAATTCTACACATTTATAATCCTGATGAGAGTTTAGTTCAATCATGGTTTGTATTTTTGCCATTTATATTTAACAGAGGCCTATTTTAAAAAGATCATCAGGAGAATGTTTGTCACAGTAATTATTATTGTATACAGATAAAGGGACCTGATATTAAATCCCCCCTTTAATAAAAATATCAGTGAGATTATTGGCATAACAAATAACATCAATAGCATAAAAAGCCAGATAAATTCATAGATTGAACCAATTGCGGCAAAACGATATACATCAATAGCCTGACCGGAAATCCAGAATACAAATACTACAATACTTAAGATAAATAGTATTTTGCTTAAGATTGAATTTTTAATATGGTTGAATCATATGACATAAATGCAAAATATTCACCATTAATTTTACAAACACCCTCATAATATTCCTATTCTAAATTGCCAAAATAAACCTCCCAAATCCTGAGCTTTTTGTCCCCAAAAGATTTATTCTCCCTAATCAGAAAAACATCAATATTAAATTCTGCAGATCCTTTTTCGGATTCCTTGATTTGTTTAACAGGAAAATAAACCGGATTAAATGAAATTCCTCCCTTATATATAGAGTCATTTAACATGTTAAAAGGATACTTGATCTTTATTTGCGAAGGTTGAATCCAGCCGGAAATTCCTCCAGAAAGGCTCTGCTCAATTAGAAGATCCAGACTATTCTGCCCTTTCGCATGATAATATTTGCTCCAGTTTAATAATTTGATTTGACCCGGAATAAACAGATTTCGTATAGATTCTGCTGCCTGCTTCCTGAATTTCAAATCGAGTGAAGTATCTGAGGCTATTTTCAGGTAATCGGCAAAATCATAAAGTTTATCCCTTGCCGTTGTTTCATATGCCCTCAGTATGGAATCAGTAAGAGTCTCAGTTGTAAAAGCCATTTCAATACTCTCTATTAATCTTTCCACCTGCTGCTCTTCCCTGGTGGCAGCAGCCTCTTCATCCTCGTTGCATGTCCTTGCAGCGCAAACAAGGTAAATCAGTAGGAGGATCCATATGTATTTTAACCATTTCATTCCATTTCTCTATTTATCCTAAAGCGGAGGATCGCAATTTTTCCATCAATGTAACGGCAATCCAATATCTCTATTTGACGAAGGCCTGATGAGGGCATGGTAATCTTATCAATAAACTCCTGCTTGTTGAAAAGGGCCATGCTGTTCCCGGCATTCTTATCGGGAAACTGGTATATTATTGCTTCTTCACTGAGTATCCTTTCAAGTTGTTCCCTTCTTTTTTCCCATGAACTTACATCACTCTGTGAAAAGTAGCTTATCATAAGTGCATAATAATCAGGCCTTAAGCTGATTATTTCATTATTCCTGAATTTCCTGAGGATTTTTTTAACGGTATCAGTGATATAATATGGAGCTTTCACAACGAAATTCACCCGGCTTTTATTTGTCCTTATAATTATGCTCCCATTTTCGTCTGACAAATAATTCGTCGGGGACTCGTCTTCCATGAGCAAGGCTGCCTTTATATCATTTCTGATTATCGGTTCCCCGGTATCAGAATCAATGAAAGCGAACTTATAGTTTTGAGTATTAATCAATTTTAAAATAATTAATATCACGGTCATGACAGCAATGAACAATAAAGGGATCCTGATCAGAATATTTAAAGGCTTAAGTGATTTCCCTGCAATTGTGATTTGGCTGATGTTCTTATGCCTGAAATCCTGCCAGTCGATGTTACCTGAATACCGGCTCAGCAAATTCAGCACATCGATCCTTGGCAATTTCGGATTTGAGGCTTTCATGTGCGTGTAGAACCACTTTTCACTCAGCTGGCCTTTGACTTTCTTCTTCAACTCCTCCTGGAATTCAATTATTTCCTGTCCTTTCCAGGTTGATATATCAGGATCTGTACCGGGATAAGATTGTATCATGGTTTGCGCTATCTCTTTTTTAAGAAGGCTGAACAATATTTGGTCTTCCTGCTGCAAAATATGACTATTACTTAGAAATTAATTGTTGAATCATTGTAAAATACTATACAACTAATTTACAAAAGAATAACGACCCGGAGTGTGCAAGTAAGTGTATATTTAACTTTAAATCATAATAATATGAATACAAAGACAAGATTTATTCGTACAACTTTGCTGCCGTTATATTTAATTCTGGCTGCATTTATGATTCAATCATGTGGTCAGAAGAGTATACCTCAGGATCTGATCGGCGAATGGAAGTCAGATAAAAGTATGATAACTGTCCGTGTCAAAGATAAAAAGACAGGGTTCCAGTTTACTTCAGATTCAGCAATCGTCATACTGAAAATTAATGATGATAAGTCTGTAGAAGGTTCTATTGGATCTGCAAAATTCGAAAAAGGTAAGTTAAAAACAAACTGGCTCCTGCCGGTTAAGATGTCGGGTTTGTCTTTTACTATTGAGTGTGGTAAGATCGGAAAGATTTTCGATAAAGACCCTCTACCTTTAAAAGAGGTAGAACTATGGCTTAGTCCCGGTCCTGCAAATGGTAGAATAGAAGGAGATCTGCGCTATACTCAGGGAGTAAATTATTTCCCCATGGCAGGGTTTACATTTACAAAAGAGAACGATTAAACTGTTGCAACATAAATAAAATGCAGGATTAATGGATATGATACTTCAGACACCGGAATCTCGATTTAATGGTCTGAAAGAATACCCCTTTGAATCTCATTTCTTAAGGATCAATGATCTTCAAATGCATTATGTGGATGAAGGTCCTGATAATGATAAACCTGTTTTGTTGCTTCATGGTGTTCCGGCATGGTCATATCTGTACAGGCACATTATCAGGAAAATCTCAGAAAACGGCTGCCGGGTTGTTGCTCCTGATTTAATTGGCTTCGGGAAATCAGATAAACCCCAGTGCATAAAATCACATACTTACCAGTCACATATTGATTGGATCACAAATTTCATTTTCCAATTAAATCTTAAAGAGATAATCCTTTTCTGCCATGACTGGGGATCTTTGATCGGACTAAGAATTGCCGCACTACACCCGGATCTGTTTACGGGAATAATAGTCAGCAACGGTATGCTGCCGACAGGTGAACAAAAAATTCATTCTACTTTTAAATTATGGAAGTACTTTGCAAAATACAGCCCAAATATTCCTGTCGATCGTATTCTTGAGGTGGGAACATTGCGCAAACTGGATAAAGAAGAGAGAAAAGCATACCGTGCACCTTTCCCTTCATCAAAATATAAAGTCGCAATTCGTGCTCTCCCCCATCTGGTACCGGTTTCTGCAAATGATCCTGAATCAGCAGCAAACAAAACTGCATATAAATCGCTTAATGAATGGAAGAAACCTTTTCTGACTGTCTTCAGCAGTAATGATCCGATAACATACGGCGGTGATGAATATCTACAGAAGAGGATCCCCGGAGCAATCGGACAGGATCATGTTAGGCTTGAGGCAGGTCACTTTATCCAGGAAGACAGAAGCGCGGAACTTGCTGATATTATAATCAGGTTCAGGATCAAAGCAGAGATCGAATTATTAAGTTAATCCATGGATGTATATGAACTGGAAATGCCAGATTGAAAGTATAGGAGTGAAATTCCCTTCAAAAACATTAACTACCAAGGAATTGCTGGAGAGATTTAAAACTCCGTGCGTCAGAAAGTTTGGATTGCTGACAGGGATATTTGAAAAGAAGGTATGTTCTCCCGGTGAAGATTCATTTTCCCTGGCAGTGGATGCGGCGAATGATTGTCTCTCATATTCAAAATACCGGGCTGATGAACTCGATATGATCATTAATTGCTCAATTACAAAATATAAAGATGGATTATCACATCTTTACGAACCTTCCTTTTCAATTTTAATAATGAAAGCTATCGGAGCTGATAATGCAATGACATTTGATATTTCCAATGCATGTGCAGGAATGCTTACCGGTGTATATTTAGCTGAGAAATTTATCAGACAGGGTATTATTAAAACCTGTATGATAGTGAGCGGGGAATACATTTCAAACATAAGTGATCATGCATTAAAAAATATTAAAACATCCTTAAGCTCGGAATTATCTTCTCTAACGCTTGGTGACTGCGGAGCGGCAGCAATAATTGAAAGAACTGATGAAGAGAATAATGGCCTCACTGTATCAGGTTTTATAACACTTAGCAAATACAGCAATCTGTGCACCGGAATGCAAAACCGGAACGCTCCCGGAGGAAAAATGAAAACCAGGGCAAAAAAGATCCATCAGGCTGCAATAACTGAGTCTGTTCCTATATTACAGCAGGCACTTAGCAACAGTAAAATGTCACTGAATAATATTAAATGGCTGATTCCTCATCAAACATCGAGAAGCTCTATCCTTTCCGGAGCTAATCATTATCTGGAATGTTTCGGGGAGAAGCCCGGGCATATAGCAATTACATTAAAAGATACAGGGAATACTGCTTCAACCACACATTTCCTGGCTATGTACAAATATCTGAAAGAAAAACAATTCAGTAAAGATGATAATGTCATGCTGCTCTGTTTTGCATCCGGACTGATCATTGGTGTGGTAATCTTCAAAATGAACGATATTGTATACCGCTATGGGAAGCTTAATTGATATGGTCACCGTCGCCAGACCGCATTTCAGTTTTTACCTTGGAAATTCAATCAATTTATCCGTTCGCGCAGCCCGGCACTGTCTGATAAAATCCGGAGTTGATATGTGTGGCCTCGGCCTTTTGATCTATACTGGAATATACCGCCATAAGAACACAGGAGAGCCTTCAATCGCAGCTCTTATCCAGGAGAAAATCTCTTCCGGCAGAACTGCTTTTGACGATTCAACCAAAACTCAAAACACTTTTTCATTTGACATAAATAATGGTGGATGTGGTTTGCTTACAGGAATAGAAATTGTTCACAGATCATTAGTGAATAAAGAAATATCTTTTGGAATGACAGTTGCCGGCGATTCTGAACCCTTTCATGGTTTGTCGAAATCATTTAACTTCAATGCATCTGCTGCCGCCATAATACTTTCTTTAACAGAAGGCTCCAGGGGATTTTCGCTGTTCAGAACATATACATATCCTGAATACAGCGAAGAACTGGTCAGCAGGACTTTTTACAGCATTCCAACCTGGAAAAAAAGAGGCCAAAACATTCTTAATGTCTCCCAGCGGGAATCATATCCAGATTTATGTGTCGAATTAGCGGTTAAATCATTGTATAAATTTCTTGATGAGTCAGGAATATTGCTGAAAGAAATTGACCTATTAATAGGATCCCAAAGTCCTTTGAAATTTACAGGAAGGTTAAAAGCCCGTCTTGGAATGAATGAAAATTTTGTCGAAATTTCACAAAACGGAGAAAAAACATTCCATACAGCCGGGCCGGCATTTGCGCTGAAAAAAGCCTGGGATGATGATCGTTTCAAAAGTGCAAAGAATATAATTTTTCTCACAATCGGCTCAGGAATAAAAGTCTCTGTGGCGCTTTACAGAAATTAAGATATAATGACATGCTGACATCTGATCAACATATAAATGCTTCTGAAATCAACAATATTTCAGACTATCTTAAGCTGAATGCTGAAAAATCCCCTGATAAGCCTGCTATTCTTTCCCCTGAAAAAATTACATATAAAGAACTTGAAAATAAAGTTAATGCTCTTTCATTTGGACTCAGCCAGGCAGGCCTTAAGGCAGGTACAAGAACTCTTGTTTTGGTACCGGCAGGAACTAACTTTTTTGTACTGATATTTTCATTGCTCAGGATCGGGGCCGTACCGGTTATGATAGATCCCGGAATGGGAATCAAAGCAATGTTAACTGTTCTGGCCGACCTGGAAGCCGAAGCTTTTATAGGCATCCCCAAAGCTCATTTGTTTTTTTTATTATTCCCGCATGCCTTTAAAACAGTAAAAATCAAAATAACAACTGGAATGGTCAGTCTGAAAGGAACAAAAAGACTAAATAGCCTGAGAATTGATAACAACAGACCATTCCCTTCTTATTCAGGTAATCCTCAAGATATGGCTGTCATTTTCTTCACCAGCGGCAGTACTGGTCCGGCAAAAGGAGCTATTTATACGGCTGGCATGCTTAAAAATCAAATTGAGGTAACAAGATCCCGGTTCAAAATCGGGTCAAATGTAACCGATCTTTGCACCTTCCCTCTTCTTGGGCTGTTTGCAATATGCCATGGCAACTCTTCCGTTATTGCAGACATGGATATGATGCACCCGGCAAAAATGGATCCGGAAAAAGTCATCAGGAACATATATGATTTTGGATGCACACAGATGTTTGGGTCTCCGATGATCCTGAATAAACTTTCTTCATATTGTCAACCGAGAAACATAAAACTGCCTACCCTGATGAATATAATTTCAGCAGGAGCCGCAGTTCCCGGTCATATCCTGGAATCTTTCAGCAGACTGGTTCCCGATGATGCAGTTATTCATACTCCTTATGGAGCTACCGAAGCGCTGCCCGTTACTGATGTGACTGCTTCTGAACTGCTAAAAATCTACTCAGAAAATCATGAATATGAGAATGTAATCTGCATAGGAAGACCTATTGAACCATTGGATGTAAAAATCATTGAAATAACTGATAAACATATTGAATCGTGGGGGGACGCAAAACTGATGGATGTAAATGAAGTCGGGGAAATTGTAGTTAGTGGACCATGGGTATCAAAAGGCTATTATAGAAAACCCGATGCCGACAGGTTGTCCAAAATTCAGGATCTTTCTACTCATAAAATCTGGCATCGTATGGGAGACCTGGGAAAAATCGATTCTTCAGGAAAGATTTGGTTTTACGGACGAAAATCGCACAGGGTAATAACTCATAAAGGAACTCTTTTTACCATTCCGTGCGAAGCCGTTTTTAATCGGCATCCGCTTGTATCCAGATCAGCTCTTGTCGGGATTAACATTAATGACACAGGATTTAAAAAACCCGTAATATGCATCCAGTTATTAAATGGGATCAAAGCAAATCCCAAAATTATGGATGAACTGAAGGAGCTGGGGAAAATGTGTAACATCACAAAAAATATAAATGATATCTTATTTAAGAAAGAATTTCCTGTTGATCCCCGGCATAATGCAAAGATATTCCGGGAGAAACTTGCTCTCTGGGCTTCAAAAAAAATAAAATGAATGCTTTTGTTACCGGCGGAGGTGGTTTTATAGGTTCAGCCCTTGTGCATGAACTGGTTAAAAGAGGTTTCGTAGTTACAAGCTTCTCGAGGAATGATTACCCGGCTCTCAGAGATATCGGGGTTAATATAAAAACAGGAGACTTGTCGGACCCCGATTCAGTTCAAAAGGCATGCATGGGAATGGATATAGTTTTTCATGTTGCGGCAAAAGCCGGGATCTCGGGTAATTACATTGATTATTACAAAACAAATGTTAAAGGTACCGGGAATATTATTCATGCCTGTAAAATGAATAATATTAAATATCTGATATATACCAGTTCGGCAAGCGTGGTTTTTGATGGTAAAAAAATTGAAGGATCTGATGAATCACTTCCTTACCCGGTGAAGCCCGTTTCACATTATACGGCAACCAAAGCCTTGGCAGAAAAGTTAATCCTGCAAGTCAATTCACCTGATTTTAGAACAATTGCTTTAAGACCTCATATAGTATACGGTCCGGGTGATAACCATTTGTTTCCTAGAGTTTTATCACGGGCTAAAAACGGCAGGTTGCGAAGAATCGGGAATGGAAAGAATATTATTGATGTTTCATATATAGACAATGTAGTTTCAGCTCATATAAATGCAGCAGAGGCTATCATCAAAAATTCCGAAGCATCCGGCAAGACGTATTTCATTACCAACGGAGAACCTGTCCTTCTATGGGATTTCCTCAATACGATGCTTGATTTCTCAGGTCATGGACCAATACGAAAGTCAGTTCCATCCTGGCTTGCTTTTGCAATCTCAGCTCTGTCAGAGACAACACATAAAATATTCTTCAGATCAGGGGAACCATTTTTAACCCGTTTCCTGGTGAGTGAACTGACCCGTTCGCACTGGTTTAATATAAGCAAAGCACGCAGATCTTTAAATTATAATCCTGAAATATCAAATATTGAAGGCTTGAAAAAAATGGCAGAACATATTAATTCAACATAACTTCACTCAGCCCGATTCTACTCTCTCTTTTTATGACAGGTTCAATACAGGTAAGCCCCTGCCAGGCTATTTTTCCTCTTTAATCCTGTAATAATAAACCAAATATAGGATTCCATGTATGAAAATGGTAATGCCTATCAATATATATGGCCCACGGTCTCTGATTTCACCATATTCAATTTGACTGAACAGAGCTAAAAAATACCAGAGAAGGAAGAAGATTCCAGCATAATGCTCATTTTTCCAGGATAAAATGAATCCCATTACAAATAAACCCAGAAGCAGTGGAAGCATGATTCCGGGCATTGTCAGAAAATCGATTGCATCACTAAATATTATATCTGCAAGCATATATATGAAATACAAAACAGCATAATTTATGAGATATACATTTAGAATGAACTTCCATCGCTGAGATTTTAAATGTGTCCCGGTGTTTCTAAACCATTTAAGAAGCAGAAAGGCACCGGTTACCAGAAGGGGAATAGCAATTATAATATCCATCCCTCTCTCCCTGTTAATAAACAGTCCATTAATCCATATGCCAGCATTGAGGATCAATAAAAAGATGCCAGAGAAAAATTTAATATTATTAAAAACCCTGACTTTCATTTTCAGTCTTGTTTCTTTCCAAATATGATATTCACTTAAAAAATTATTTCTTAAGGTTCTTCTTATAAACCTGGTCGATATAATTCCTTGTGCATTCTACCATTGCAAATCCATACCACTGGGTTGTTCCGTTACCGTTGATTCTTCCGGTTGTTTCACATATCCACACTATATTTTTTGCAGCTATATCAAAAAATGTAAAATAACATTTT
>JALONV010000077.1 GCA_025454755.1 Bacteroidales bacterium | reverse complement strand
ATCAGGATGGAACACTGAAGTAATTGCCAGTCCGTTGTTGAGCTTTTCCCTGGCGCCCGAGACAGCGCTGAGAGTCTCAGCATTTGTTCTGAGCTCATGACCAAGCTTATCTGAAAGTGAAGGAAGGGTTTTGTATTTGTATTTCTGTTTTAGAAGAAGCTCGAGTGTTCCCAGAGTGCCGCCGGCAATTACTATGCCTTTCGATGTATAACTATTCCTCTTCCTGAAGATTGAAGTAATTTTTTTTGTATCAACGATATAGATGCCATCCCTGAATGAAATCCTGGTTGCTTTAGTCTCAGGTATCAGCTCCAGTCCCAGTTTTTCAGCAAACCAGAGGTAATTTCTGTCGAGGGTATTCTTCGCGTTTTCGCGGCACCCTACCATACAGCCTCCGCACTCCGTACACCCTTTACGTAAAGGTCCGAGGCCGTTGAAATAGGGATCTGATTCTTCCTCCTTGTTTCCGTCGATGTTTACACCAACATAAACTGTTTCGAAAGTTTCGTGGGCGTTCATTTCCTTCGAAACTTCCTCAAGGACCAGATCTTCCGGGTTAAGTTTACTGTACTTTTTCCTTCCAAGCATGAATGAAGCCTTTTCGTAAAAAGGCTCAAGGATCTTTCTCCAGTCTCCGAACCGCGCCCACGATGGATTCTGGAAAAATTTATCGGGCGGGGTGTATAAAGTATTGGCGTACACGAGACTTCCTCCGCCGACACCTGTACCGCTGAGGATGCTGGCCGTGGTATAGAACGAAAGCTTCTGGAAGCCGAACAGCCTGAATGAAGGAATCCACAAATACTTTGGCAGGTTCCAGTTTGTTTTCGGGAAATCGGCCGGATTGAAGCGCTTGCCCTGCTCTAATGTCAGAACCTTATAGCCCTTTTCCACAAGGCGGAGACTGGCGACGCTTCCCCCGAATCCGGATCCTATTATAATGTAGTCATAAAGCATTGAAAGATATGAAATAAAATAAGTAGGGAGTAAATATAGAAAAATAATGAAATAATACTGTTTTGCTTTGTAATCAACTCTTTTGTAATTTTGTAAAGATTTTCTGAACATTACGGCAAATCCCAGGCCGTTTACAAATCCTTTAGAGGATTTCCCAACCTTGTAAATAATAAGGATGGGATATAAAGTGGTACTTCTTTAAGAACGGCCTTTTAATTGAAGGCTGGCAAAAAGCTGCTTTGACGAAAAGAGTCAAAAAAATCAACCTTCAAGCACTAAGGTATGATTATCATTAGGAAAGCCTGTTCGTCTGATAATGAACAGCTTTTAAAACTAACCTCTCTTACACCAATGACAGGAGAGATATCGCTTAGGGTCGATAGAAATCCTGACTTCTTTAGCCTATTAAACAAACGAGGCCAAAGTATTGTACTTGTTGCCGAAGATTTTGGAAACATTGTGGGTTGTTTCTCAGCCTCGCAAAGTACTATATTAATTAACGGAATCCCTGAAATAGTTTATTATCTGGCTGATCTGAAAATTGATCCCTCGTTTGAGAGAAAGACCTTGACAGCCAGATTACTACACAAAATGGCAGATCATATCAGGGAATCTGGAGCAGATTTACTTTTTTGTACCATTGCAAAGGGGAATGAAAAGGTACTGCCATTATTTGCCGGAAGATTAGGATTCCCTAGGTTTATCCTCACGGGAACTTTCAGGGTTTATCAGATAATTCCATTAAAACGTAAGATAAAAACATTAAAATATTCAATACATGGACAAGACATAAACGATGAAGTTTTGGAGCTTTATAACGGATTCTATAAAAGATACCAGTATAGCCCGGTGTTTAGCAGGGATATTCTCCAGGAAACACGTACTTTTGTTGCAAGATATGATGGAAACCTTGTTGCTGCACTTACTGTTGCAGACATGGGATCTTCGAAACAAAATGTCCTGATAAAACTGCTTTTAGTCCTACGAATAATTGTATCTACATGTAGATTGATTAGCAGGATAATACCTTTATTTAACTTTCCTGTGATTGGAGAACCTGTCAGAGTCCTTTATATAAGAGCATTTGCATTTACAGGAGGAAGAGATGACGTGTTTGATGCATTAATAAGACTTGCAGGGAACCTGGCATTTGAGGAAAGATATCATTATCTGGCAATCGGAATACATGAAAAAGACTCCGTAGCAATGCATTTTACTAAATATCTGCATTTTACTTTTAACTCACAGGGGTTTATTGTGAGTATGAAGGGGAATAAAGACAAGGTCAATAAAATCGTGGATGGTCTCCTTTATGAAGATTACTCATTAGTCTGATGAAGATTATATTCTTATGCGAATTCTGAAGTGAACTCAAAAAAATATTCATTAATACAATGAAACACGAAAAAGATCAAGTAAAGCTTCTCAAGTTGATATTCACATTGAACTGGGAAGATCCTGAGATGGATCGAATGGCATTAGGAATAAAACCGGGTGATACTCTGATGACTATTACATCTGGAGGATGCAATACATTAGGTTTCCTGCTTCAGGATCCGTCAGAGATCCACACTGTTGATATTAATCCGAGCCAGTCCTATGTTATTGAATTGAAAATTGCCGCCATGAAGTGTCTGGAATACAAAGAATTCATAGGATTCACTGGTCTGTGTCCTATTGAGGACAGGCTGGCAATATACAACCGGTTCAGAAATAGATTAAGCAATGGAGCTGCTGCATTCTGGGACAATAATGCTGCTGTAATTAAGAAAGGATTCCTGCTGAATGGACGTTACGAGACATTCGTTAAGCTTGTCAGTGGTTTTGTGCGTATGATAGAAGGGAACCGGAGGGTCAATGATTTGTTCATTGAGAGAGATCCTGAGGATCAAAAATCCTTTGCCCATAGGGAATGGGATACTGCCAGGACTCGGTTCATATTCAACGCATTTTTTAACAAATTTATACTTGCCAGGCGTGGGCTGAAAGCAGATTATTTCACCTTCGATGACGGGTCCAATACTTTTGCTGAAAGTTTCTTCAGACGATTCAGGAAGGTCATCATGGATGTGCCGGTTAAGAACAATTATTTTCTGCATTTATATCTTAAAGGATACTACAGATCTCTTCAGGAAGTTCCCGATTACCTGATGGAAGGGAACTTCATTACTATTAAAAGCAGGCTCGACAGGATAAAAATTGTCACAATGGATGCACAAAACTGGCTTCCACAGATACCTTCTGATTTCATTGATTGCTTTGCGTTATCAAATATCTGTGAGTTGATGAGTCTGGACGATACCTTCAAGCTTTTCAGTGAAGTTATAAGGACGGCACGTAATGAATCACGTATATCTTTCCGCAATCTAATAATTCCGCGGGAGGTTCCTGAAAGTTTGCACAATATAATAGTAAAAGATATCGAATTGACCAATAAGATATTTAATGCCGATCGCTCTTTTGTGTATTCTAAAGTTGCCGCATACAGAGTAATGAAATAATGAATCATCTTCAGACACAGTTACAAAAGGTCAGCAGATGGATAGTAAATCTTCGTTATGAAGATATACCTGACGAAGTAATACATTTTGCCAAGCTCAATCTGCTTGATTGTATTTCAGCAATTTGCGCCGGTTCAAGATCTTCTGCAGGGATCCGGCTCAAGAAAGCATTGATGTCCATTGAATCCGGAGGTCCGTACACAATGATACCTCTTGGCGAAAGCTGGTCTCTCAATAATGTCCTGTATTATCACTCAGCGATGATAAATGCCCTCGAACTTGACAACTTCGTGTTCATGGGCCACATAGGACAGTCATCTGCATCTGTGTCATTAGCTCTGGGTGAGGCTCAAAATGTATCAGGACGGAATCTTTTACTTGCATTTATTGCTTCAGTCGAAGTTGCCGGAAGATTGAGTGCCAATCTGGTGAGTGGACCACACCAGGGTCACATGCGCGCATTTATTCACCGTATTGCCAGCGCAACTGTAGCGTCAAAACTTTATGAATTCGATGAAAAAACTACAGCCAATGCTCTTGCTATCTCATTGTCAATGCCTGAATTCCCACTCTATCCTGCCTGTTTCTCTCCTGATACTAAAGTTATCTGCACCAGCTCTCCCACTGTTGAAGGTGTGAAAGCATCATTCATGGCCAGAGAAGGCATGGAAGGTCCTCTTGATATTATTGAAAATCCAGCGGGATTCTTCACATATTTCAGCTATTCTGATATAATTCCTGATATTTGGAATTGGTTAGGCAAGACCTGGAGTATTCTCACATTTTCTGCTAAGAACTATGCAACATGTGCCTACGCACAAGGGCCGGTATGTGCAGCGGTTAACCTTAAAAAATCTTTTGAGTTTACTGAGGAAGAAATAAGTAATGTAAATATTTATGTACCTGTTGTATCAGTAATAATGGAGAAGTTCTCAGTACCACATCTGGGGGCCTCCATCACTCCTGTCAACACCCATTTCTCTGTTATACGGAGCACTGCTGCTGCTTTAATCTTTGGAGAATTGACCGGGGACTTTTATAAGACAGGAGAATTTGAAAAGAAAATAAAAGGTATCGGTGATATTTCTGCCAGATGTTGCCTTCGTCACGACTGGCAGATGACTATTGAACTTCTAAGAGGAATGGATGCAGGTCTTGAAAATCCAGGAAAGCCAGGATTTTTAAGTCTTGGAAGCAGCCAAAAAACATTTAAAAGATTTAAAAAGGCATTTGGTAGCCGTCCATTGATAGAATGGAATGATCTGTTGGAAATACCAAAAATAAAATCAATGGATCAGATTTATTTCCTGAAAAGGTATATGAGGTCCTTATCCATTACCCGTCATGTCAGTATAAAAAGTAAAAGTGTTGAACACGATTTCTCTCATGAAGGTGACCTGAGTAAAATGGCTTTCAATTTGTCAGGTAGGATAGAGGTTGTTCTGAAAAGCGGCAGGAGAATTGAAAGTTTTTGCAAGCTGCCTCCGGGTTTCGCAAATGATAATGGCAGAGAGAAAATCGTCAGAAACAAGTTCTACAGGGAAGCTGTAACTGTCTGGGGAGATGACAAAGCAGGAATAATAGAAAATCTCATAATGAATATAGACGCTTTAAATATCAGCAATCTTATGGATAATATCAGGAAATAGACCAGAATGTATTTATACGATATTTACTACAAAACCTATTCAACAATTAGATAACATTTTACACATGGAAACAAAAACAACTATGACTGAAAGGGTAAAAGATGGACTGTCCAGAGTAAATGGGAAGAAAATTCTTTTTACATCTTCTTTGTATCCTTATCCGACTCTGCCAAATGATACTTCGCTGACAGATGCAACAGGTGCACGGTTTTCCAGGGCTGACGGGATATTTTGCATAATATCCCATTCTCATCATTTTGCTAATCATGTACTGGCACAAAATATTCAAGTTCCATCAGTTATTCTTGAGTATCCACGATGGAAAAATTTCATTGATGAGATAGAAAAAGGATATGATATCATTGGTATAAGCGCCCTGCCTGTCCATTTAGAGAGTGTTCTTAAAATGTGCACTTATGTAAGGGAGCATTCCCCGGCAACGAGAATCCTTCTTGGATGTTATGCGGGATTGGCACTTCAGGCAGTCTATCCTGATGGTGGATGGAAGAAATTCGTTGACGAAATTTGTCATGGAGAAGGAGTGGAATTCATGCGGAATCTTCTAGGGGAAGATACAAGCCGTCCGATACAGCAAAAGCTAATGCCAAAAGGGGGAGGTTCTCCAAGGTTCATAACTAAATTTCCAAAGGGAGCGATAGGTTTCCTCGTTTCAGGATTAGGCTGTCCAGGAAGGTGTGACTTTTGTTCGTCAACAGCATTATATGATCACAATCGGATTGAGATGTTGTCACCAACAGATCTTGTAGAACATATGTATCTCTACAAAAAGAATTTTCCTGATGTGACAAATGTGTTTGTGATTGAAGAAGATCATTTTCGGTGGCCTGAATATCTAATTAGAATAAAAGAACCATGGGAAAACCATCCGGATATGGTTGAAGCACTTGACTGGTTTGCATTCGGTTCACTTGACTTCATCGGTGCTTTTGTTGAAAAATACGGATGGGATGCAATACTTGAAATTGGTATTGGAGTAATGTTTATTGGTGTGGAGTCAAAATTTGCTGATCTGCTGCATTATAAGAAGAGAAGTAAAACTGATCCCAGAGAGGTTTTCAGCAATTTGCATAAAAGGGGTATCAGAACAGTCGGTTCATGGATTTGTGGATGGGATTTTCATAATCATACAAATATTGAAGAAGACCTGAACTATTTTGTAGCCCTGAATCCCACCTATCAGCAGCTTACAAGGCTCTCTCCATTCCCTGGAACTGATCTGTGGTATCAACTCAAAGAAGACGGCAGATTAAAGGATGTTCCCTGGGAAGATGTTCATTTTTGGAGTGGTACTCAGAAAAACCTTGGACTTGAAGAGCATGAAACACTTAACATTGTTGAACATGGATATGAACTTCTTTACAGAACATGGGGACCTTCGCTATTACGCCGACTGGATGTAGAGCTGGATGGTTATGTATACTGCAGGAATTCCTCAAATAAAGTTTTACGAGATCACAAATCAGTTTTTTTTAAAAAACAATGTGGAATGTTATGGACATTATTGGCTGCCATGGAACGATTCGCACCAAATGGCATTGTCAGAAGAAGAGTTCAACAGACAACAAAAAAATACATTTCTGTGATCGGCGAACCGACCCCTATCATGCAATATTTGTCAAAAAACATCCTGAGGCTTGCGACAAATGAATATATGAATTCACTTAAAAATCCATCATTTGTCCGTCCAAAAGTTGAACCTTTCAAGAAATATGTATATAGTAAAACATTAAATGGGGAAAAGGATATTCCATATTCCACCGAATGGCCAACAAAACCTTCATTCAAAGTAGGAAAAGATATGGCAATGGAAGGTCTTAAGTATTTTGGTCTTGAACAGGTGATGAAGTTAAAACGTTCTCTCTCACCGAAGAAATTTGATGATATAGTAGATGAATATCTTCTTGGTATGGTTAAACGTCGTGCATTTGGATTCGGACTTTAAATGAAAATTACAATCTTCCCCTTATGCTTCGACAGAGTCTGTAATACATAATTCTAATATTCTATTAAAATTAAAACCTGAAGGTATAAGAATATTTAAGCAGAATTGTCCTTCCTGAGGAGATTGGAAGTGACGGAGTTTCTCTGTCGAGCTTCGTGTTCAGCCCCTCATCATATACAAGATAGAAGTCGTTGCCTTCACGCGGATTATACCTGAACCTGACATTTGCTGAGACTTTTTCCACAGCAGTATTATACTGAATAAAAGCTGAGAGTGACGTTTTAGTCGTGAATGTGAAAAGTGCTTTAAGTCCTGCAATATGATTCGTGAACCTGGCATCTCTTGATTCAAAACTGACATAATCAAGATAATATGTCAGACCAAGACTGATGCCGGAACTGACGATCATAGTAGGAGATGCTGAGAGTGACAGCTTACGGCCGTCAAAGAATGTACCTGCTTCACCTGTGAAGACTGATGAGAGGGTATGACTGCTTGCCGTTGAATAGGTGGCACCGAGATTAATGAATGAATATTTCCCCGGAGGAACATAAGCCTGATTATTACCCAGGGGGATCGAATCAACAAGGTTTTCAAGTGACCAGATGGCATTAATAATACCATATGCACCTGTTTTTGATTCAAAATACCATTTAAGGGTATTTGCAGTCGTCTCATGGAATCCTGTGGTGCTGTTCCAGATCAGATTCTCAATCAATGATAATTTGTGGTAATAAATTTTTCTTTTCTCTCCGGGATACCAGCCATATTGAAGAGTGCATTTAAATCCCTGATAGGAATCAATAGTTTCAAATCCGAGTCCCGGATTAAACCCTTCACCTGACCATGAGTAAAGCAGATTATAGCCAAATCCTTTGATTGTCCGCCTTTCACAGTTGAGCATAAGACGCGTGGGAGACATGTCCATTACCCGGTTTGCCGAATCATTCTCAAAAGTCTGGGCCCACTTGATCGTCATATATTCATCACCGGTAATTCTCAGCTGTGCATCTGCACCATATGCAACATTATATTTGCCATCCATTCCCAGTCTGCTGGTAAAAATTCCTCCTGCGTAAGAATTCTGATTGATAATGTTTCTTTTTGTTCTGAGAATACCGAAGTTCTCACCGGCATTTGAATCTAATGGAGCTGTCTGCATATCGAGGATGCCAATATCCCATTTTCCGGCTCTGCCTGTCATTCTCATTCCGCCAAAGATGCGGACCGGACTTCCTTCAAGCAGGCCTATCCTCCTGCTGTAGAAAAGATTGTTTCCTTCCAGAAATGAAAAATCGAATACATCTGATTTCTCCTGGAAGAACATCCTCTTTTCCGGGAAATAAAGCGAATAACGTGTAAGATTGATCTTCTCGTCATCTGCTTCCACCTGTGCAAAATCGGTATTTAAGGTAAGGTCGACAGTCAGGTTGTTGGTAATACTGTACTTTGCATCAAGACCGGCATCATATTTAGGAGTAATCGACATTTTATAGATAGTGCCTTCTTCATTCAGAACATTGACCTGGCCGATTCCTGCAGTTATATAGGGTGTGATATAAACAGGTTTCCTTGGCTTCAATCCGTTAAACTCAACCAGGCTGGAAAGAGATGGTTTCCAGAATGCATTGCTGAAACCTGCCGGGACTGGAGGGAAAGTAGATGTTTCATATTTTGCAGCATCAAACCTTGTAATTATAATTCCCATCGCTGTTTGGCCGCCTTTTACCTGGAACCTGAGGCTTGAAAAGGGAATTCTCTCCTCCACTGACCATCCTTTTGGATTAATGACAGTTTTTACATCCCAGAAAGTATTCCAGCTGAAATTGATGTCGGTTTCGGAGTCATTACAGTCATTCTTGACTGTCCCGTCTGTTCTGAGGCCGTTTGGGTTGGTCCAGAAAGCAAAGGCGTTTTGCCTGTCGTTGAAAGAATCGATTATAAGTCCAAACCAGTCGGTGGCAGGCATTGAATAATCCCTTTTTTTACCTACTGCTCTGATATTCGCAGGGTCGATATGATTCAGGTATGCTGAAAGGTAAAGGTAGTTATCATCATAGGCAAGCTTTACAATTGATTCTTCTGTTGGAGTTCCTCCTGCAACAGGCACGTACATCAGCATTGGAAAAGGGAGAATTAAATTCCAGACCTCTTCATCAGGGACTCCGTCGAATGTAATCGGGACTGTTATTTTTGTAACAGTAAGTGGAGATTGTGCAAAAAACTCTGCTGTGAAAACCAGAGCTAATATAGAGAGGAGGATCCTTAACATACTGATTCGTTTACCTTTATTTCAAAAGTAAACCAACAATCAATACAAAGCAATTTTATTTTGCCGGGGTACTGGTCTTGAATTTCTCGCTTACCAGCTCCGGCCATTTGAGATCCATCATTTCCAATGCCTTCAGAACTTCAACTGACACAGCATATAGTTTTTGCCAGTTCTTGTCGGCCGGGACAATATGCCATGGAATCTCATTGCAGGTGTTCAGGATCTTTTCGTAAACA
>JALONV010000021.1 GCA_025454755.1 Bacteroidales bacterium | reverse complement strand
AAACGGAGGGCTTACACCTTCATATCAATGGTACAACGGAGCGACAGCGGTAGGGATAAATAGTCCGACCTATGCATACGTTCCGACGAACGGAGATGTTATCACTGTGGTACTCACCTCAAGTGAGACCTGCCAGAGCGGCGGACCTGCAACATCGAATGCAGTGACAATGACGGTTAACCCGATCCTTCCTGTAAGTGTATCCATTGCAGCTGATGTAAATCCGATATGTGCAGGAGCGACGGTGACATTTACAGCCACACCGACTAACGGAGGACTTACACCTTCATATCAATGGTACAACGGAGCGACAACAGTTGGCGCAAATAGTCCGACATATGCATACATTCCAACGAACGGAGATGTAATCACGGTAGTTCTCACCTCAAGTGAGACATGTCAGAGCGGCGGTCCTGCAACATCAAATGCAGTGACAATGACGGTAAATCCGGTTCTTCCTGTCAGTGTATCGATAGCAGCCGATGTCAATCCGATTTGTACAGGGGCAATAGTGACCTTCACAGCCACACCGACAAACGGAGGAATTACACCTTCATATCAGTGGTATAACGGAGTGACGGCAGTTGGAGGAAATAGCCCGACATATGCATACATTCCAACGAACGGAGATGTAATCACGGTAGTTCTCATCTCAAGTGAGACCTGCCAGAGCGGCGGTCCTGCAACATCGAATGCACTGACAATGACAGTCAATGCTCCTCCTTCCGCATCAACATCAGTAACTAATGTAGCTTGTTATGGTGCATCAACCGGTGGAGTAGATCTGACTATTACAGGTGGTACTTTACCGTTCAACATAATCTGGAACAATGGGGCAACTTCGGAAGATCTTGCGGGAGTTGCTGCCGGTAATTACACTGTTGTGATCACCGATGCAGCAGGTTGCTCGGTCAATTCTTCGGGCAATGTAACACAGCCTGCTTCAGCACTCTCCGGTTCAATAACATCACAGGTGAATGTATCAACAACAGGCGGCAATGATGGAAGCGTTACAGTAGCAGGTTCAGGAAGTGTAGCACCTTATCTGTATAGTCTGAACGGAGGTGCATACCAGGCTTCAGGCACTTTCAATACACTCGTTGCAGCTAATTATACTGTTACAGTTCAGGATATGAATATGTGCACCTTCGATGTGCCTGTTACAATAACGGAACCTGCACCACCTCTTTCAGGTTCTTCAATAAAAACTGATATTCTCTGCTTTGGAGGCTCAACAGGTAGTATCACTGTTACAGGATCCGGAGGTGTTACACCATATAATTATAGTCTGAATGGAGGTACATACCAGGCATCCGGAACATTTGGGACGCTTACAGCTGGTCCATATACAGTGACAATCAGAGATGCGGCATTGACAACATTTGTTATCAATGTTACGATCTTACAACCTGCATCAGCAATTGCACTGTCAACATCGCAGGAGAATGTCAGCTGCAACGGAGCTGCCGATGGAGTTGCTGTTGCTCTGGCAACAGGAGGAACTGGAACACTCTCTTATTCATGGAATACTACACCGGTACAGATCAATGATACCATTTCAGCTTTAGGTCCGGGAACATTTACTGTAACCATTACAGATATGAATGCTT
Organism: Bacteroidales bacterium; assembly: GCA_025454755.1. GTDB lineage: Bacteria > Bacteroidota > Bacteroidia > Bacteroidales > VadinHA17 > LD21. The sequence continues at coordinate 75,808 of JALONV010000021.1, read as the reverse complement.
GTACTGCTACTGCAAATGTGACAATTGCAGAACCCACGGTTCTCACGGTCACTGCAACACCTGCCGATGCCTCATGCCCTGACACAGATGACGGCCAGATAACGCTCGCGATTACAGGGGGTACTCCGGTATATTCCATATTCTGGGACGATGGCGAAACAGTTACCACAAAAATAAATCTTGGGACTGGCACTTATAGTGTTGCAGTAACAGATGCCAACGGCTGCGCTGCATCAACAAGCGCCGAAGTAGACTATGTTGGCACATACAACTGTGTGGAAATACCTCAGGTACTTACACCGGATCCGGCCGATGGACATAATGACGAATGGATAATAAGGAATATAGACATGTATCCGAAAGCAGAAGTCAAGGTCTACTCAAGATGGGGTAAACTCATATACCATACAAAGAATCCTTCTGCAGAGCCATGGAAGGGAAGGTACTATAACGGGAAGCTGGTACCTACAGATTCGTACCACTTCATTCTTAACCTCCACGACGGATCAGAGCCAAGGTCTGGTGTGATAAGTGTTATAAGGTAATTGTTTGATAATTTGATGATAAGATATATGAGATTCCCTAAGGTTATAATGTTGCTGATTGCATTGATCCTGCCAGGCGGTGCCTCACTGGCCCAGCAGGTTCCTATGTACAGCCAGTACATCATGAACGGATTTTTAATCAATCCTTCCTTTGCCGGACGTGATGGTTATACAACTGTAACAGTGACAACACGCGAACAATGGGTTGGACTGGAGGCTGCACCTGCGACCTATGCGGCAAGTTTTCAGACCCGTCTGCTGAAGAACAGTTATATCTCGAAAGCCACCTCTGTCAGGAAAAAGCTGGTCAGGCCTACAAAGGGAGGTAATGTAGGCCTCGGCGGGTATGTATTCAGCGACCATAACGGAATAATGAGGAGAACTGGATTTCAATTTATATATGCTTATCATATTCCATTGAAGCAGATAGGAGGATATCCAAGCGACCTTGCTCTCGGACTTGCTTTCACCGGTTACCAGTTTGCCATAAACACTGATCATCTGATATTTGATCCCGACGATCCGTTCCTTAACAACTACGACAGGTCAGTCTTTATCCCTGATTTCAACTTTGGAGCCAGCTTCACAACCGCAAAATACTATGTTGGCTTTGCGATGACAAATATCCTCAGGGGTTCACTTATGTTTGCAGATACTACAGCCATTAACCGAAACGAGCTCGGTCATTACTTCCTTACCGGCGGCTATAAATTCGATCTGGCTCCTGACTGGATACTTGAACCATCAGCTTTCCTGAAATCATCGGATATGTTTTCCAGATCCATCCAGGCAGATATAACAGCAAGGGTATATTATAGAAATGATTATTGGGCAGGATTGTCATGGAGAACCAATGATGCATTGATACTATTACTGGGATTTAAGTACGACAGGTTCCATTTTGGCTATGCTGTAGATTTTACCCTTACTGACATAAGGCGACAAAGTTTTGGTACGCACGAGATTACGCTGGCAGTAAAATTTGGCGAAAGCGCCAGAAGATACCGCTGGATCAACTCGTTCTGATTTTGTTGATTTCCATATATGTTGAAAGGTATCGTGATAAGAATTTGCGGTACCGTATCGCTGCTTATATTGTCATTTTCAATTGCCTGTTCACAGGATGCGAATAACACTCCTGTGAAGATTATGTTCTATAACGTTGAAAATCTGTTTGATATAAGCGATGATACGGCAACTGACGACGATGAGTTCCTTCCGGACGGAATACGAAGGTGGACCTATAAGAAACTTGCCAGGAAGACAAATCTCCTCTATAAGACTATTCTTGCAGCCGGGCAATGGAATCCTCCGGCAATTGTAGCCATGTGCGAAGTTGAGAATCGCAGTCTCCTTGAAGATCTCATTTACAACACCCTGCTTTCAAAGTTTAACTATGATATTGTGCACAGGGATTCTCCCGATCCAAGAGGAATTGATGTATGCCTGATCTACAGGAGAGATCTGGTGAAAATATTAAACTTCAGGTACTTCATTCCCGATCGTATGCCTGCAGAAAAGTTTACCTCAAGAAGTGTTCTTTATACAAAATGCCTGATTTATTCCGATACAATCGAACTTTTTGTAAATCATTGGCCATCAAGAAGAGGAGGAGTTCTTGCAGCAGATGACCTGAGAATGAAAATGGCAGAAACGGTAAAGAATAAGACAGATTCAATTTTAAACTTTAGAAATGGAGAGGCAAAGATTATTATTATGGGGGATTTTAACTCTTCTCCGGATGATCAGATCATGAACATATTTACAGATAAAGATAAATCCGGTTGGGCATTGGTTAATCTTTCCGCTCAAATGAATAAATCCACGGGAACATTCAGGTACATGGGTACATGGGAAATGATCGATCAGGTAATCGTTTCAGATGCTTTAATCAATTCAAATGCCGGTTTATATATCGAACCGGCAGGACTTGAAATCTTCAGAGCATCTTTCCTGCTTGATGATGATCCTAAATATCCGGGGCTCAGTCCTTTTTCGACATACAGGGGATACAGGTACCTTGGCGGCTGCAGCGATCATCTTCCCGTATTGATCGACCTTAATTTGAAGCCGGTTTTCTGACAGGTTTCAATCCGATCTCTTTCCCCTTTTCAATCATCAGTTTCCTTGCCTCTGCGTGATTATTACCGATGATCCCGTCAAGTATGGCTTCCCTTATTGCATTTTTTATGATTCCAACCTCTTTCCCCGGCTTAATCCCGAAGGTCCTGATTATTTCTGCTCCATCGACTGGCGGCTGGAAATTCCTTAAAGCATCCTTCTCTTCTATCTCCCTGAGCTTCTTCCTGACATATTTGAAATTCTCAAGGTGCTTGGTTTTTTTCTCTTCATTCTTCGAGGTAATGTCGGCTTCGCATAATGCCATAAGATCGTCAATATCATCACCTGCTTCAAAGAGAAGCCTTCTTACTGCAGAGTCGGTGACCTCTTCCTGCGATAATACTATGGGCCGGAGATGAAGATCTACAAGTTTCTGCACATATTTCATCTTATCATTTAAAGGAAGCTTAAGGTTTCTGAAAATGTCCGGTATCATCTTTGATCCCAGGAATTCATGGCCATGAAATGACCACCCTGACTCGGGAGAATATTTTTTTGTAGCCGGCTTTGCAATATCGTGAAGCAATGCTGCCCATCTTAACCAGATATTGTCGGAGTACTTAGAGATATTGTCGAGAACCTTGATGGAATGGTGAAAATTATCCTTATGTGCTTTTCCTTCCTTCTTTTCAACTCCTTTGAGGTTGTCAAGTTCGGGAAAGATAATACTGAGGAGCCCGGATTTTTCGAGAAGGAGAAATCCTGTTGAGGGGCGCTGGCACATGATGATTTTATTGAGCTCTGTTATTATTCTCTCTTTTGATACGATTTTTATGCGTTCCGCATTCTCCGCTATCGATTTGAAAGTTCTTTCCTCTATGCTGAAATTAAGCTGGGCGGCGAATCTTATTGCTCTCATCATCCTGAGCGGATCGTCGGAAAATGTTCTGTCAGGATCGAGCGGTGTGCGGATGATATTGTTTTTAAGATCGTTGATTCCGTCAAAAGGATCTATGAAGTCACCAAAAGTATCCTTGTTTATACTGACTGCCATAGCATTGATCGTGAAATCCCTTCTTTCCTGATCGTCCTTGAGAGTGCCATTTTCAACAAAAGGTTTCCTGGACCCTCTCATGTACGATTCTTTGCGTGCTCCTACAAACTCTATCTCATATTCATTATATCTGAACATTGCAGTACCGAAGTTTTTAAATACACTTACTTTGATACCGGGATTTATTCTTTTTGCCGCTTTACGCGCTACCTCAATACCATTTCCTAAGACCACAATGTCGATATCCTTTTCTGTATGTTCTCTTTCCAGGATTGCATCTCTGATCCAGCCGCCAATAACAAAAGCCCTTACATTTTCAGCAGTAACTACCTCTGAAAGTGTCTTAAAAACTTTGTCATTTAGACATATATACATATATAGATATGACAATATGTTAGTTAATCCTGACAAAGTTACAATTATTAGTCAATTTTCAGTAACTTATGATCCACAGCGCCTCATGGCATGAAGATTGACGATTACCGAACAATCACTATTCTGATATGTTTAATCTTAAAACAAAATTATGACAGAGCATTTGACAAAAGAAACCTTCCTGAGCAAGGTATTCAACTATGAAAAGAATAAAGAATGGAAGTTTGAAGGAACAAAGCCCTGTATTATCGATTTCTATGCCGACTGGTGCGGACCATGCAAAATGGTAGCGCCTGTGCTTGAAGACCTGGCAAAGGATTTTGACGGAAAACTTGATGTTTACAAGGTAAACACCGAGGAACAGCAGGAACTTGCATCGGTTTTCGGGATAAGGAGCATTCCCTCATTCCTTTTTGTCCCGGTTGACGGCCAGCCACAGATGGCGATGGGTGCTCTTCCCAAAGAAACCTTTGTTAAAGCATTCAAAGAGGTTCTTGGTGTAGAGAAATAAGCAGTTCGTCAAAATTACCCCTTTCGGGGATAAAAATTTGCTATTTTGATGAAACATATATAACCTTTGCATCGTTTAATCCATCAGAAGGTAGTAACTTAATAGGTTACGTGATTTTTTTCATAGATTTAGGTTTAGGGTAGTAGTAAATCAGGACTCTGGTCCTGATTTACTGCTTTATGACAGTTCCTTGAATATATTGTTTATCTCCTCTTCCGTTGTACGGAGCTTCTTCTGGCATTGTCTTATAAGTTCTGAAGCTCGTTTTACTTCAACAGCCAGCTTATCTACATCAAGGTTGCCGCTTTCAATCTTCTGAAGGATCTTTTCGATCTCTGCCACCGCAGTCGTAAATGAAAAATCTTTTTTTGCCATAACCTCTTTGTTTCACCACGGGGTTCACGGACTAGCACGGATAACTCCGTGTTCTTATCCGTGTCAGTCTGAGCATAGCGAAGACCCGTGTTTCTCCGTGGTTAATATTATCTGTTTATAACTTTACTCTTAATTCTACCATCACTGAACATGGTTTCAATAATATCATCAATTTTAGCTCCACCGGCCTTTTTTATCAATCTTCCATTTAAAGTTGTAATTGAATAACCTCTCTTCATGACATTCTCAGGATCGAGAATGCCGAGGGTGTTCTGCATGACATTCATCCTGGTTTGAACTTTTTCCAGAAGCTTCGAAGCACTCTTCATAAGATCTGACCGGTACCTCTCTATGTTCAATATGTTGCCGGAATTGATTCTTTCTGCACCGGATATCATTTTAAGTTTGAACGACTCAAGTAGGTTTTTATTATCATCGATAACTGACCTTGTTATTTCATCTATTCCACCGATCATTTCATTAAGCATTGTCTCAGCGCTTAAAGTCTGCTCAATGAGGTGATCGGCAACTGCGGTTGGCGTTTTCAGAGCCTGGAAGGCAACCATATCAGTGACTGACATGTCTTTTTCATGTCCGATGCCTGTGATCACCGGAATTGGGAACTGGGTGACATAAAATGCAATATTATAGTTGTCGAACCAGCTCAGATCGCTCTGGGAGCCTCCTCCTCTGATTATTACTGCGACATCAAAAAGCCCTGGATGATTGGCTATCCTGTCGAAAGATGAAATGACACTCCGTTCTGTATCAGTACCCTGCATTACTGTTTCGAACAGTGCAGTATAAAAGACATATTTATAACTGTTCCCTTTGAGTTGGCTCAAAAAGTCCCTGTATCCGGCTGCTCCTTCGGATGATATTATTGCGATCCTCTGGGGAAGCAGCGGAAATTCAAGTTCCCTGTTCATTGATATAACACCTTCTTCTTCGAGCCTCCTTATGATCATTTGTCTTCTCAGAGCCATCTCTCCGATGGTAAAGGAGGGATCTATGTCGGAGATTACAAGACTGAGTCCATACAGTTCATGGTATTCTATCTTTACCCTGACAAGAACCTTCATTCCTCCTTTAAGTGATTCTCCGGTCGCATTCTGAAAAAAGGCGCTGAGGAATCTGTAACGATTACTCCAGATTATAGCTTTCACCCTTGCCCTGGCATTCTTTTCATCAGGCTGCTTTTCAATAAGTTCGAGATAACAATGGCCTGCATAGTTCTCCTTGATATCAGAAATCTCAGCCGTCACCCAGTAAAAACCGGGTAAAGCCAGATAAAGAGAATCTCTTATTATCTGCTGAAGTTCTGTCAGCGAGAGTTTTTCAGTCATCATCGGCCACGCAGTTTTATAATCTTATGGGTATATATTCCTGTTCCGGTAAGGAGCCTGACAAAGTAAATGCCCTGTTCCCTGTCATTAAGGGCAGTTATCTCAAGGCTTCTCCCGGCATAAGCGCCGAAATCCTTAATATAAACCGGAACACCTGCTGAGGTTACGACTTCAATCCTGACATTTCCGGGAGGTTGATTAAAGACGATTTCAACATCTCCTGTTGTCGGGTTCGGACGTACGACTGATTCATTTTCCGGGACAACCAGATGAAGATCCTGAAGTATAGTGATAGCTCTGCTCATGTCCGGGATACCATAACCGTAGAGAGAATCCGGATAATTAAACCTGTCGGCAGATTCATGTATGGCATCAATGATCTCACTGCTTCCGGCTTCCGGCACTGCCTCCATAAGGCATGCTGTCATTCCGCTTAACACCGGACAAGAAAATGATGTGCCGTTCAATCTTGCCAGTTGTGTCTCATTTGCCTGCACTAAAATACTAACTCCCAGTGCAGCATTATCAGGTTTAACCTGACCATCGGCCGAAGGACCTGCCGATGAAAATGAGGAGATTACATTATAGCCGTCGACTGCTCCTGCAGCCAATACACTGTCACCGTCAGAAGGAGCTATAATGCGAAGCCAGGCTTTGTTTCTTTCATTACCTGCGCTTGCGACAACAAGTATCCCTTTTGAGGCGGCTATATCGGCAGCGCGTGTAACAAATGTTGTATTACCGTCGAGGTCTGCAAATTTATGGTTCATCGCCGGATCATCGAACATATAATATCCCAGTGATGAAGAGATTATATCGGCTCCTGCACTGTCGGCAAACTCAGCACCTGCCGCCCAGAAATCCTCTTCAACCGGAAATTCAGTAGCGCCGTCTTCAGTCCTCAGAAGAAGGAAGTCAGCACCCGGGGCTGTCCCCTGTATTACACCTCTGATATGTCCGGCCAGTACCGATAATACCATGGTTCCATGTGTATGGTAGCCATACACATTGCGGTTTTTATTGACGAAATCGTAGGTGTATTTAATCCCTGCTCTGCTCCTCAGCATGGCAAGTGAAGAAGCCTTGTCGGCATATGTAAACCCTCCGTCGAGCACTGCAATGAGAATACCGGTGCCGTCATAACCTGCATTATGCAAAGGATAGCCGTTTACCATTGTTATAGGCCTGTCGTAGGGAGGATAGTCCTGGATTGAGGCTGTTAAATCAAATTTATCGGTAAAGCTGCTTTTCCCCACAGGCTTCTTCACGATCTGCACTCCGGAGACAAATGGAAGGGAGAGGAGCGTAGCTGTTTCAACTTCCGTTTTTGTCTTGAAAAGGGCACTGTTCATCCATTTAGATGTGCAGTGGAGCGTGAAACCGAGAGCCGATACCTGGTTTATATAATTTCGAAAAACGGGTAGATCTCTGTAGTCAGGCACCTCAATCCCGGCCTGAATTCTTCTGTCAATTGCCCTTTGTGAAAGGAGGTCGGATGGTGAGAACATTGATGGGGAGTCTGCCCCTTTATCCGTGAAAGAGACTCTGTAAAAGTATATATATTCCTGTGCATAAGATTTTAACGAATGGATAGTCAAAAGCAAAATCAGGGAAAGAATTATTCTGACCCTGCTTACACCAATTTGAGCAGATCCGTTCATTATCTTATATTGCCTGTTTTTTCAGGATCCGGTATTTTCCCTATATTCTTTTCTATCATGTCGAAGAAATCAGCAGATTCTTCGTCGATACGGAGATCCCTGTTTTTTTCATCATCATAATCGATTTCATATTTGAGAGCCCCGTTTTCGAGGTATATCTTCCATTTTCCTTTGCGCAAATTATTTTTATAGACACCTGAATAGTGAGGATTGCCATCTTCGTACCATGTGTCGAACTTGCCTTCGAGCAGGCCGTTAACATAAATAGCCTTCAGGAATATTTTGCCGTTGGGATGATATTGCAGCCACTCGCCTTTCTTAATGCCATCTGAATACTGTAACTTCTCTGCAAGTGTGCTGTCGGTGTAGAATTTAAGGGAGAAGCCATTCAGTTTATTTTTGGCATAGGTCTCTTCATTTATAAGGCATCCGTTTATTTCAGAGGAGTAAAATTTCCATTTTCCTTCCTTCATCTGATCGATATATTTTCCTTCTGATGAAATGAAACCATTTGGATAATAGAAGGTTGCATCAGCCTCCCTGCTGTCGCTGCTGTAAATCAGTATAGATTTCAGGGAATTGTCGGTATTGAATCTTTTAAACTCGCCTACAGGTTTATCGTCTTTGAATGTGCCTTCATACATAACTGCACTATTCGGATAGTTCTTTATCCAGTGCCCCTGTTTTCTTCCCTGCTGGTCGGTTCTGTTAATATCTGTCTGAGCATGGCATGTTGCAGTAAGTGCAACAACCAGCCAGACAGTGGATAAGAATATTCTGTATTTCATATAATGAGGAACGGACATTTCCTCATAAAGGTACAAAAATCAGGCCTGATTTTTATTTCACCTCTTCGAAATCGACATCGGTAACTTCGTCGTTCCCCGATTTTGAATTGCCTCCGGTTTGTTCCGGCCCCGGCTGACCAGTACCAGGCTGTGAAGCTCCCTGACCTGAAGCCTGGGCATTCTTATACATCTCTTCCGAAGCGGTCTGCCAGACTGCATTAAGTTCTGCAAGAGCCTTGTCAATAGCAGCAACATCCTGGCTTTTATGTGCTTCTTTAAGTTTAGCGAGAGCACTCTCTATAGCCGGTTTCTTGTCTGCAGGCAGTTTATCTCCAAATTCCCTGAGCTGTTTCTCGGTAGTGAAGATCATACTGTCGGCTGTGTTGACCTTATCAACTTTTTCGCGGGCTTTACGGTCGGCTTCCTCATTGGCTTTAGCTTCATCGCGCATCCTCTTAATCTCTTCATCACTGAGTCCGGATGATGCTTCAATCCTTATTCTCTGTTCTTTACCGGTGCCTCTGTCTTTTGCAGTAACATGAAGAATACCATTGGCATCAATATCGAATGTAACTTCAATCTGCGGGATGCCTCTTGGGGCCGGCGGAATTCCGTCGAGATGGAAGCGGCCGATGGTTTTATTGCCGGCTGCTATTGGCCTTTCACCCTGGAGGACATGTATTTCCACTGAAGGCTGGCTGTCGGCTGCTGTGGTGAAAACTTCAGTCTTTTTGGTTGGTATGGTTGTATTCGATTCAATAAGTTTTGTCATTACACCCCCCATGGTTTCTATGCCAAGGGACAGAGGTGTAACATCAAGAAGGAGTACATCTTTCACTTCGCCTGTGAGCACTCCACCCTGGATAGCAGCGCCAACAGCAACCACCTCATCGGGATTAACACCCTTTGACGGGACCTTGCCGAAGAATTTCTCAACAAGCTGCTGGATTGCAGGTGTACGCGTTGATCCTCCCACGAGAAGAACTTCATCGATATCTGAAACTTTGAAGCCTGAATCGTTGATAGCCTTCTGGCAGGGTTCTATACATGCCTGGATGAGCTTATCGCAGATCTTTTCGAACTGTGCGCGCGTAAGCGTCTTAACAAGGTGCTTAGGAATTCCGTCGACAGGCATAATATAGGGAAGATTGATCTCCGTGGAGGTGGAACTTGAAAGCTCGATCTTGGCCTTTTCAGCTGCTTCCTTAAGCCTCTGAAGAGCCATCGGGTCTCTTCTCAGGTCAATTCCTTCATCCTTCAGGAACTCTTCTGCCAGCCAGTCGATGATCATGTGATCGAAGTCATCGCCTCCCAGGTGTGTATCACCGTTGGTGGATTTAACTTCAAAAACGCCATCACCAAGTTCAAGTATTGATATATCAAACGTGCCTCCTCCAAGGTCGAACACTGCGATCTTGAGGTCCTGTGATTTTTTATCAAGACCATAGGCCAGAGAAGCAGCAGTAGGTTCGTTGATGATCCTTTTTACGTTCAGACCTGCTATCTCACCGGCTTCCTTGGTTGCCTGGCGCTGTGAGTCGCTGAAGTAGGCGGGAACGGTGATGACAGCATCAGTAACTTCCTGTCCAAGATAATCCTCGGCAGTTTTCTTCATCTTCTGAAGTATCATTGCCGAGATCTCCTGAGGAGAATACATCCTGTTGTCGATTTTTACACGCGGAGTATTATTATCGCCCTTGACGACAGTGTAGGTAACCCTTTTAATCTCAGTGTTCAGCTTTTCATAGGGTTCCCCCATGAATCTCTTTATGGAATAAACAGTCTTCTTGGCATTGGTAATTGCCTGACGTTTAGCAGGATCTCCTACTTTGCGTTCACCATTCTCTACAAATGCAACAATTGACGGTGTGGTTCTTTTACCTTCACTGTTGGGGATGACCACAGGTTCGTTGCCTTCCATTACAGCAACACAAGAGTTGGTGGTTCCCAGGTCTATGCCTATTATTTTTCCCATTTTATGTTGTATTAAGAAATTTTATTTTAATACAATGGTTATGCAATGATTATGCCATTTAAAATATGTGACAAAACGGCAGTTTTTTGCTTTGATAATTCAATAACTTTGCAGAATGAAAACAAAATCAGCAGGTATGTCAATACATAAAACTGTCAGAAAGGTTACCACTCATGTCCTTAATGCGATGAAACTTAAGGGTGAGAAAATAGCCATGCTCACGGCATACGATTATTCCATAGCAAGGATACTCGACGAAGCTGAGATCGATGTAATACTTGTAGGTGATTCGGCTTCGAATGTCATGGCAGGATTCGACACAACACTGCCCATTACACTCGACAACATGATCTATCATGCTGCTTCTGTTGTCAGGGGAGTGAAAAGAGCTCTTGTTGTTGTCGATCTTCCTTTCGGCACCTATCAGGGCAATTCCAAGGAGGCTCTTGTTTCTTCGATAAGGATTATGAAGGAGACGGGAGCATCTGCCGTTAAGCTTGAAGGAGGCCAGCAGGTTGTTGAATCTATCGAGCGTATCCTCTCGGCAGGCATTCCGGTAATGGGACATCTCGGACTTACTCCTCAGGCTATTCATAAGTTCGGCACTTATATTGTCAGGGCACAGGAAGAGGAGGAGGCACGCAAGCTCATGGAAGATGCCAGGCTGCTCGAGAAAACAGGTTGTTTTGCCATCGTTCTTGAGAAGATACCTGCAAAGCTGGCTGAAGAAGTAACTAATACCGTGAAGATACCGATTATAGGCATTGGAGCAGGGCCCAAAACTGATGGACAGGTACTTGTTCTCCACGACATGCTTGGAATAACACAGGAGTTCTCTCCCAGGTTTCTACGCAGGTATCATAACCTTCACGACGAAATCAAGGGAGCGGTGCAGAATTATATCAATGATGTAAGAACCCTTAAGTTCCCGAATGAAAAGGAACAGTATTGAAAAAATGCAAAATGCAAAATGCAAAATACAAAATGCATTGAAAGCAGACAGAAATAGTAAATTTCATGGTTGAGGTTCTCTACGAAGACAATCACATTATTGCTGTAAACAAGAGATCTTCGGACCTTTCGCAGGGCGATAAGTCAGGAGATGAATCTCTTGATGCCGGTGTGAAGAAATATTTAGCGCGCAAGTACAATAAACCCGGCGATGCATTTCTTGGAGTAGTCCACAGGCTCGACCGTCCTGTGAGCGGTGTGATAATTTATGCGCGTACCTCTAAAGCTCTTACTCGGCTTAATGAGATGTTCAGGAGCACACAGGTAAAGAAGACATACCTTGCAATAGTAAAGGAGAGACCTCCTGAAGATGAAGGCACAATCACTCATTTCCTTAAGAAGAATGAGAAGCAGAACAAGACATATGTTTATGATTATGAGGTGAAAGAGTCAAAAAAAGCCAGTTTGTCATACAGGGTTGCCGGTCGTTCCGACCGGTATTATCTGCTGGAGGTAGAGCTTCATTCCGGTCGTCATCACCAGATAAGAGCACAGCTGGCAAAAATTGGCTGTCCGATCAAAGGTGATCTGAAATATGGTTTCCCCAGGTCGAATGAAGATGGCAGTATAAGTCTGATGGCAAGACGAATTGAATTCATTCACCCGGTAAAGAAGGAAAATATTGTTATTACCGCGCCTTTTCCTGAAGGAGATATCTGGGAGGTATTTAAGAACACAGAGGTATAAAACTGATTTCATCTGCGTACATCTGCGTTATCTGCGGGAGCATTTTCTTTTTTCCCGCTGATTTCGCTGATTTTCGCAGATCTTAATTTAATGAGGTAGTTTAAAAAGAAAATGAGCCGGAATACCGGACTCATTTTCAGGAATGAACATGAAAGAATCGGAAGTTATTTCTTTACGTCGAGCTTTTTCTCAAGCTCTTCGATTATCTCCTTTGCCTTTGCCTCATCCTTGCTTTCCACTGTGATTACTACACCATCCTTCGCAATCACATATTTTTCGGTTTTTGCTGATCAAAATTACTCCATAACCCACCTTATGCCGTTAAAATCAGGTTAATAAGAGTTAATGAAAAGTTAAAACATATCCGCTTTGTGTACCGATAAGTTAAATTTGCCGCATGAACAGGAGTAAATTCGCCGGACTCATTTTCATGATGCTGTTTTCCATAATCGGGATCATCTGGGTTCAGATAAGATGGATCAGGAATGCTGTTGGCATCAGGAATGAGAACTTCGATTTTTATGTTACTTCAAGCATCAGGGAGGCTGCTAATTCGATAGAATCATCGAGAAAGATGAATTTTTTCGACGATTTTTTGTTCCAGGGAACAGCCTCAGCAGGAGATACCTCAAATGACATCACGAGCTATTTCAGTGTGAACAGCTATTCGACTGGCGGCAACGGTAACATAAGTGTGAGGATCACGAACCAGTCAGTTACTCAAAATCCGGGAGAGGCACCTGTTGTGACGATTCATGATACTATCTATACAACTGATTCCTCCGAAGTAATAATGACATCACCTGAAGATCCCGGCGAAATAGTGATCATGAACAGCAACGGGGGAAATATGAACACCCCACACGGCATATATATAAAGCAGGAGGAATTTATTGAATGGGCGAAAAAACGGTCTGATGAGCTTCGCAACATGAACGATAAGATGATAGCTGAGCTTTATAACTGGGAAAAAACTACCAATATAGACAGGGAGGAAGTTGGGTTTGCTTTAGAGCGTGCATTTATGTTTTCACCTATAAGACCATCTTATGAATATGCCATAATCCGGGATGGGAAGGTGGAAGATGGCAGTTTCAGGAAAGCCGGCAAAAATGATTTTCTCAGGAGCAAATATAAAGTAAGGCTTTTTGCAGATAATATCATCCGCAAGGATCTTACTCTTTCTGTTGTTTTCCCTGAACGAACCACTTATGTCCTGGGTTCCATGGCATGGATACTTGGAGGATCGTTGCTCTTTTCACTTATCATACTCGCGACTTTCGCGCTGAGCCTGTTCTTCCTTATACGCCAGAAAAAAGTATCGGAGATGAAATCGGACTTCATTAACAACATGACACATGAATTCAAGACGCCCATCGCTACAATATCGCTGGCTGCTGATACCATTACAAATCCAAAGGTCATCAACGATGAATCAAGCATTAAACATTTCATTGGAATGATTAAAAAGGAGAACAGCCGGATGGACAAGAAGGTGGAGACAATACTTCAGATCGCTTCACTCGATAAAAAAGAGATACATTTCAAATTCGAGAACATTTCGCTTCATGACATCATAAATCATGCAGTTGATACTATTGATATAATTATTCGCCTGAATAACGGCAGGGTGATGATGAAGCTGGATGCAGGTCAGCCTGTAATCAGAGGCGACAGCGAGCATCTTTTCAACCTGGTGAATAACCTCCTTGACAATGCCATTAAATATTCGACCGGATCACCGGAAATAACAGTGGAAACTAAAAACAGCAGGGATGGGATCATCCTGTCTGTTGAAGACAAGGGCATCGGGATGACTAAAAGCGTGCAATCAAAGATCTTTGAAAGATTCTATCGTCAGGCCTCGGGAAATGTTCATGACGTTAAGGGATTCGGCCTGGGACTTAATTACGTGCGTGCAATTGTCGATGCACACAGGGGAAATGTTACTGTTTTCAGCGAACCCGGTAAGGGAAGCCGTTTTGATGTATATTTACCATTTAATACGGAAAATGAAAAATGAGCTCCAGGAGTGTAAAAATATTTCTTGTTGAAGATGATCTGAGCTTTGGATCAGTGCTTAAATCATACCTCGAGATAAATGAGTTTTCTGTTGAATGGGTCGATGACGGCAAATATGCTGTCGATCATTTCCGCAAGGGGATGTTCGACATTTGCATCCTTGATGTCATGCTGCCTCATGTCGACGGATTCACGATAGCAAGGGAGATAAGACAGATAAACAACCTTGTGCCGATCATTTTTCTTACTGCAAAGAAGCTTAAAGAAGATGTTCTTACAGGCTATGATGCCGGCGGGGATGATTATATAACCAAACCCTTTGACACCGAGATCCTGCTGGCCAAGATAAGAGCTATTCTTGCCCGGCGTGATTATCAAAGCGGAACAAAGGATATTTATGAGATAGGCAAGTTCATTTTCAATTCAAAACTAAGAACACTGACGGCAGGTGACGATGAGAAAAAGCTTTCACCCAAGGAAGCTCAGCTTCTGGAGCTGCTCGCCCTTAATCCAAATGCTCTGATCAGCAGGGAGATGGCATTAAAGAAGATCTGGGGTAACGACGACTACTTCACAGCGAGAAGCATGGATGTTTATATTACCAAGCTGAGAAAATTTCTGTCTGAAGATCCGCGGCTCAATATAAAGAACATACATGGAGCGGGGTTCCAGCTTATCATTTCCGAGGGTTGACTTTGAGGCTGTTGCTGTTAAACTGAAGAGGAAGAAGATCTCCTCCTGACTCAACTAATCTGATCTTGCTCTTTCCTCCCATTATTATTCTTATTTTCTTTCTGTTCCTGAGCTCCTCTTCAGCAATTACCTGCCTGCAGTTGCCACAGGGGGATACAGGTTCAGGCGAATGGTTATTCTCTGAATATGCAGCTATAGCCAGAGCCACAGGCTTGTCGCCAGGATAATTGGCTGATGCATTTGAGATGGCATTTCTTTCAGCACATATCCCTGACGGAAATGCGGCATTTTCAACATTTGCCCCGGTAATGATCTTTCCGCTCTCAAGCCTCAGTGCAGCACCAACCATGAATCCTGAGTAGGGAGCATAGGCATTTTCAGAAGCCTTTTTTGCAGAGTTTAACAGCTCCAGGTCAGCTTTTGCAAGATCTTCAGCCTTGTCAAATTCTTTATAGGTAAAGGAAATATTTTTGTTCCGTTTCATAACATTCTGTTTCAGTACATATTACAAAGTTAGAATAATTATGGATTTGGAATAAGAAATTTTACCACGGAGGAAATCAAATGGTTACTACTCCCGATAGTGCGGATTCTCAATCCGTGTCAGCATAATATGAAAGATAGTATCATAACTTGGTTAATAAAAATGCATAAATGCCAATAAATTAGATTTTGATTCGAAATGTCCTTTACTACATTTGCCAAAACGAAGTCAACATAAAAAGAATAAGTTTAAATAGAAGGAGATTCCTCATTTCGCTTCGCTCCATTCGGAATGACATGGAGTTTTTTTGGAATGGGAGAGGGAAAGAGGAATTCCGATGGAATTCCTCTTTCCCTCTCCCATTCATCTCAACAATTTGTGTCATTCCGAGCGTTAGCGAGGAATCTCCAAAACTATCAGAAACCAGTCAGAAAAAACTTTGAATGTATAAAATAAGGACCATATCTTTTTTAATTATTGTTTTAATCCTGCTTGATTCCTGCAGGTCGTCCAGACCTGTTGTAAACTCTTCATCAGAAGAACCGAATGCCGCAGCTTACATCGCGAAATACAAAGATCTGGCGGTAAGTGAAATGAAGAGGACCGGTATTCCTGCGAGTATAACCCTTGCACAGGGGATGATTGAATCTGATTTTGGCCGCAGCCGGCTGGCAAGAGAAGCTAATAATCACTTCGGAATAAAATGCCATGATAACTGGACCGGACCAACAATCAGGCATAACGATGACAGGAGGAACGAATGTTTCAGGAAATACAGCCGCGCTCAAGATTCCTTTTATGACCATTCCGACTTTCTTAAATCGACTTCGAGGTACAGTTTCCTTTTTGATCTTCCTTCGACAGATTATAAAGGCTGGGCAAAAGGACTTAAGAAAGCCGGATATGCTACCAATCCCGATTATGCAGACATGCTTATCAGAAAAATAGAGGTAAACAATTTATATTATTACGACAGAGGTTTTAAAGCTCCGGAGAAGCCTGTTGCAGAAACAGTTCCGCCAAAACCAGGTACTGTAAGACCGGTTCCTGGTGAACCTGTTACCCCGGTAAACATAAATAACGGAACATCTGTGGTACAGGCCAGAGTTCCGAGGATCATGGAGAATAACAGGATACAATATATCATTGTTAAGGAGGGAGAAACGATCGGGTCTATCGAAAAGGATTTTGAACTGCTGAAGTGGGAACTGACAAGGTATAATGAACTTGACAATGATTTCACACCGGTAGCGGGCCAGATACTTTATCTCCAGCCGAAAAGGGATAAAGCTGAACCCGGAAGGGAAGTACATATCGTGGTTGAAGGCGAGACTCTGTATTACATCTCACAGAAATATGGAGTAAAGCTTAAAAAGCTGTATGAATACAACATGATACCGGAAGGTGAAGATCCTGTTGCCGGGCAGAAGATATGGCTCAGAGCAATGAAGCCGGCTAACTAGAAGAAACTGATGAGTTTAAGATACTGTTACCTCTGAGGAACTCCACTGTATTCATCCTGTTTTTACCTTCGAGCTGAAGATTCAGGATATTTAAAAATCCGTTTTTGCAGGCTATCTTGATGAAATGTTTGCCGTCGGAAATTATAAATCCCGGCTTCAGCATATGAGTTCCGTTTTCCGGCAGACTTTCAAACACCTTGAAGGAGATATTCTCCGCGCCTGTCTTTATAAATGATTTAGCACCCGGGTATGGCGCAAGCCCTCTTATGAAATTATGAATGGTTACAGGTTCATTGTTCCAGTCTATCAGACAATCTTCCGGGAAGATTTTTGGAGCCTCTTTTGGTATTTCCCCGGGTTTCAGGAATTTTGACTGAGGATGCGGTACTATTATACCTTGCACAAGTCCTTCGAGTGTTCTGATTATAAGTCTTGCCCCATGCTTCATCAGTCTGTCGTGCAGGTCTCCGGCATTTTCAAATGGAAAGATCTGGATTCCCTCGCGCATGAGGATTTTTCCAGTATCAATCTTATCGTCGATGAAAAATGTGGTTACCCCTGTGAGTGTTTCTCCATTCATTATCGCCCTGTTAATGGGGGCTGCGCCCCGGTAATGAGGAAGCAATGATGCATGCAGGTTTATGGTCCCGAGTGGCGGCATCTTCCAGATTACTTCAGGAAGCATTCTGAATGCGACGACAATAAAAATGTCGGCATTTATCTTCTGAAGAGAATCGGTAAAAAAAGGATCTTTCAGGTTCTCAGGCTGCATTATTGGCAGTGAGCTGTATTCGGCAAAAGCCTTGACTGCCGATTTCGCAATCTTCCTGCCCCGGCCGGCCGGCTTGTCAGGCGCTGTAACGACACCAACTACATTGAATCCATTCATGAGCAATGAGCCAAGTGTAGCCACTGCAAACTCTGACGTTCCCATGAATACGATCCTGATGTTCTTCATAACGGACAGTACAATAGGACAAATCTACTAAAATTCTCAGTCCTTGACAATATGCTTGTAGCAGGTCAGGTCATGACCCATCTTGTTTGCCTTTGTCTCAAGGTAGAATTTGTTAAACGGATTCGATTCAATAATCAGAGGTATGGTTTCCACTATATGTATCCCATATCCTTCGAGTCCTGCTCTTTTAACGGGGTTGTTTGAAATAAGCTTCACTTTGCCCAGGCCAAGGGCTCTCATAATGCTTGCGCCAACACCATAATCCCTTTCATCTTCTCCAAAGCCAAGCTTTATATTCGCCTGAACTGTATCCATGCCTTCATCCTGCAGGCGATATGCTTTTATTTTATTAAAAAGGCCGATACCTCTTCCCTCCTGGTTGAGGTAAATTATTACTCCCTTGCCTTCCTTCTCCACCATCTCCATTGCTTTGTGAAGCTGTGCTCCGCAATCGCATCTCATTGATCCGAAAATGTCGCCGGTGAAGCATGAAGAGTGGACTCGCACGAGCACAGGCTCATCCGGAGTCCAGTTGCCCTTTACCAGGGCGCTGTGCTCTAATCCGTTGCTAGTCTGCCTGAAAGGAATGAATTCGAATTCACCCTGCTCGGTGGGTAATTTAACTCTTTCTCCGATTTCAATAATGGAATCTCTCTCGAGTTTGTATTTGATGAGGTCGCGGATGGTAATAATCTTAATCCCGAACTTCTTTCTCAGTTTAACAAGGTCAGGCACTCTTGCCATCGAGCCGTCGTCATTCATTATTTCGACCAGCGCTCCCCCGGGATTAAGTCCGGCAAAACGTGTAAGGTCAACCACTGCTTCAGTATGCCCTGCTCTTCTGAGCACTCCCTTGGTTTTTGCCCTGAGTGGCAAAATATGACCAGGACGGCCAAGGTCTGAGGGTTTTGTTGCAGGATCGACCAGAGCTTTTACTGTCAGCGCCCTGTCTTTTGCAGAGACTCCGGTGCTCGTCTCATCGCTTAAAAGGTCAACAGTTACGGTGAACTGGGTCTCGTGAAATGAAGTGTTAACGGCGACCATCAGGTCGAGTTCAAGCTCCTCGCATCTCTCTTCAGGAAGCGGGGCGCATATAAGCCCCCTTCCATGCTTTGCCATGAAGTTTACAAGTTCGGGAGTAATAAGTTCTGCTGAGCAAATGAAATCACCCTCATTTTCACGGTCTTCATCATCGACAACAATAAGAAGCTTTCCCTTCCTGATATCTTCAATAGCTTCTTCAATTGTGTTAAATTTATAATTCGTCATTATCCAGTGTTTTATTGTCAGGATTTTTACTTTTTCCCTGAAAAGTGATCCTGTATATATAGTTCTTTATCTTGCGGAAAATCCCAAGATATGTATCAATATTCATTATTACCGAATCATTGGAAGCCTTGTATGTCAGGAATATGCCAACGGGAAGAAGAAGGAAGGATGAAGCCCACATACCTGCAATGCTAGCTATAACGCCTTCTTCCACAAGTTTTTTCCCTGAGATGGTTATTACATACCATACGACAAAGAAAAAGATTGAAATGACTGCAGGAGTTCCAAGTCCGCCTTTCCGGATTATTGCACCCAGCGGGGCTCCTATAAGGAAGAAGACGATGCAGGCAAAGGGAATGGTCAGTTTTTCATGCCAGTAGACCTCGTAGGCTCCAATATTTCTGATGGCTGATTCCATTGTTTCTACCTTTCCTGCAATGTAACTGTTCGCGTCAGTCATTCCCTCGATTGATTTTATCAGGATATCCAGCTTCTCGGCGACAGGCATTGTATCATAAATAGCTCTTGCACTGAATACCAGAGAATCGGATGTGGAATTAATCTTTTCATCGCTCCTTGCGTAGCCTGGAACCTGTTGTTTTTGTTCAACATATAGTTTGCTGGTTAAAAACTCCTTATATTGACCTGCCTGTCTTTGAGTGTAGTCTTCAGTAAGTGAATCAACAAAATATGCGAGCTGTTCCATGTTCATGCTCCATGACATTTTACTGAATATTTCGTGTCCGCTTCTTTCAAGGTCGAATCCGGAAAGCGGAAGAACGATAGTCTGTTCCTTGAAATAATCTTTCCTTGAAGGGTATTTTTTTTCGGCAGGGATAACATTCTTTTCTTCAAGTTCGGAATAGGAATGGCCATTATAAAGCACCATTATCATCGACGATTCATCAGGTGTTACTTTAATATAACCTGAATCGGCGATTGTAACAGGAGGATTTGTTCTCTTGTTGCGGTGATCGTATATTATCAGCTTATCGAGGCGATTGGTGCCGGGATCCTTGGAACCGACCTTAATGCTGAAACCGTCAATGTCGTTGTTGAATGTCCCTGCCTGAAGGTTAATATCGGGTCGTTTGCGCCGGATGTCATACAGAAGCGAGCGTGCCTGCTGGTTGGAGTAGGGCAGAACATAGTTTGAAAAAAAGAATGATACGCCGACCAGGATGGTGATTATCACGATAAGTGGCATCATTATGCGCTTCAGGGGAATACCCGAGGATTTGAGTGCAGTCAGTTCACTGAATTCACCCATATTGCCGAAAGTCATAAGCGATGCGAGGAGTATAGCCAGCGGCAGTGCTGTGGGGACGAAAGAGAGGGAGAACTGGAAGAGCAGTTCTGCAAGGATGGGGAAGTTAAGTCCTTTCCCGGCAAGTTCATCGACATACATCCACAGGAACTGTAAAAGAAGGATGATAAGCACAATAAAAAATGTGAGTATCAGAGGGCCTATGAATGATTTTACGACAAATTTGTCAAGCTTCTTCACTACTGACGTAATTTGGATGCAAAACTACTTCATTTTTACTAAAATTCATATTGTTCATTTCTTTTGCTCCTCCAAAAGAAATGAACCAAAGAAAAGGAGGCCGGAAATGCCAACCCCGGTCTTTTTGTCCGCCTGCTACACAAAGCCTTAAAGGCGCCACCAAAAAGGCCGTGGTTCGCACCATTTCCGGTTTGCCACCACTCATACCATTTCTGTGGTTGGTGATAATATTGGGCTCCTGCATATCAGAAAAATTAATACGCCACTTGTAACAATCAGAAATAGTGGTATTACATAGGGTATTCGAATTAAAACTTTATAATGGATTTAAAATAAGACGGCGCGAGAGCAAAAAACCGGAAACGGCGGGAAAGGCAATCATTTCCGGCCCTTGTTCGGGAGGGCATGTGGGCAAGGAAATGATTGTCTTTGCGTTTCCGGCGCCCTTTTTTGGTTCATTTTTTGGGCGAGCAAAAAATGAACATATTACACGCCCAGTACTCTTTTCAGATCAGTGATCTGTGCATCCCACAGTGAGATGGCATCTTCTTTATCTTCGGGTTCTGAGAAATCGATTATGATAAGCGCGAGACTTCCGCTTAATTCTTCTATATTGATGCGGAACTCAAAATAGTTAGATTCTTCATTGGTATCATCAGACCATTCAAACCTGACGAACTTATTTTCCTTGATAGCTATCAGCCTTGCCCTGGTCGCGGATTTGCTCCACAAGAAAGTAAAAATATCCCCATCAACACTGACATCGTCTGCAAACCACTCACATAGTCCTTCGGGAGTACTCAGCCTTGAAAAAAGGACTTTAGGCGAGCAGTTCAGAGTATATTCCAGTTCATACTTTAATCTCATCCTGAATTAACCTCATTACTATTCTGCAATATAGAAAAAATAATGAAACTTAAAAATTTTCATATTGTTATTTAACCGCAAACTCTTTATATTTGCAGGCTTAAAACTTCCACCTTTTAGCGATGGACACGGCCCACTTTCACTACCTCCTGCGCAAATGCATCGGAGGTCAAAGAAAGCTTCGGTGGACACGGCGAGATAGCTCAGTTGGTTAGAGCGCATGATTCATAATCATGAGGTCCGGGGATCATTCCCCCGTCTCGCTACGAAGGAAATCAACCACTTACATTATCAAATATGTGGGTGGTTTTTTGTTTGTGCCAGGTTTTATCTCAGGTAATCGCTGACACTCTTTGAAATCCCCTTTTTTATCTGGTTCCAGGTCTGATTTTTAAAACTTACCGGTGTTTCACTATCCTCTGCTTCGGCAAAATATGTGATAGCATGCGGTATGCTTATTGCGAGCATCTGGCTTGGATATTTCTGTTTATGCCAGTCGATCAATTGCTGCAAAGGATAATGATGCAGCAATTCATATAAATCCCAGAAGTCCTTTTTCTTAGCCCTGCCAAGTATGGCCTGAATTTTCATTGCAGAAATATCAGCGCTGCTATACATCCTGATATTATCGGCCTCTTCAATTTCTGCAATAGGCTGGTGGGGAAAGTAAACAATATCAACTTTTATGTCATCAATAAAACAAAAAATTCCAAACTCTGTCTGTTGTTGCTTGTAAACAAATCTTTCCTGAAAAGTTGTTTCAAGTTCCTTAATTATCTGCTGATGATCAAATTTTACGTGGGAAAAAAGATCAAGATCAATAGAACTGCGATGTCCATATCGCAGAGATAATGCTGTTCCTCCAACCAAAGAGAACGGTTTGAGGGATGGCAGGTCCATCAGTTTTTTCAGTAAGGAAAAAGTCCCGGATTCGACTGCCTCAGTATGTAGCATCTGAATTCATTTAGTGGCTTATCAATTATTGCACTGGCAAAATGGATTGTATGAAGCGGCAGGTACTTCGCCTGTAACAGGGCAGAAGTCACTTTTTCATCGCCATAATACCTGCGGCACTGACGGATATCCTCAACATCACCACGTTCAAAAACCCGCTCTATAACAAAGTTGGCTTTTGCATCGTAGTCGATCTGCTCAAAGTTTACATCCCAGAAAATGCGTTTGTTGAATATGGGTTTTATCATTTCTTTCATAATCGCAAAAGTAATAAAAGAGGATGAAACATTAGACACCAATAATGACCTCTTTTAATAATGCAAGGAATACTACCAGACTATGACTTATCCGGTGAAAATTCATAATCATGAGGTCCGGGGATCCCCGATATCATCGGGACAAGCTATTCCCCCGTCTCGCTGCAAATAATAACCCTGGTCAACCGAATAGCTGACACAGGGTTTTTGTTTTTGGATTATTTCAACTTTTTGTCCCCGGGATTAGTCAGGTCAGCACGAATTTATCTTACTCCTTCAGCCATTTCAGTAAGTTGTCGATAAATGGTTGAGGCATGAACTGCAAGCCATTTGCATCGCCAATGAAAAACACCTTGCTTTTCGGGTAATTCAAGATTCCCATCACAGGAGGTGCTGAAGGTTCTGCTTCATCCTTAATTCCATTCATATTCAGGTCAGCATAATCGTTTTCACCAAGCCATCCCAGCACTTCGATATCAGGATTCTGATCAGCATTCATAAGTGCAGATCCTGCTCCATAATCGAGTGTTGTCAGGTTTTGAGTTATGGTATGCGGAGCAAACTTTGTCACTTTTCCCCTTGCAACTCCGGCGAAATTCAAGCCCAGAAGATCTCCAAGCTCATCCCTGTAATCGTATTTCTTGTGATCTGTGAAGAATACCATGTTCATACCTCTTTTTACAAGCTTAGTATAAACATCCAGTTCATCCTGTGTATATGTCTGGAAGCCATTGACTCTTATGACAATGTAATAACCGAAGAAATGTTCCTCCTTCAGCTTGCAATCCCGGCCGAGCTCATCCACTTTAAATCCTTTCTGCCTGAGGAGATCTGCAAACACCTTTCCCTGGTGGTATTTAGCGGTATCAAAACCGGTTAACACTGATTGCGGGGCCCACCATACGCCTCCATCGTGTGATGCGTCGATTACAATTCTCTTGCTCAAAGGAACTGCGCAGACGCTCCACTCTCCTTTACTGTTTTCCTGATCTTCCAGAACATATTTAACTGTCTGTGAAAAATCGACTGTTGAGATGCCGGAAACCTGCTTTTCTCCGTTCAGATAAACTGTATACCCTTCCATAACCTCGAACTGTGGAACGAGTTTTGTAACATCAACTCCAGTTTCAACCTCAAATTTTATCTCCTGCTTTTCATTGTTGATGGCCATTGTTGATGGCAGTTGAAAGTATTGTCTGGCCGTTAGAGGAAAATGAAATAAAACCTCCATCCGGCTTTAGGTCTGATTCGTTTTTCTCGCATGAAATTAACAGTACAGGCAGGCAAATGAACCAGATTTTGTTGATCAACATTTTTTTCATAGTCAATCAATTAGATTAGTGGATACTGGTCTATGTCAAAGCAAAGGTACGCCGTATTATATTCAAAGTCAATTTTTTTTCATAAAAAAACCCGGCAGGATGCCGGGTCTTTTCACAAATTAAAACCAACCTGATTATTTATGCGTCAGCATAAAATCCTTAATTGTCCTGTTGCCTGCAACTACATTAATCCCTGAATAGTTTACAGTATCATAATTCTCCTTCGTAGCGAAAATTGAATACTCTCCGGCCGGCATTCCTATGAATGCATAGTGACCAAGCGTGTCTGTATAAGTTTCTGCAATTACTGTATCCTGTTTTACCCATACCTGTGCGTTGACCAGCCTGACCAGTGAAGTATCGGTAACCATGCCTGTTATCCTTCCGGCAGTAGAGTTGTTTACCGCCCTGATAACCGGTTTAAAGTGAAAACCATTGATACCGTGTGGATTACTAAAGCTCCCAATCATCTGGAATGAACGTGAAAGATCGAAGTCGAGAAGAAGTTCCGTGGTCAGTCCTCCGGCAACATAAAATTCGGGTCTTACAAAGATCTTTATGCCCGTCTGCTGTCCGCTAGGGACCTTTACCTTATATGTGTCACCATCTTTGATCTTGAGGCTTGCTTCTTCCACATAGAGTCTCAGAAGGTTGTATTTGCCCTCAGGGATCTCCATTGCGAGAAGTTCGTCGACCACACCATTCCTCAGTTCAATGAGGTTGAATGTTATAGTGTCTTCAAGAAGAACTATGAATGGATTTCCGTCAGAAATGCCATCGCCGGCTTTCCTGATCTCAACTTTTGTAATAGTTACAGTGGCCGATTCCACCATATCGATAGGGAATGGTGCATCAGTGACTTTTATTGCAAGATTTCCGATACCGCTCTTTTCCGCAGACTTATTGCAACTGTTCAACAGGACCAGCAGTGCAAGCGTTAAAATTGAGAATATTATTTTTTTCATGATCTTATATTTAATTGAACAAGAATTTCGGGACCAAGTTATGATCCCGAAAATGAAAATCTGATGAAGATATGCTTTTACCTGCGTCCTTTACCGTTCGAAGTCCTGATATTATTCCGGATCGTCGCATTGGGACAATTTGCAGGATCTTGCAACCTGGTCCTGGTCATTGCTCCTGAACCGCCCTGCCTTGCAGCATTTGTCCTTGTTTGTGTCTGCGGCTGAAGGCATGTACCATCCTGAAGCTGCTGCCTGGATTGTGTCCTGTCTCTGATCTGTGCCTGATCACCCGCCTGTGTCTGGTTCTGGATTTTTACCTGATCCTGAACCTGATCCCGGGTCTGTGTTTGAGTTTGTGTCTGATTTTGAGTCTGTGTTGAATTCTGGGCTGCGACGCCTGCACTTACCAGAAGAGCAATGGCAATCGTAAATAATGTTCTTTTCATCGCTTCAAATTTTAATTAATAATTATGAAGCAATGATACGATGTCAATAATGAAGGAATTATGAATTTCCAGAAAAAGTGAAAGAAAAAGTTGTTCCTTTTTCAAGTTCAGATGCAACAGATATTTTTATTTTATGAAAATCGGCTATGGTTTTTGCAATTGCGAGACCTATACCTGTTCCCTCACCGCTGTTTTTATCCCTGGTCTTAAACCTGGAGAACAGTGTTTCTTTCTGGACTTCTGTCAATCCCCTACCGGTATCAGAAATAGCTACTATGAACTTTTCCTGATTCAGTGAAGTGCTTATCAGAACATTCCCTCCCGTTGGTGTGTTTTTGAGGGCATTGTTGGCTACATTATAGAACATTGAAAATACCAGAGACCGGTTAGCTTCCTTCATCAGAATGTCATCCTTCAGATCATTCCTGATCATTATATCAGCATCCTCAGCAATAGGATCGAGCTCGAGTATAATATCCTTTAGCAGCTCTCTTAGCTGGAATGAATCTTCACGGAGATACTGATTGCTCTCAATCCGCGCAATCATCAGAAGTGAATTGACAAGACTCTGAAGCCGGTGAAGTGTTTTCAATGAGTCTTCTAATTTAGCTGAAGTGTCATAATTGAGGTCTTCTTTTAAAAGAAGGTTTTCCAGCTTGCTCCTTAAGACCGAAATGGGAGTCATCAGCTCATGTGAAATATTGACAGTGATCTCCTTTTCTTTCTGAAACAGAGTGCCAAGGTTCTCCATCACTTCACAAAGTGCGCAATCAAGCTTATGGAAATCAGAAGTATTGGTCTTAACAGGGGCATTATCAAAAAGAGACGGATCGGATATCATTTTAAGTTTATCCTTTATCCTCTCAAGAGGTGTCAGTAATATTCTTGTATACTGAGTGTCAGTAACAAAGGTAATTATGATAATGAAGGCAAGAAAGACGAGCATTACACTCCTGATATTCTTCCCGGTAGCTGAAATACTTTCAAGGCTCTTGCCTACCTCAAGCAGGTATGGCTGGTCGTCAATTTTAAATGAATAATTGAGAACTCTGTATTCTATTTCTTCATCATCAATAAGTCTTGAACTCTCTTCAATAAAATTCAAGTCTTCTTCCAGACTTATTCTTTCAATGCTGATAAATTCCTCCTTAAGTATATTAAAACTTCCAAAGGAGGAGTCTGATGTGATAAAAGGTTCAATGCCGATATCAGAAATAAGGGAAAGCACCTGCTCTCTCTTCTGAACCAGGTCGTTGTCTACATATTTCAGGTTGATCCTTTCTATAATATATGGCATTAATAAAAGGAACATTCCTGTGAATACGATCTTTGACAGAAGGTTAAATAATGAAAGTTTGAATTTTAATTTCAACATTGGATATCCGGTCATTCCTTATGTCCTGTACTTACCCTGTAACCAACTCCTCTTACTGTTTCAAGCCATGGTGAGGGAGCATGCAAATTAAGTTTTTTCCGGAGATTTTTAATATGAACATCGATGAAATTGCTGTCGTACTGATCATCCAGTATATTTCCCCAGATATGCTCATAAAGCTGTTGGCGGGTCAGAACTTTGTTGGAATTCAGTACCAGATACTGAAGGAGGTCGTATTCTTTTTTTGTAAGATCAACTTCTGTTTCTTTGCAGATAAGCTTTCGTGCATGAACCTGCATTGTGAAATCTCCAAGGATGACATCAGGGTTCGTAACATTGAATTTTCTTCTTGCCACGGCATTAATGCGTGAAAGCAATTCTATGAGGGCAAAAGGTTTAGGCAAGTAGTCATCAGCCCCCAGGTCAAGGCCTTTGACTTTATCTTCAACTGCTCCTCGTGCAGTAATTATAATGAAGGATGCTTCGCTGTTTATTTTTTTTGCTTCCTTAAGAAGATCAATGCCGTTGTAATCAGGCAGACCGAGATCGAGAAGCACAAAGTCGTAAAGGTTAATGGCTATTTTTTCCGATGCCTCTGTCCCGGTATTTGCTATGTCGCAAAGGAAATTCTCCGATTTAAGAAAATCTGCAATTTCTCTTGCGAGACTCCTCTCGTCCTCTACTATAAGTACATTCATTTGCTTTAATTAAAAGATCTTGATATAGCAGTTAAGCATGAATACGAATCCTTTTGTTCCTGGGAAATATGTCTCGTCAAACATAGGAATTATATATCCCGGTTCAGCCTCTATGATCAATTTCCCTGTATTGAATGCCACCGGGATTCCCATATCAATCTCCATAATGCTGAATTTCTTTGATAGCACTGAAGTTGTTACTGTTTGTGTTGTGGTTACCGGAGAAGTGGGTGTTGTACTTGTGCCGGATCCCGAACCGGGACCGTTTCCGTTTCCGGAACCTGCACCGGTTCCGCTGCCGCTCTTATAGAAAGGATAGGTTACTGTAACTATCGTGTCTGTATTGGATTCAATAGTAGAGAGTGTTCCGAAGAGGATATTCACATAAGGATCAAAAGAGATCCATGCTTTCTTTTTGAAAAATGAAGGTGTTGCAAAGTACCGTGAATTCTTTACCTGGTAGTACGTGCTGCTTTCTGTTGTATAAAGCAATCCGGCAGAGAGCTTTGTGTAGAGTATTTTCCAGTCGACTCCAAGGGTAAGGTCTCCGTAATAGAAGTTGTTGAAGAGTACCTCCCTGAGCTGGGGGGAGACCTGATATCTTGATGCGCTGAAAGAAATATCGAACCATGAATTGAAGGTATGGTTGTACCCAAGGCTTCCGGTATAAAATGCAACGTAAGGAGTATAATTTGCCAGATGCATGGCAGATATTGTCAGATAAAGTGAATTTTTATAACTATAGGAGAGTGCAGCAAAACCATAAGGATTATCCTGTGAGATTGTTGATCCCAGGTAGATCATATTGCTGCCATAGCCAGCGGCAGAATATAATGAATGATTATCCTTTTTTGCGGATTCTGACAGGGTATCCCCAGGGGCTGAAGAAAGTACATCTGCCTGTGGCAGTGCTTTCTGTGACAGGGACATAAATAGTCCCATGTACAAAGTGAATAATATCTTTCCTCCGTAACGGACCATGGTAAAAAAATTATTACTGATTACCTGCCACCGACGCGTCCTGCTCCACCAGGTTTGCCAGCACCTTTAGGTACCCCGGAACCTGAAGGCCTTACGATATTTGGTCTTGCACCCTTTGCCTTGCTCCAGTCAGGTTTTGCGCTGTTAACTTTTTTTACAGCATTGGCACCCCCTGAATTCTGACTATTGCCCTGGCCTTTAGCTGAACCCTGATTCCTGTTTTGATTTTGAACCTTATTCTGAACCTGGTTCTGATTACCTTCCTCTGATTGATTCTGTTTTTGTACAATTTGAGTAGTATCTGAAGTAGTTGTAACAGTCTGTGAAAAACAGGTCATACCCAAAAATGCCAGCAAAACCATAAATCATAAATGAAGCTGTTTTAATGAAGTTTTTCATGATTTCCCTCTCCTTCCTGTTTCTTTCTTGTACATTTGTGAAATAATTCATTTTCAATCTGTTTGAAAGCTTTTTAAGATCTAATAACACAAAATTACGGATTTAAAATGAAGATAAGATGAAGTCTTTCTTAAATCGTGCAATCGTGCAATCGTGCGATCATGCAATCGTGCAATCGTGCGATCATGCAATCGTGCAATCGTGCGATCATGCAATCGTGCAATCGTGCAATCGTGCGATCATGCAATCGTGCAATCGTGCAATCGATGGATTATAAGGGTTTCAGGTATTTCATGAAGCCTCCGAGGCTATTTAAGAGTTTTTGACATTTGGTTCTTCTCTCAGCAGCGCTCTCAGGACTTATATAATTCTGGTCTTCGCCGATATAATACATATTTTTCACTTCACCTGCTGATCCCTTGGAGATATTGAGGAAATGACGGAATTCAGCGTCACTTCTTCGGCAAAAGCCTTCAGAAATATTATTCATTATTGAGATTCCAGCTCCCGTAATCTGATTTCTGAAGGTAAAGTCTTTACATTTCGCAAAATCAGAGTAAATAAGGTTGACCATTTCTCTGGCCATTTTCCATAAATCAAGATCCTCGAAATTGTTAATAGTTCCCATTTTAGCACGATTTATTAATTTTAACTAAAATTAATCATTTTTATGATTGCATGATTGCACGATTGCATGATCGCACGATTTTTATTTAAGTATTGGACTTATGCCTCGATAATATAACTTTACTAAAAAAGCACAAGCCATGATAGTCACCTGTGTTCATGTTCACGTAAAGCCCGGATCAGTCCAGGATTTCATTGAGGCCTCAACAGCCAATCACCTTGAATCGATAAAGGAAAAGGGTAACCTTCGCTTCGATTTCGTTCAGCAGGCTGATGATCCCTGCCGTTTCATGATCTATGAAGCTTATGAGTCAGATGAATCTGCAGCAGCGCATAAAAGTACGCCTCATTATCTGATATGGCGTGATGTGGTCCAGGAAATGATGGCCGAACCGCGTAAAGGAGTAAAATACAATATTCTTCAACCAGCCGGCATAAAAAAATGATAAAGCCTTTCCATTTTGCTTCACTGCCCGTTATATATTTCAAACCGGGAGGTATAGGAGACCTGCCCTCCATAATAAAACAGTACGGGGGAAACATAATTCTGGTTACAGGCAGACATTCATTCATCGATTCCGAAGGAGCAAAACTGCTTTTACAGAAGTTCAGCAATGAAGGTTATATTCATGAACACATTATTATCCCCGGTGAACCTTCTCCTGATGATATAGATCAGAATGTCGGCCGGTTAAGCAGGGAGAAATATGATTGTGTCGTCGGCATCGGAGGAGGAAGTGTGCTTGATGCAGGGAAAGCAATTTCAGCCATGATATACAAAACAGGATCAGTCGCTGATTATCTTGAAGGTGTAGGAACAAAAGATCATCCTGGCACAAAATTGCCATTCATTGCCATTCCCACCACGAGCGGAACAGGCAGCGAAGCCACAAAAAATGCAGTAATTTCAAGGATCGGAAAGAATGGTTTTAAAAGATCGCTCAGGCATGAAAGTTTTGTTCCGAATGTTGCAATTGTCGATCCTGAGCTTACCCTGAACTGCCCAAAGCATATTACAGCTGCAAGCGGCATGGATTGCCTCACACAGCTGATGGAAGCCTATATGTCCAGTAAGTCAAATCCATACACGGATGCACTTGCCCTGGAAGGAATGAAGGCAATTAAGACATCACTGGTCCGGAGTTTCAACACTGGACATGATATTGAGGCAAGATCAGGGATGTCATTTGCCGCTCTTACATCTGGCATCTGCCTGGCAAATGCAGGGCTGGGAGCGGTTCATGGTTTTGCGTCCTCAATAGGAGCAAGGTATAATATATCTCATGGTGTTATCTGCGGCACGCTGATGGCTGCTTCCAATGATATTACAGTGAGGAAGCTGAGAAAAAACACTCCTGACTCTCCGGCACTGAAAAAATACGCTGCACTGGGAGAAATATTTATTAAGGCAGAAAACAAAGGAGAGGATTACTTAATTGATGGATTCATCGAATACCTTTATAAGCTTTCAGAGGAATTGCCGCTGCCCGGATTGAAGAAAGCGGGGGTAAAGGAAGAGGATCTGGAGGATATCGCCGGCAGCACCGAATGTAAGAATAATCCTGTAAAACTGGAAAACGAAGAGTTACTTGAGATTCTCTATAAAAGTATGCCATGAACACTGCATGGTTTCGGTTTTATGAGGAGCTGAATGATTTTTTACCTCCTTCAAGGAAGAAGCATTCTTTTTCCGTCTCTTTCAGCGGCAATCCCCCGGTAAAAGAAATTATTGAATCGCAGGGTGTACCTCATACGGAGATCGATCTGATACTTGTTAACGGACAATCTGTGGGTTTCAGCCAAAAGCTGGAAGATGGAGACCAGGTATCAGTCTACCCTGTCTTTGAAGGCTTCGATATTTCTGATGTCACTCATCTTAGGGTAAAGCCGCTCAGGGAAACGAGATTCATTTGTGATGTTCATCTTGGACGGCTGACAAAATATCTGAGGCTGGCAGGCTTCGATACACTGTACAGCACGGAATACTATGACAGCCAGATTATTGCCCTTTCTGTCAGCGGAAGGAGGATCATTCTTACCCGCGACAGGGGAATGCTCAAAAACAGACTGGTCACGCATGGCTACTGGATAAGGTCTGCTAATCCACGCGAACAATTCCTGGAGGTAATAAACAAGTTCGATCTCAGGAGGAATTTTCTTCCGTTTACCAGGTGTCTTGAATGTAATGAATCACTCATTGAAGTCAGCAAGGATGAAGTATCCGCCCGGTTGCAACCAAGGACCCGGAAATATTATACCGTCTTTAAAAAATGCCCCGTGTGTGAACGTATCTTTTGGGAAGGTTCACACTATGAAAGCATGAAGAATTACATCCGGAATCTGCCTGACGCCTGAAGCCTGATGCCCGTCGCCCTTACTTATTCCAGGTTCCCAACCGTTTTTTCAACTTCAGTCAGGATTTCACACGATCTTACGAGTTCCCTCATCTTTGTATGATCAGGATAGAGAGGTCTGTCAATATCAAGAAAATCAACATGTTTCCTGATTACATCCTTGGCTTTCTGAACCCCTGTGCCGAACTTGTATTCATCTTTTCTAAAGTCGAGAGCCTGCGCTGCAGCCATGAATTCAATACCCAATACACCATAGGCAGCTTCGAGGATCTGGTTGTTCTTAATTGCAGTGTTCATTCCCATCGAAACGAAATCCTCCTGGTCTGCTGCTGCCGGTATTGACTGTATTGAAGCAGGCATTGAAAGAATTCTCTGTTCAACGATCAGCATGTCGGCGGTATACTGGCTCAGCATCATTCCGGAGAACATGCCTGCGCCTTTGGTAAGGAAGTCGGGCAGACCGACGCTCAGGGCAGGGTTATTCAGCCTGTTCATTCTTCTTTCCGACATTACGCTCACCATTGTGATGCAGGCTCCCGCCATATCCATTGGAACGCAAACGGGCGATCCCTGGAAGTTTGCTCCTGAGAGAGTTAGATTCTTATCAGGGAAGAAGATTGGATTGTCACCCACGCCATTAAGTTCAATTTCCACCTGGCTCCTGGCATAGGCAAGCATATCGTGTGCCGAACCTATAACCTGTGGTGTCGATCTCATTGAATAAGCATCCTGAACTTTTGATTTTACCCTTCCTTCTTTCAGGTCGCCGCCCGAAATGCATTTATTAATTGCATTAGCGCTTCTAACAGCACCTTTAAAGCCTCTTACTTCATGAAGAAGGGGGGTATATGGTTTCATATTTGCCTTAAGGGCTTCGAGCGACATTGATGCTGCTATCTCCGCCTGTTTCAGCCAGTTGTTAGCATCCACGAGCCAGATGGCGCTCATGGCGGTAAGTACGTTTGAGCCGTTTATTGCAGCCAGTCCGTCGCGTGCCTGTAATCCGGGTATCGGTATGCCCGCTTTCTCCAGGGCATCTTTTCCTTCGAGAAGCTCTCCTTTGTAATAAGCCTGGCCCTCACCGAGCAGCAGCAAAGCAATCTGCGACATAGGGGCAAGGTCTCCTGAAGCCCCGACTGAGCCTTTCTGGCAGATAAATGGAGTAACACCCTTATTCAGCATCTCAACAAGAGTATCAGTTATTTCGAGACGGTTTCCTGAATTACCGTGTGCATGAACATTTATCCTGCCAAGCATTGCACCTCTGACTATTTCAATGGGAGCGGGTTCTCCGATACCTGCAGCATGGTTATAGACGAGGTACTTCTGGAAATCCTTAATCTGGTCGTCATTAAGTATCATTTCGGAAAACTCACCGATTCCGGTGTTCACGCCATACATTATTTCATGTGCAACTATTTTCTTCTCGAGCATTGCACGGCATTCGTTTATTCTTTTTCGTGCATCGGGGTGCAGTTCAACTTTCTGTCCATTCCTGGCGACATTTACGACATCGTAAATTGAAAGGTTTGATCCTGTTATAATAAGTTTTTCCATTGGATTATAATATTTTATGTTTTTATTTTCTAATTATCAGAAGAGGATTTTTCTTAGATAATAATAATTATCAGATAAGAATATTTCTCTTTTGAGAGTAATTCTGAATAATGATATTGATAGGGATTGTCGAAATATTCCCTTCTGATCAGCAGAGACCGGAACGGTTGATCTTTATCTTGT
Organism: Bacteroidales bacterium; assembly: GCA_025454755.1. Classification (GTDB taxonomy): domain Bacteria; phylum Bacteroidota; class Bacteroidia; order Bacteroidales; family VadinHA17; genus LD21. The sequence goes on along the minus strand of JALONV010000021.1, from coordinate 42,038 downwards.
ACTCAAGTAACCAGCTCAGATGCATGGCCGTTATTTATGATTTCAAATGTAAGATAATTTTCGTAAATTTCTCGTAATAATTACCCGGGTACTATGATACCGTACCATTTTGCCCTAAAATATTAACCCCTTAATACCTTCAACCCATGATCAAAGAAATAACTGCAAAGGAACTAAACACCAACAAATTCATCGACGAAAAGGTGAAAGAGATCAGAGCTGCTGTGGGAAAAGGAATAGCCATCAATGCCCTTTCCGGCGGAGTCGATTCATCCACCGTTACAATGCTTGGTCACCGCGCACTCGGCAAAAACCTCAGGACTCTCTTTATTCAAAACGGACTGATGCGTGAAGGAGAACCGGAAAAGGTAGCAGGATTCTTTCTAAAGCTTGGAATTGAAATTGAAATTATCGATGCGCAGAAAGAATTTCTTGCAGCATTGAAAGGCATAACCGATCCTGAAAAGAAACGTGAAGCCATTACCCAGACTTTTTACAAGAAGGTCTTCGGGCGTATTGTGAAGAAAAGCGGCGCAAAGTTTCTCCTTCAGGGTACAATTCTTACAGATGTCGATGAGACAGTCGCAGGGATCAAGCGTCAGCACAATGTGTTTGCCCAGTTGGGTATTGATCCTCAAAAAGCATTTGGTTACCAGATAATTGAACCGCTGATACAACTGCGCAAGGATGGAGTCAGAATGACCGGCAAAGCCCTGGGATTGCCTGAGGAGCTATTTGCCAGAATCCCTTTCCCCGGACCTGCACTTGCAGCGCGTATCATTGGAGAGGTGACTTCAGAAAAACTCAGGACTGTGAGAAAAGCTACAACTATTGTGGAAAAAATGCTTTGCAATAAGGGAGCATTCCAGTATATGGCAATCCTGCATGAAGACCGTGTTACCGGGATGAGGAACGGGAAGCGCGACTTCGGACAGCAGATCGAGGTCCGCTGCTGGGACAGCATAGATGCGAGAACCGCAACACCGACAAAATTACCGTTCGAGCTGCTTGAAAAGCTTGCAGCATCTATATTGAAAGAGGTCCCGGGTGTAGTGAGTGTCACCTATAATATTGCAACAAAACCACCTTCAACTATTGAAGCAGTATAGAAAAAAGAGGGGGAGAGGGCGAGAGAGCGAGAAACCTGATGTCCGATGCCTGACGCCTTTATTTTACCTGCACCCTGCTTCCGGTTTTGACAACGATTCCCTTTCGCCATTCATATCTACTGCCAAGATTAAGCAGTACATCGTATGTTCCAGGTGGACACGGTGCTGTTGCTCCCACACCTTCACATTTCATTACCTCAAGTGTTTTGTCGGGTGCTGCGGCGCCTTTCTGCTTGTCGGCTGTTCCAGCCGGATACATGTGAATGGCTTTAACATCGCGGTTGACACCTGCATATTCAACGACACCTGCATTCAGGTTTGCAGTGATGGCATAGCTGACGTCAGGTTTCATTACGAAATTTTCGAGCCAGATCTTCTGAACACGGCCCGGAGCTCCCAGGGTTAACAGGACATCGTAAGATCCGGGTTTTATCTTCCCGTTCTTTCCCTTCAATTCAGCAGGCGTTACGGGGGTATCGTGTTTTCCTGGAGCATATAATGTGGGTACTCCGCATGTAGGATTCTGCTCTGTGTTCCCTTTATACCTCTCGATCTTTGAGCTGAAAACCGACTGTCCGTTCTGGCTTCCGGCTGCCTCGTCAATAGAGATCTGGTAGTCATACAGAACAACCGATACAGTGGTTTTTGACTGAGGTTTTACAGTGACATTAATTATATCGAAGCTTAGCGTTCCGGGTTTGCCAGTAAGTTTGGATGTCACTTTCATAGTATAGGTGCCCGGTTTTGTACCCTGAACCTTTACCTCTTTGTCAGAGCTGTAAAGTTTGAAAGACGAATTGGATGCGAGTTCTCCTAGCGTTCTTGTACTTAAAGCAACCGACGGTTCGCCGGCTTTAAGTGCCTCGTATGCCTGACTCACCCAGACATGGTTCCAGCATTGCTCCATTCTGACGGTGATGCCATTATCCAGTTTGCATGTGTAATTTGTTACACTCTGAGACTGTAATGAAACGATCATCACAGCATTGAAAATCAGGAAGATAATGATCTTTTTCATATTTATAGAATTTTAATGATGACAAAGAGCATATCAAAGTTACACCAAACCTGTGACAGATGGAGTTAAAAAATGCTAAATTTAGCATGGAAGAATTTCTGAATCAGAAAAGGAGGCACTTATGTGTTTCTCAGCAGGAGCAAGTTTTGCAGCAGGTAGCAGAGGGTTTTCTCTGGCTTACATTGCAGAATAACGACCATCTTGTTCTGCAGCAGATCAATACATATGTTTATCTGGTAGTGGCAGATGTACTGTGGCCTGTGTTGATCCCTCTTTCAATATTATTAATGGAAGAAAACGAGAAAAGACGGAAAGTCATCCGGATTTTTTTCATTAACGGTATCCTGGTATCTCTCTATTATGGCGTCTGCTTAATGCTCTTCAGCGTAACTCCCGTGATAATGAACTGTCATATTCATTACGGCGATCCGTTTATTGTCCGACTTATGCTTCCTGCATTCCTGCTTTTTGTGACAGCAACAATTACACCATTATTTATTTCAACGGTAAAAAGGATGTACATCATGGGCCTCATGATGTTCGCAGGCTGTGTGGTTGCAGTGATTTTCTACGCGAAAAATGTAACATCAGTATGGTGTTTTTTCGCAGCTGTAATAAGTGTTATTATCTATTGGATATTAAGTGGTGCAACGGTACAAAGGCACACTGGTGCAGAAGCGGGGATTTAATTCTAAAATGTGTATCCTAAACTTAATCCGAAGGGAACAAAATATATGTCTCTGAAATTATCATTATTGTTCAGGAGCAGGTTCCCGAAGATCCTTATCGAAAAGTTGTAGCGCATAAGAGGATAGAACTTATATCCGAAGATCAGGTAATACAGATAATGCGGTTGGACATTACCAATAGTCAATGTATTACCCATACCAATTTCTGCGTAATGTCTTCCCTTTCCGGCATTTAATGTTACATGAGCAGGAATTGCAAGATAAATTGGCATCGCTACGCTGTCGGAGTTGAGGGTAAGCTGTCTTCCATAACCTGCGCCAAGCCTGCCTGATATAAACAGGTAATTGTTTAAAGGAAGCAATCGTTCATAATTCAGCGACACATTCGATCCATCGCCCAGCAAACTGACTGTAACACAGTTCTTAGGCTTTTCCTGAAACTTGGGATTATTTTCCTGGGCATAAATTCCAATGGGAAATGACACAAAAAACAATATTATGATAATTCTTTTCATTCTTGCGAATGACGGACAGTGTTACCAAAATTAGCTTAAATATATCTTACTTTCACTGTAATATTTTTTTTCTGACCTTTTTCGAGTGTGAACTTAAACGTTATAAATTTTGGCTTGGTGAATCCGGAATGATAGTAATCTGAAAACCCGAATCCCTCCTTTGGAATGCCAATGAAATTATATTCCATCAGTCCGCTGTTGTTCTCATCGTCGAGCAGAGTGAGTCCATATACTCCGGGTTCCATTGTGAACCGTACTTTCATTTCCCCGTTTACAATACCCTGTTTTACAAATTTCTTTGTCAGAAAAGCATCCTCTTTCAGATATGTCGGTTCATCCCTGAAGACACCGATCACAATCTGTCCCTTGCTGTTCTTGATGTTTTTTATAGTCACTTCCACCTCCTGACCATAAAGAGTAATAGGCACAAATGACAGTATTAGCAGTATTTTGAATATGATTAACTTCTTAAATATAGATTTGTTTAAAAGGATTATCATGGCTGTTGATTAAATTTATAAAGTTAGAAAAGAATATATTTGAAGTACAAATTAGAAATATAATGGGACATTTTAATTGGAAAGGGGAGTGGATACCCGACGAATCTCCGTTTGACAAAGCCGGTGAATATTCCCTGAAACAGGATCTGATAGAAGAACTTCTTAAAGTTACCAATAAATATAAGGGAAGATTAAAGGACAAAACAATCGCTGAAGCAGCAAATGAAGTAGCTGGAAAGTTCAGCTTATTGAAATAAAATGACCCCCCGGTAAACTAAGTTTTTAATTTTTTCAATTGCCAGTACAACACTAATAGCGTAAGCAGGGAAGATGAAAAATCCGCTGCCGGCCCTGCCAGCCAGACACCCTTAAGCTGCAGGAAATGTGGTAAGATGAAGAGTGCCGGGATGAGAAAGAGAACCTGTCGCGTCAGGGAGAGGAAGATTGAAAATTTCGCTTTGCCTATCGACTGGAAAAAGCTCGCCGTAACTATCTGGAAACCAACAATCGGGAATAGCATGAGGTTAAGCCTCATACCCATGACTGCCAGGTTGATAAGCTCATCATTATTTGTGAATGCCGATACAATGAACCGGGGGAAGATTTCAGCCAGCAAGAATATAAAGGTCATTACACATGTTGCCGCAAAAACAGTCAGCTTAAACGCCCTGATCAAACGGGGGATCTTTTGCGCGCCATAGTTATACCCGACGATTGGCTGCATCCCCTGGTTGAATCCAATGACCACCATGGCTGCAAGATTGGCGATGCTGGCAACTATTCCGAAAGCGCCGATGGCAAAATCGCCTCCGTATTTCCTGAGACTGAGGTTGAAGATCGAGATCACGAGGCTTGCGAATATCAGCATGAGGAAGTTGGACATCCCGATAGAAATGATTTCGCCGATGATTTTCTTCTTCAGCTTCATATAGCCCGGGAGAAAGCGTACAAAGCTGTCAATCTTCGTGAAATGAAAGACAGCATTTATCGTCCCGATGAACTGGGCACATACTGTCGCCAGCGCAGCTCCACGGATACCCCACCTGAAAGCAAAAATGAATATTGGCGCTAGGATAAGATTAACGGCTACGGTTACAAGAGTTATCACCATTGCCTTGCCTGGATAACCTGATGCCCTGATTATATTATTTAGTCCGAGATAGAGATGTGCAAAAACATTGCCGATCAGGATTACCTGCATGAATTCCCTGGCATAAGGAAGGGTATCCTTGCTTGCACCGAGAGCGTAGAGTATAGGCTCAAGAAAAATAAATGCCAGGAGGCCGATTGAGATCCCAAGGATCAGGTTCAGCATCACCGCATTGCCCAGGATAAGAGTTGCACCTTTCCTGTCATGCTGTCCCAGCCGTATCGATACCATGGCACTTGCTCCTACACCCACCATGGAGCCAAAAGCCGCCGTTATATTCATCAGAGGGAAGGTGAGTGCCAGTCCTGATATGGCCAGCGGACCTACCCCCTGACCGATAAATATCCTGTCGATTATATTATACAGCGAAGCGGCGGCAGTGGCAATGATAGCCGGGATAGAATACTGTAAAAGCAGTTTCCCTACTTTTTCCTCACCCAGATCGTTTGCATTGCCCCTCATTTTTCCTATTTTTAACCGCCAAAGATATGATAATATGAAAACAACTGCCAAATGGTTATCCGGAATTATACTTGTTCTTGTAGCAGGTTACTTTGCAGGACCACAACCGCCTAAACCGAAATTTGAAACACCTGATTTCAATCTTCCGTCATCGCTTGCGGAACTGGAGAAACAGATAAACGACAGTGAAAAAGCAATAAAAGGCATAAAGCCGGATAATGAAGCAAGGATCGTATGGGCTGATACTGCCACGAAGGAGAAGACTAAGATTGCAATTCTCTATCTGCATGGATTTTCTGCAAGCCAGGCTGAAGGCGAACCTGTACACAGGGACCTTGCAAAGAAATATAATGCCAATCTTTATCTTGCAAGGCTGGCAGAGCATGGCATCGATGCCGGCGACAGCACAATGATCAACCTCAATGCAGATGAATATGAAGCTTCTGCTGAAAGGGCACTTGCAATTGCTGAAAAGCTTGGCGATGAGGTCATAGTCATCGGAACATCCGCAGGAGGGGCGCTGACACTGTTCCTGGCATCCAGGCATCCTGAGATAAAGGCAATCGTTCTCTATTCACCATGTGTGGCTCTCTATGACAAGACAGCATCGATACTCGATAATCACTGGGGACTGCAGATCATCAGACAGGTGAAAAAGGGACCGATGCTGAAATTTGAACCTGCAAGCGAGGCGCATGCAAATTACTGGGTTATGCAGTACAGGCTTGAGGCGCTTGTTGCCCTCCAGGATCTTCTAACGCACACTATGACGCCTGAAGTTTTCGGGAAGGTCAAATGTCCGGTATTCCTTGCATATTATTATAAGAATGAAGAAGAACAGGATAAGACTGTATCGGTTCCTGCCATGCTGAAGATGTTCGATGAGCTGGGCACACCGGCAGAGCTGAAGCAGAAGATGGCATTCCCTGAAACAGGAGCGCATGTGATAGCATCATATATACGTTCAAAGGACTGGCAAGGCGTACAAAACGAGACAGATAAATTCCTCTCGGAGATTGTGAAGTTATAACCGTCGAACCGCCGCACCGTCACACCGTTATACCGTCTATTTATACTTCTCATCCCTCTGCTTAAGGGACAGAAATCCTTCCGGCATCGGCGATTTGACAGTAATCGTCCTTTCTTCGGCCGGATGCGGGAATGACAGCGAGTATGCATGAAGCCTCACCCTGCGTTTGAATTCATCCGAAGCGCCATATTTTCTGTCGCCGACAATAGGACATCCAATATCAGACAGGTGAACCCTGATCTGGTTCTTGCGGCCGGTGTCTGTCCTGATATCCAGGAGGGTGTTATTATCGACTTTCTTTATTGTTTTGTAGTTTGTGACTGAATATTTTGCATCAGGTCTTTCACCCACAGAATGGACCTTCTGTGATTTATCTTCGATGAGCCAGCTTCTTATTGTTCCCTCTTGTTCTTTCGGAATCCCCTCGACAAGAGCATAATAGTGTTTCTCTGTCTCCTGCCAGTTATCCTTGATGATCTCCATAACCTCCTGAGTCTTGGCAAAAAGAAGCACCCCCGACACCTCCTTATCGAGACGATGGACAACAAATGCCCTGAACTTTCCCTTGCTCTGGCTCCTGAGGAATTCGGATAACATCTCCTGAATGTTGCGGCTTCCATCGGTGCTCGATGTAGATATGCCGGCAGGTTTATCAATAACAATAACATGCTGATCCTCGAAAAGAACAGAAAAAGGCAAACCGGCCTTTGCAGCAATACCTGCCTGCTTGTTCACCTCAAAAACATCTCCCGGTTTCAGGGGATATGAATGAAGAGTGACCGGCTTGTCATTTATCCGTATTGTGCCACTCTGCAGCAGTTTCTTTATCCTGGTCCTCGGGGAATCCGGATACTGCTCAGTCAGAAACTCCATAAGGGTTGATCGCCTGGTTACTTTGGTTCTCATTTAATATATCATGCAATCATGCTATCATGCAATCTTGCAATCATGGTAATCTAAATCTTCCCCTGTTTTGATGGCACGATCGCACGATTGCAGGATTGCATGATTTTATGTGGCTTTAAATTTCTTCTGCATTTCGATCACCGAGTCCCTGAACTTGGGGAATCTTGTCCAGAGTTCCTTATCGCATTTTGCAAGGTTATCGCACTGTATGCATGCGTCAATTTTTTTCTCCATAACGCACTGGCGCACCGTACAGGCTTTCACGGGGATGCTTACCGGCTTATCCCCGGCTGATTTGCAGCCATAGCAAAATACTTTATCAGGATCGAAATCCACATTAAACTTTTCCTTAAACTGGAAATCAGCATAGGCTTTTTTCTTTAGTTCAACATTATTCTCAAGAGTTGCTTTTTTAAGCGGACAATCGGCAGGACATTTATATCCGCAATATTCGAGGTTCTTCGGGTCGGGCTTTACATCCTGTTTTTTTGCAGGATCCTGTCCGGCTGCGGCAGGACAATAAGCCAGTGCACAGCAGGTTGCACCTGCTTTGAAGCATGTTGCAATAAAATCACGGCGTTTGAATTCTGTTTTCATTTCAGGTAGAAGGTTGGTTATCTCAGGTATGACCATACAAACTTAGGTTACCCTATCGGGAATTCCAAAAATCCCTTAAATTAAGCCCTGCCGATATTACCAACGCTGCAATATATGACCACAGTGTTGCATGATCCACCATCTTCGCATTAAAATCGAATCCCGTAAGGCGGTCGGCGAGATACTTGACATAGGAGTATGGAAGATCGGTTCTTCCGAGCTTCTCAAGAACATCAAAGTGCCAGTCGGTAAGAGGACAATAACCAGGCATTCCCACAATCATCCCCAGAAAAAGCCAGGAGCCGCCAATGAGGCCAAGTGCAATGAGATTCCAGCTCCTGGTCTTCTTCCATATCCACCCGGTGAGACTGAAAATGATGATGCCGGTATGAAAAACAACAAAGAAGATATCGAGGATATGCCAGATCATTTTTAAGAAATGTTATTCTTTATTTTCCTGGTAGCCGGTAACCGGTTATCTCCTCCTATTGATGGAAGAAAACACTTCCCGTGTTTTCGAAGGATCATCAAAATTCAGGTAGACCGGCAATCCTGAAGATCTTATACAGATATATGGCGGGACTCCCTTTTTAATAAAGAGAAGTACTCTGGACTGATCCTGCAGCTTGAAATGCCCTTTCAGTGTTTTACCTGATGCATACCCGTTAGTCCTCGACCGGATGGCAGGAAGTGACAGCATGGTATCGGCTGACTTAATATCAGAAAAAGATATTACAAGGCCGTACATACCCTTCAGGATCAGCGTTTCGCCGGTCTGGGTGACTTCAGTTTCCTTTCCGCCATAGAAGATAAGAATTACAGGCATTAAGATCGTAGCAGCCACCATTGCCACGATGAGATATAATCCTCCATGTCCTCCCTTGTCGTAGTATGATCCGGCCATGCTGCCGTTTATCTGCTTATTTATTACTCCGGCTATCTCATCTGGCTTATCCGTCCCGATCCTGATCTTTTTGCCGGAGCTTTTAAATGTCAGTTCGATTGCATATTTTCCGGAGACATTATAGAGCCATCCCGAAGAGGTCATGTGAATGCCGACCCCTGACAATGGAGAGTTCCTTACAGGCTTGCATCCTGCAATATCCGACAGCGGAAAGCTCTTTCTGATGAGTCCAATGCCCATCGAGAATATCAGGTGGGTGTCGTCAATGATTATTGTTAGCTTAAAGAAGATCAGAAGGCAAATTATGAATGTAAGGATAATGAAGCTGAAGATTATCACCGTAATCGGTTCATCAATGCCGGTTATGAACAGCAATAGTATACATAACAGCAAAACAGGTATGAGTACTATTATTGAAAAGGTTCCGGATTGGGTGTACTTTTTAACAGGCATTTAATATGTATGTATAATACAAAGAGATATCAAAGATAATAATTTGTTTTCTTGTCCGTTTCATTTGCCTTTTAATAAAACAAAAGAAGGAATTTACACCGCCACTCCTTCTCCCTCTTTCTTTAGTCTTTTATCTTTTATCTTTGATCTTCAATTAACCGCTAACCTGTGTCCAAAGATAAACAACCTTATGTCTGCCCTGTGATTTTTGCCGGCACTCTCGACAATTTCTTCAGGAGGCTTGCGCATGATCCGGGGAAAATACTTGAACCATATATAAGGCCGGGGATGACCGTTCTCGACCTTGGCTGCGGTCCGGGATATTTTACCGTGGAGATTGCCAGGCTGGCAGGGGAGAAGGGAAGAGTAATTGCAGCTGATATTCAGCAGGGTATGCTCGACAGGGTAACCAATAGAATCAAAAACACAGAGTTAGAAAAAAGAGTAGAGACGCATTTATGCCAGAGTGATAAAACCGGTATTGTGCTGAAGTTAGATTTTGTCCTTGCTTTCTGGATGGTTCATGAAGTGCCCGATCAGCGTAGACTTTTTGAAGAGCTGAAATCGATGCTGCTCCCCGGCGGCAGGATCCTGGTCATCGAACCGATATTCCATGTGACAGGCAGGGCGTTTAAAAATACGATCTTACATATTCAGACGGCAGGACTCACAATTATTGAAACGCCAAAGATCTCTATCAGCAGGTCGGTGTTGCTGACAGTCTGAAGGATGAGTGAGAGTTCGCCGCCTGACGCCTGACGCCTGTCGCCTTTTTTATACCTTCTCAGTTAATACTATGTTAATTCCGGAGTAAAGCAGAATTAAAATCCTGTTTGGTTTGTCTATATGTAAAATGATACACCAAGACGACAAAGGCAGGATGTATCAAAATGGGAAAATTATTAACTAAAATAAATTGAAAATGAAAAACACAGTAAAGATTACCAGTATGCTGCTGATGCTTTTTTTAGCAGGCAGTTTATCTCTCAGCGCACAGCGCGGCATGAGAGGGATGGGACCGGATTCAACAGGGATGGACAGGATGAGGATGGAACACAGACATATGCCCCGGGAAATGGGTCGTCCGGGGAAAGGCCCTTGCAGAGAGCACCCGGCTAGGGGGGTGTACAGAACTCCCGGTATAAGGTTAATGGAGAATATTCCTGACCTGACAGACAAGCAAAGAAAGGATATCGCCGACCTGAAGGGAAAACAGATGGCTGAAATGGAAAAGCTCAGAATTGATATGCAGTCGAAGATGAAGGAGCTGAGGGAGGCTCATAAGGCAAAAGTTATGAGTATCCTTACCGACGAACAGAAAAAGTGGGTTGAAGAGAATACTCCGAAACCTTTGGAGAAGTAGATTTTGGTAACTGGTTAATGGTTAAACGTGGTTTATTTTTAAAAACGGGAAGCGGCGCTTTGTCAGGTGTCGCTTCTCTTTTTAAATTCCGGAACAGTCTGGAGCGCCGTATTGACGAGCATCTCAGGAACTATGCCCCTCCATCCGAAGGCTGACAAAGCAAGACCGCCAGCCTTTGCTAAAACCTTCGCCAAGGCTTCGGTTTTCAAAGAAAGCTACGGCTGACAAAGCAAGACTTAGATAATATTTTTAACTTTGAATTGAACAATACATAAATGACACTGAAATGAAAATTAAATCAATTCTGACAATAACTGTGGTACTGCTTACAAGCCAGCTGCTTAAAGGTCAGGCAACTGGAAACGCAGTTACCGATCTGCTCCTTTCGGCATATTCGGAGAGAAATTACACTACCCAGCCGGTAACCGATCAGCAGCTCGAAATGATACTGAATTGCGGTATTAAGGCTCCGAGTGCCAGGAACCAGCAGCCATGGAGGTTTACCGTAATTAAGGATGAAGCTGCAATGAAGGAGATAATCAGCAATGTTGTTGCCGGGAATGTGCTTATTATTATTTCCGGAGCTGAATCGCAGACCGGGACAACACCTGATTTTGACTGCGGACTGGCTGCTGAAAGTATGTTCGTAGCAGCTCATGCTTTAGGTCTGGGTGCACGTATTTACGGCAGTCCTGCCGGCAATATCAACTCGAAGAGGGATGTTTACCAGGTACCTGCAGGCTTCAAGGCGGTGGTGGTATTACGCGTAGGAAATGTCGAGAAGCCTGTTGATGCAGTCTCTTCAGCCACCCCGAGGAAGGCGTTTGACGAAATCGTTAACTTTAAGAAATAAGATAAAAGAGCGAAGACCAAAGAATGGGTGAGACGGTGCGACGGTGCGACGGTATGAAGAAGTAGGGGGTGAGGGGGAGAAGGGGAGAGGGTGTGACGCTGACGCTTTAATTATTGGCACAGGATTGATTGATGCTTCTATGAAATTAAAGAACTACGAATTCAAAGCACGTGTGGATGATCTTCAGGAGTATGAAAAGAAGCTACTGACGGTTGATCCGGAATTCAGGGGTACAGATCATCAGACCGACACATATTTCAATGTGAAGAGCGGACGTCTTAAGCTCCGTGAGGGGAACATCGAGAATGCTCTTATTAACTACGACAGGGAAGATATTTCCGGATCAAAGAAGTCGGATGTAATCCTTTACAGGCATACCCCCGATATTGCACTGAAAGATATCCTGGGGAGGCAGTTCGGGATAAAGGTCATTGTCAGCAAGATCAGAAGGATCTATTTCAAAGGAAACGTAAAGTTTCATTTTGACACAGTTGAAGGTCTGGGCAGCTTCATCGAAGTGGAAGCCATTGATGAAAGGGATGAATTCACTACTGAGCAGCTCAAGGCGCAGTGTGATCATTATCTTCGCTTTTTCGGTGTGACGGACGACCAGCTTGCTGACAGGTCGTACAGCGATATGCTTCAACGGAGTGTCTGATGTGATGATATTGTTCTGCTTAATGCCTGTAGATAACTTATTTCAACGTATGTAGGCATTTAGGAGCTAGTATCTAACTTGTAAAAACTAGCACATATATTTGGCAATGTGGAACTTAGCCCTCGCACCGTCAGAAATAAATTCTATCTTGACAATATACATTCAGTACCTTTACCGGGACCAGCCCGCGCGCGACGGACAACAGGCCCTCCCGCCGTCCCCAGATAATTCAGTTAACTAATTAACAATACTGCTTTCTACTGGGACTCTCCCATCGCGCGATGAAAAATACATGTGCTAACGGCTCAGAGGTAAAATCTAGGATTTTTAAAAGAAATTTGTAGTATCTTTGTATAAATATTATGCATCATGACAACTATTGAACTTAAAGATATCCTGATACATAAGATAGCAGCGATCAATGATAAATCATTCCTTACTGCTATGAATACCATCATTGATACAAAGTCTGAAAAACTCATCTATAAGACCACTCCTGAACAAAGACAACAGATTAAGGAAGGACAGGAACAATTTCTAAGAGGAGAGACCATTTCAAATGACCAAGTTGAAGCGGAGATTGATAGATGGCTAAACGAAAAATAGTATGGTCGTCTAGAGCAAAGTCTGACCTTTCGAATATCCTGGATTTTTTCTATATCAGCAATGGATCAAAGACCTATTGTAAAAAGCTTAACTCAAAGCTGCGTAAAGCAATCAGACTTCTTAGCAAACACCCACTTTTAGGAATTCTATCTGATGTTGAAAACATACGGACTTTGCTTGAGGGAAATTATGCTATTTTCTATCAAGTAACTGAGGAGACAATTAGGATTATTACAATTTGGGACTGTAGGCAAAATCCTGATAACCTGACAATTCCAAAGTAGCATACATGTGCTAACACGGACTGTATAATTAATGGGCTTCCCGCGTTCGCGGGACAGGCTGTCATGGTTTTTGCAAAACCCTGCTCCCATGACAAATCCTGCCAAAACTTGCACCCCCGCTGCTCCCTACGCTCGCGCGGGGCACGGCGTGACAGCTAGCTGGCTAAAGTATCAGTTCCCTGCCCGGATGCTGCGTCGGGTAACGCCCATTATTTCAGCGCCCCGCACCAGGGCGTTGTTATTTTAATCAAATAACCAAATACCACCTGTCACTTTCAATCTCATGCTTAAGTATATACTGCTCTCCGGCTGAAGTTGCAACCTTGAAGTAATTTGAAACCGGAAACTCGGGATTGGCATCACCCTGGTACCAGCGATCGAGGATTTCTGTTATCTCAAACCTCAATCCATCGCGGTAAAAGCATTTCGGATATTCATCGGCTTTGTAGCCGGAGTGGCACTCAACGGTTATGGGAACTAAGTTTATCATGTCGGCAGTAAAGTTAGGGATTTAATGTGCAGTGAAAATGGTGTAACGGTGCAACGGTACAGAGGTACAGCGGCCTAATGGCTCAGGGCTCAGGGCGCAGGGCTCAGAGCACAGGGTAATTGGTAATCAGTCCCTTCGGCAAGCCTTCGGCGACCGAAGGACGCAGTTGCGAAACAGCCTTGTCAGTTTACCTTTCCACCTCCTGGTAGAGCTGTGTAAGCCAGTGCAGATGCATCTGTGACCTGCCTCCATGGAATGATATAGTATAATCTATGCCGCTCTCTGACATTACGATCTCAACAGTAAGGTCAACCGGCTCTCCCGGCTTGTCTTTCAGAAGGATATTGAAGTCGTCGGGTGCTTTAAGTCCTTCCTGGCTGAAGTAAGTTGTAAAGATGGAAGTGGAGAGCGCTCCGTAGAAGCGTATGAAGTTATCTTTGCTGAGGATGCTTACAGGGGCTTTTGCGTTTACGCTTACCTGGAATTCCCTGGTATTGAATTCCTTGTCGAAGGCAGTTGCGGTTCCATACTCCTGGATTGAGTACATTCCGTTCTCTGTCTTTACGATATCTCTTTTCAGGATTGCTTTAATATCGCGTTGCTGGCCATAGGCGTTCATGGCTGCAGTGATCAGCACCAAAGTTGCCAGCGAAAAGATTAATAGTTTTTTCATGATTTCATTTATTAGCGATTCAGGCTTTAAGTTAAGAAATTTTTTTCACTGGTCTTTTATCCATGGTCTTGTATCTTGTTTTCACCGATATCCGGTAGCCGTAAGACTTTAAGACTTAAATTAAAATTTCCACTCCGGTTCATCCGGGAGTTCCTCTCCGTAAGGAATTACTTCGTTCACTATTGATGTGATCTTCCAGAGGCCATCCTTTTTAGCCAGCAGCCACAGGTCGACTATGAATCCGTCGGCTGTGAACCGGGTTGATTTATCGCGGGATGTTCTCAGAACAACTATTGCCTCATCGATGAACATCGATCTTACTTTTTGCCAGTTGACCGATTCGCTGTTTTTAGCAGAGACAGCAACATAAATATCCCGGATAAGCTCCTCAGGGGTTTTGTACCATGGATCACTTCCTGACAGTTGTCCACTTACAAGACTAAAGGATAAAGAAGCCAGGCACAATAACAGAATCAGTCGTTTCATATTCAGTTGTGTTAAAACTTAACAGGATCTCCTTATTGAAGTAAAGTTATCATTTTCGGGTTTATAATAAAATAGTCAGTGCTGTTCAGGCATTGACTTAGCCCGACTGCAAGACTGCACTACTGCAAGACTGCACGACTTTTTTTAATATCAGATCCTTATGATGATCTTACCCCTCGGCTTTCCATGTTCTGCAAGCTCAAATGCCTCAGCTGAATGGTTGAGGGAAAAGTAATTTTCAATTACCGGGTAAAGCTTTTTATCGAGAAATAGTTTCTCCATCTCTTCCATGTCTTCAGGTTTCGAACGCACATTTGATGAGGTGAGCTTCTTTCCGTAAACGAGCTGAACAGGAAGCGAGGATAAGAAAAGAAAAGGCTTTATCTGTGTAGTGGCATATACACCTCCCCGTTTCAGAAGCCTGCATACATCCTCAAGATCCATCATCCCGTATGCATCAAAAATTGCATCGAATTTCTTACCAGTCTTTGCTAACTCCTCTCTGCTGTATCCCATAGTATCATCTGCTCCAAGCTTTCGTGCAAGCTCTGCATTGCCCTGACTGCATGTAGCGGTAACAACAGCTCCTTTTGCTTTGGCAATCTGGATTGCAAAATGGCCAACCCCGCCGGTGCCGCCGTTTATCAGCACTGCTTTACCTTCTGAAACCCTGCATTTTCTTAAGCCGTTAAGTGCGGTAAGCGCGGCAATGGGCAGCGATGCAGCTTCATCAAAGGATATCTGTCCGGGGATAGCAGTGACAAATTTCTGATCGACTGCCAGCAGCTGTGCCAGTGCGCCAGGTTTGCCCCAGATCACCGGTGTCACTCCATAAACCCTGTCACCCGGTTTGAATTTTGTAACTCCGTTACCGGCTTCCCTGACTACTCCGGCAAAATCGGATCCAAAGATGCGCGGGAACTTCGAGCCGCTCATTAATCTTGCAACACCTTTTTTTACCTTGTAATCCACCGGATTGAGAGATACTGCCTTAACTTCAACCAGCAGCTCTCCATTACCGGCTGAAGGATCGGGGAAATCTCCATAGTGAGAAACTTCTGGTCCGCCATATGCTGTTGAATAAAATGCTTTCATGATTTTTTAATTTCTTTAAAATTACTACAATAAACGGTGTTTTAAACTAATTGTTCAATTCACCGTATTTTAGCTCTCCGGGTTGAGTATCTTTTTCAATACATGCAGAACAACTGAAACAAGATAATGTTAAATGACCAGTTCTGATGACAAGCCCTGCTATGAAACCTCCCCGGTTTTGTTTTGACCTGAAAATTGCTACATTTATCATCAAAACTTACCTGATATGGAAATGAATCTGAACCTGCCGGAGGAATTGCTGATCAATGTCGGCACCGAATCCAGGGAATTTGCTTTCAAAAGTAAGCGTCAGAGACCCGCCCGACGGTCTGTCGGAAAGATAATCTTCAGTATCATGTGGCTTGCATTCACTTCAGTCTTTATTTATCTTATGCTCGGTACTGTAATTGCAGGAGGATCGACCGAGACTATTATTAACGGCGAGACCAAAGTTATTTCCGCTGACAACCTGAAACCTGCTCTTCCGCTGATAGTTTTCCTCGGGGTTTTTGTTTCCATCGGTCTGGGCCTTCTTATCTCGGGTATTTATTCAATTTTTCAGAGAGGCGCCTGGTTTGTCGGCACCCCGACGCGGCTTATCCGGTATAAAAAAGGTGTCCTGAATTCGTTCGACTGGAGCCAGTTCAACGGTAAGATCGAAATAAGAGGTTCAAACACAAGGGGAAGTATTACTCTCGAAATGAGCACTGGCAGAATGCAAAGGTCAAAGGGCGGATCGTACTATGTGCCTGATATTATATATTTTATAGGCATACCTGATGTTTATGAGATAGAGAAGATTGTCAGGAAAAGGATCGAAGAGAACAGCCTAAAGTAGGAGAGGAATGGTGCAGGGCACAGGGTGACCGGGAATCGGTAATCGGTAATTGGTAATCGGTAAATTCTGGGACTGCAAGACCTGCAGACCGCCTGTCCAATATGCGGTCTGAAATATGTAATTCCTCTCAATATTTATCTCCTAAAACAGAAATAGACCTGGTTTTTATGGAATTTAATATCCTTTTGCATCATCCTTAAACGATTATTAACTAATGACAGGGAGGTACAAAATGAAGACAAAAGCATTCTTAATGGTTATTTTCTCGATTATCCTCATCAAAGGGAATTCTCAGAACAGGATAAAAGACTGGGATATTGATAAAATAACACAAATTCAGATTGAGAACAGAACCGCACATAACAAAACTGAAACAATCAGGTTCAGTGAAAGAGGCACCATGGATTTTGTTTTCTCATATTTGAAACAAATTGATTTTAAGGCCATTGATAATCCCGGTTTTGATAAGAGTGAGGTTTTAAATCAATGGATATATAAAATTACATTTCAGGGGCAGCATGATCAGGTTTTACTCTGTCAGGATTATGCTGCTATAGGAAAAACCATCTTCTCAATTGACAATAAGGTGATTACTGATTTTGGAACCATATTGGCGACCTGTAAAAGGGGTAAATATAAATAACGTCACAAAACACAGACAATATAGCCGGTTGTCGGTCGCCAGACACTGCAAGAGTGCCTGTCCAAAATGTGATAGACGACATGAGATCTGAGACTTAAGACTCCTCTTGAAATGGCAGAACAAGGCATAAACTACATGTAAAATTTAAGTTAACAAATTGTGACCATAAAGGAAAATTCTGCATATTTATAGTGTCTTGCTGATTTCAATGAAAAAAGAGAATGCTAATATTATTATTGCATAAGAAGTAATTATTGGTAAAATATTTACTTGCATTTTTCGGAGATAGTTTATATCTTTTCTCTGAAGATTTTAAAAAAATGAAAGGATCAGAAAATGGGACCTCAACCAACTCTATCGGGCCAGAATCCAAACAATCAAGCATCGGTCAATGTCACGATCGACTTCGGAGACAGTAACCGCGCAATCCTCGACTCTGAGATTGGCAATGCAGCCAAGGTGGAGATTATCGGCGGCACCGCTGGCGCCAAGGTTTCCCAGAACGCTCCGGCAGATACCATCTGGCTAGTCACCATCAACCGCACCAACGGCACAAACAGCGTCACCGTTAACGTGAAACCGGGCTGGTACCAGGACGCTGCGATGAACTACAATACCGGAATCTCTTCCACCTTCGTTTACGATGCTGTCGGCCCGTCGCCGTCCCTCACTGGCCCTGCGAGTAACAACCAGACTTCGGTCGATGTCACGATCGATTTCGGCGACAGCAACCGCGCGATCCTCGACTCCGAGATCGGCAATGCAGCCAAGGTGGAGATCACCGGAGGCACCGCTGGCACCAAGGTTTCCCAGAACGCCCCGGCAGATACCATCTGGCTAGTTACCATTAACCGCACCTCGGGCACGAGTAACGTTAACATAGTGGTGAAGCCCGGTTGGTATCAGGATGCGGCGACGAACAATAACATTGGAACTTCCTCAACTTTCGTTTATGACGCCGTTGGTCCGGCGCCGTCCCTCACGGGCCCCACGAGTAACAACCAGGACACAGTCGATGTCACGATCGACTTCGGCGACAGCAACCGCGCGATCCTCGACTCCGAGATCGGCAATGCAGCCAAGGTGGAGATCACCGGAGGCACCGCTGGCGCCAAGGTTTCCCAGAACGCTCCGGCAGATACCATCTGGCTAGTTACCATTAACCGCACCTCGGGGACGAGTAACGTTAACATAGTGGTGAAGCCCGGTTGGTATCAGGACTCGGCGACGAACAATAACATTGGAACTTCCTCAACTTTCGTTTATGACGCCGTTGGCCCGGCGCCGTCCCTCACGGGCCCCACGAGTAACAACCAGGCCACAGTCGATGTCACGATCGACTTCGGCGACAGCAACCGTGCAATTCTAGACTCCGAGATCGGAAATGCAGCCAAGGTGGAGATTACCGGAGGCACCACTGGCGCCAAGGTTTCCCAGAACGCTCCGGCAGATACCGTGTGGCTAGTAACTATAAACCGCAATGACGGCAACGGCGACATCACGATCGAGGTCAAGTCCGGCTGGTATCAAGATGCATCTGGCAATTGGAACCTCTTATCCACCATTTTCTCAAGCGTCTTCGGCATTCCTACTGGTATCGAAAGCTCGCCCCCTCGGATTATTTCAGTGCGCAAAAATCTACATCTTCAAGGCTGAAATAAAAACTCAGCTGTAAGTATGGAGCTTTCCAAAAGAGTTACTTTATATGCTGTTAAAATTATTCTTTGTTCCTTTTAACTAGTTGAATCGACAAATTTATTGTATCCTGTAGCCACAACAATATTGAAAGCAAACATGATATGGAAAATAAAAAACTAATTCAAATTCAGAGGGTAAACAGGAAAACCACCAGACTGGATTTTGTGAAAAAAATGGCTTACTTATCTGCAGTTTTACCATTTTCTTTACAATATTGCTCAAAATATCCTGATAATCAGCATAGTGCGAAACCATGCATTTCTTTCGAGATTACTTTCAGCGAATCCATGAACTGCGCGAGTGTGGAAAGCGCTATGTGCATTAATCCAACTATTGACAATTTCTTTTCTGGCGAATTTATCTGGTCAAACAATAATTCGACGGTGTATTACAAGGGTAATGTGTTGAAGAAAGGGCAGTTGTACTCTATAACAATAAATGGTACTGCAAGAGACCTTGAGGGCGATTATCTCGACGGCAACTGCGACGGTAAAGGAGGAAGCGCATATTCGTTTGAAGTTCTGGGTGTTTGATAATAAATACCTGGTGTTATTGGTCTGGAACATAAAAGTAGAGCGGGAGAGGGCGAGATGAAAACGAAAGATCAAAGACCAAAGATCAAAGATCCAAGACCAAAAAAAAAGTACAGGGTACAAGGTACAAGCCTGTCAAGATTGCAAGACTGTAAACCTGCAAGACCTGCCCTGGCAAACGCAGCCTGGTCAGCGTACTGTGGAAACAGGGGACGCGATAATTAACATTCTGCTGTTCCGGATTTACAACTGGCATATCTTTATTACTTTCATTAGCTTAACTTTGGATTCTATCTTAAATTATTTGAAAATGAAAAAACTGACTTTTCTGCTCCTTATTCTTATTGCTCTTCCTTCTTTCGGACAATCAATGGAGGATACTCTGGCAATTAAGAAAGCAACTCTCGATTATATCGAAGGGTGGGCAACGGGAAATGTGGAACGTATCCAGAACTCTGTCTCCCCGGAACTGTCAAAACGCCGTGTAGCCGCTGCCGGAGAGATGGTGTTCGTCCAGGATATGAGCCGCTCACTGCTCTGCGCTTCTGCAATGGGTAATGCAAAAGGCGTCCGTATGCCCGACCTTACCCCGGGCAAAGAGCTCGCACCTGAAATCAGGATACTCGATATCGATGGTTCAAACGCCAGCATCAAGACCTGGAACACCAAATTCGGATTCTTCGACTATATCCACCTGTCGAAAGCAGGAGGGAAATGGATGATTGTTAATGTGCTGTGGGATATGAATGCGAAGAAGTAAGGGCTCAGAGGCTCAGAGGCGCAGTGGCGGGAAGAAGGAGGGGGTGAAAAGGGTATGACGGTATGACAGTATGACGGTATGTAGAAGTAAGGGGGGAGAAAGTTACACCAGTTGGCTGTCAGATGCCGATCTTCCAGATTCCCTTTTCGATGAAGGCTTCTATTGTCTGGCGGTTTGCCTTGTTGAGAAGGTTGGAGTGGGATAGATTCATCCTTTTTGAGTATTCTCCAAGGGTTATTATTTCTTTGCCTTCAAGATATGCCAGACGTTTGTGATAGCTGTGCGTGAGTGCTTTTAAAAGTATTTCCTCCATTAATGCTGTCTTTTCCTCATGGTCAAATTCCCTGAAGGCTTCGTAGTACTTTTGCCTGTCGACAAACTTTATGTTGATGGGTACATAACCCTCGCGCACAAGCTGATAGTTTATGATCACCCTTCCAATTCTGCCATTACCATCAATAAAAGGATGTATATGCTCAAATGTGAGATGTAACCTGGCCAGCCTCTTAATGATGGTTGTCGTATCATATACTGCCTTATAATTGTAAAGCATCCTGGTAATCAGCTCCTCAACCCTCTCAGGTTGTGGTGCAATATGTGTCCCGACTCTCACATACTCTCCCGGCAGTCTGAAGCGTCCTGCAATTTCAGTGTTTATATTCGACATCATCATTTTATGAAGCAACAGCATCATTTCGATGTCCATATCCTTCTCTGATGCCTTCCCGGAGATGTATCCGACAACTCTTGCCAGATTCCTGGCCTCGAATATTTCACTCTCTGTAATGTACCTTTCCAAAGCCACCTGGTTTAGAATCTTTTCAGTTTCCTCAAGGGTGAGGGTGCTGTTTTCTATGGCATTGGAGTTGTAAACATGTTCAGGAACTTCAGCTTCATCAATAAGCCTGACCAATGACTCCCTGCCCGGGAGGATACGGTAATATCTTTCCCTGTATGCTGCTATTCGTTGTATCATGGTAGCGTCGGATTTAAAAATGCACTATGACAAAGATACGCAAAAAATAAATAATATTCACGTAATTTGGTATAAAAACGTGAAATAAGGCAATATTATATCTTGTGTTCACACAAAATAAGAATAAATCGTGAATAAGAGTGTGGAACAAATGAAAGGGGCACAGGGCAAAGGGGAGTAAAGAAGGAAGGGGTGAGGGCGAGGGGGCAAGAGGGCGAGAAAAGGGTATGACGGTATGACGGTATAGGGTAATCAGTAATCGGTAATCAGTAATCGGTAATCAGTAATCGGTAATCAGTAATCGGTAATCAGTAATCGGTAATCGGTCCCTCGGCAGGCTCAGGATCATTGAAAGCAGAACGACCGCATGACCGACAAGAGAGGGATTAACAGTTGCTGTTGATAATTTTACCTGTACTTAAGCCTCTGATGGTTGAGGGTCAACAGAAATAAAGTCTACTTTTAGTAACTAAATAATCCAGAAACAGAAGCATAAAATGGCGCAGCAATATTTAGATCATTCAAAAGCAATCTTAACTTCCAGTCGTTCAAATTTTAAAGGAGGAAGCAAAGGTTCCGGGATCATCTCATTATTCGGGTATCAGGATGAATACGATCTCAGGGAAGGGTATCCGTTATTGACTACAAAAAAAATGGCTACCAAATCTATGTTCCATGAAACAATATGGTTCCTGAGAGGCGATACAAATATTAAATATCTTGAAGACAATAACGCCCCCATATGGAGGCCTGATGCTTTCCAGGGCAATCTTCCCGGGATGCAGAAGGAAGGCATCTTCCCGGAAAACATTGAAAAGTACTCTCCCGACTGGGACAAGGCAATGGAAGAGTATGGCCAGAGAATAAAAGAAGATCCTGAGTTTGCGGAAAGATGGGGCGATGCCGGACCAATTTACGGGAAGCAATGGAGAAGATGGGAATATTTTGATCATGAAACAGGGAAGTTTGTTGAAATAGATCAGCTGGGAAAGCTGATAAAGGGTCTGAAAAAGAATCCAACAGGGAAAAAACATATTGTCGACTCATGGAATCCCGGAGACACTCCAAAAATGTCTTTGCCACCATGTCATGTTCTATACCAGGCAACTGCCAATGAAGAAGGCGAGCTGGAATTGCAGCTTTACCAGAGAAGCTGTGACCAGTTCCTGGGTGTTCCTTTTAATATAGCCAGTTATGCTGCCCTTACCCAGGTAATTGCCCAGGAAGCAGGGATGGTCCCGAAAACATTTATCCATACTTTCGGGGATTCACATTTCTATGCCGGCATAGGGAAGAGAACTCAATGGCACAGGGATAATTTCAGGGAGCTGCAAAAAAGAATAAGGGATGTTTCTGCAAGAGAAGAATACCTGGAGGTTGTTGAATGGATTAATAAAAATGCTCCTGCTGACGGCAACGAAGAAAAATATGATCATGTAACCGCAATTCTCGAACAGATGTCGAGAGAGCCCAAACCTATGCCGAGGCTGCATATTGCAAAGAAACCCTTTGATCAGCTTACCATTGATGATTTTGTTGTGGAAAACTATGATCCTCATCCTCCGATCAGAAGGAATATGGCTGTTTAAACAATTTTGTTTAATTGGTCATTACGCTAACCGGTGATCGGGACAGTGTAACTTTGTTCATATAGAATGGAAAACTAAAATAATTGTATTCTCACTGAATTTAATTTACAAAAACTAAGTATGATGAAAAAACAACTTATCATCCTGATTTTTTGCATCTTATCTGTATCCTCTTCGTTCGCTCAGGAGGGTATGTGGATGCTGACTCAACTTGGGCAGCTTGACCTCGCCAAAAAGGGACTTATGATTCCCGTGGAAAAGATATATAGTCCTGATAAGCCCTGTCTGGCTGACGCCATCCTTCAGCTTGGAGGAGGTTCAGCTTCATTTGTATCATCTGAAGGACTGATAGTAACCAACCATCATGTAGCCTTTGGCGCACTCCAGAGGGCTTCCAGTGTTACCAACGATTATCTGACCAATGGATTCCTGGCCAGAGAACATTCAGCCGAAATCCAGGCCCCGGGTTACCAGGCCCGGCTTATGATCACGATGAAGGATGTCACCGGTGAAGTTCTGGAAGCAACCAAAGGGATTTCTGATCCTGTTGAAAAAGACAGGAAAATGAATCTGTGCATTTCAGAAATGACCAGGCCGGAAAATGAAAAAGAAAGTGATCACGAGTCGGTAGTCGTTCCTTTGTATGACGGGGAACAATACATTAAGTACACATATAAAGTCTTCAAGGATATCAGGATTGTTTATTGTCCGCCGTCATCCATTGGCGTATATGGGGGCGAGACGGATAACTGGATGTGGCCCAGGCATACAGGAGACTTCTCTTTCCTGAGAGTCTATGTCAGTCCTGACGGACAGGGAAGGGAGTTTAATGCTGAAAATATTCCCTACAAGCCGCCTGTATGGCTAAAAGTTGCACAGGGTAACCTAAAAGAAGGCGACTTCAATTTCATTATGGGATATCCGGGCTTCACAACCCGGTATCGTTCATCAAACTCGGTCAGATGGAACCAGGAGTTCGCCTATCCCTTCACCATAAAAAACTATGGTGAAATCATTTCACTGGCCCAGGAACTTACCAGAAATGATCCTGCCGGAGAGCTGAAAGTGGCTTCCCTTATCAAAGGGCTTGCAAATGTGATGAAAAACTACCAGGGGAAAGTCGATGGTATGAAGAAAACTCATTTTTTGCAATATAAGATTGATTTTGAAAAAGAATACCTGGCATGGGCAAACAGCACTCCTGAACGGAAAGCAAAATATGCTGATAATCTGTCGAAAGAAAAAGCTCAATACGATTTAATAGAAAAGACAAAGGAGAGAGATAACGTGTTTGGTGTTCTTCAGGGTCTTTCAGGTACATTGCTAAATGTTGCCAGTCAGATATACTATATCAGCAAAGAGATGGAGAAGCCGGTAGATGAGAGGCAGCCCGGACTTACTGATGAAACCCTTAAAGAATTCGCAGAAGGACTGGTTTATGCATATAATAACTATTTTGAACCACTTGATAAGGCATTGCTGGTTCGTACCCTGAAAATGGTGGCAGAATTACCAGGAGGTCAGCGTATTACAGGATTAGAGGGCATTCTTTACGGTTCAGGTAAGACCCCGGATCAATGGGTTGATGAAGCATACTCCTCGACTAAGATGAAAGATCTCGAATTTGCAAAAAACCTTGTTGGGAAATCGTCTGCTGATATTGAAAAGGCAGGAGATCCATTCATTCAGCTTGCTGCGGGCATATACCCTATGTCGGAAGAGATCAATAAGGTTACTGAAGTTTTTTCAGCAAATGTAACTGCCCTCAGGACGGACTACATGGATGCCCTGTATGAATGGAAAGGAACAAAGATGTATCCTGATGCAAGTGGTACAATAAGGTTTACATGGGGGCCTGTAAAGGGGTACAAACCGGCAGATGCTGTCTGGTACTATCCGTTTACCACACTTCAGGGAGTAGTGGACAAAAACACGGGAGTGGAGCCATTTGATGCACCTGCAGAGCTTGTCGCTCTTGAAGAAAAGAAGGATTTCGGCAGATGGAAAGATCCTGTATTAAATGATGTTCCGGTTGCTTTTCTGAACCAGTGTGATATAACAGGAGGAAACAGTGGCAGCCCGGTTATGAATGCAGGAGGCGAGATCATTGGAGTTGCTTTTGATGGAAATTATGAGGCAATGATAAGCGACTGGAAATATGATTATGCCCTCCAGCGATGCATTTCAGTGGATATGAGGTATGTACTCTTTGTCACGGAGAAGTTTGGTAATGCTGGCTTCCTGCTTGATGAGATGGGAGTAAAGAAATAGAACCCAAAATTTAGTTTATTCTGTATCTTAAAATCAGTACTTCTTTCAGGTTTTCGGGCTTGATTATTTTCATATCGCCGGAACTGATATTCCATAACTGGCTATTTGCTAAACAATAAATATTGTTTTTAACTATTGTAAATGTGGTTGGTATATCAAAGTTGGAATTGTCCTGATCGATTATTTTCATCCCGGTAATTTTTGTCCCGGTGTTGTCAAGATAATACCGGGCTATTTTAACATCACTCCTTGTTTCTTCCGCTTTCCGATGTCGAGTACCCTGATGCCCTTATCATTCGATGCTACATAGAGGTATTTATTATCAGGTGAAATTGTAATTCCGTTCGGGTGCAATATTTCAATCCCATCGAAAAAAACAGTGACTGAATCGGTCCGGATATCAATTTTACAGACACACTGTCCGTCAGAATCGGTGAAGTACACATTACCTTCACCATCCTGAACCAGATCGTTATAGGTATTTGAGACTGTATCGGAATATGAATATGTTTTTAGCAATTCGCCTGTAATCAAATTAAATTTAGAAACCATTGATTCTGTATTGTCATTTTGACTCATAATTCCACATGCCCAAAGATGGTTGCGGGTTTCATCCACAAATAATCCCAGAAAACTCAGATTCAGCAAATCGGATGGTATAAAATCTTTGAATTCTCCCGTTTCAGCATCAATCTGAATAATTTTTGTTTTAAAAATACTGCTCAGATAGAAGGAGTTGGTAGTTGAAGAATAGGTGATTCCCTCGGGGATCAGATCTTTCTCGCTGATTCTGTAGGCAATATTATTGTTATTCTCTTGATTGCATGATACAATCAGTAAACTAAAAATTGTTAATAGACAAATATTCTTCATTTTTTTATGATTTTTAAATTACTCATTAGGCATCTAATCTTCAATAATTTTTGATTCAATCCAGTAAATTTCAGTTCCATCCGGCGATACAGTTATACAACTATGGTTAACCATGCTTGTAGAAACAATTCCGGAGGCAAATACTTTTGGGGCCGACCCGGGAGGAGTCTGTCCAAGGTATGGACCTGAGAGAACTGGAAAATCGTCATGCGTGGTTTGGCAATTGATAAATGAAACAAAGAGGTGATGACCGCTATCAACATCAAATAGGATGTAACTTCCATCAGGTGCAATACAAGGATGTGCCTGTGATCCATAAAATTCCGGAATCTGCAATTTTTCGTAGGCTATAAACTTGCCATTTTCAACCTTGACTTTAGCTAAATATGTTTTTCCGGTTGTCATTATCGAAGTCATGTCGGTTGTGTAAATATTACCCTCCCTGTCTGAACTGACAAACATCCCAATCCCTTCATAATCTGGCTCGCTCCAGCCTTCTGGAGTTCTTTTACTAACCCAGATTTTAAAGGGTGTTTCTTGTCCACCTGTTATCAAGGGTTTGTCCCAGATAAAGAATATCATATCGCCTTTATAGGTGATATGAGGTTCCCATGCTTTATAACCCTTTGCAAAACCGGCGTCCTGAAGAGATGCCCAAACGCCGTTATCAATTTTGCTGAACAGCAGCTCTGCTTTATTTCCATTCCAGCTATAAAGGTAAAATTCATCCATACTGCCTGAAAATGAGATGATAATATATTTTGCACCGGATACCGAAACTATCCCGTCAGCAAACACTTCCGGTGTTTTGCCGGGAGTTTTCTGGCCAAAATATTTGCCTTTCAATATTGAATAACCGACCTTCTGTGCGGTTATTGAACCGAACAGTATGAGTGTACAGATAAAAAACACGATTGACCTTTTCATATTGATTTTGATGTAAAATTATATTGAGCCAGCTCCAGAAAGGGCTGAACTTATAAGTCTGGACACTATTTTAATACCCTATCTTCACAAACTGGAAGAAATATAACGAAATATTTATATAATTTGCATTTAGTACATGACAAAAAACGCTAACGCGTTGATTGTTAATATTATATATTAATATTGTTAATAAATACACGTTCTTTTATTAATATAAAACCTTGATATTCAATATGTTGAAAAATGTACTACCAATACTATTTCCGACTATGAAAATCAAGGTTGAAAACAAAGTTACAGTTTTATCTGATACGTTGAAAGAGTTCTTTGGTGACAAAATGAATCTGGCACGTATAAAGTTCTTTGGCTTATTTATCAGTGCGTTATGCAAGGTGCAGACTCTCTGCTTCGAAAAGCTGGCCTTTGGATTTGACTCAGGTGTTAAAGCTGAGTCGTCATTGCGAAGGATACAGAGATTTATATCAGAGTATTCATTTGACTCAGACCTGGTCGCAAGATTTATATTTGCTTTGCTGCCCCATGAACAACCATACAGGATGGTTCTGGACAGGACTAACTGGAAGTTCGGTACTAAGAACATAAACATCCTTACTCTTGGCATCGTATATAAGGGAGTAGCCTTTCCTATTCTGTTCCATATAATGCTCAAATTCGGGAACTCTTCAATACAGGAACGGATAGATTCAATGGAACTCTTCATCAGGCTGTTCGGATCCGGTAGTATTGAATGCCTGCTGGACGACGGAGAGTTTGTGGGGGACAAATGGCTGGAGTATCTTAACAAATTAAGCATTGAGTATCATATTCGTATACGAGAAAACTTTTGGGTGGAGATACCTGGTAACGGACACAAGTTAAAGGCTTCGTGGTTGTTTAATAACCTCAGAATTATTGTCTTTGCTTTTCCGGCGCCCTTTTTTGGTTTATTTTTTGGGCGAGCAAAAAATGAACAAAGAAAATAAAGGAGCAAAAGAACCGGGGAAGGCGTAAGCCTGACGAGCTCGCCGAAGGCATATGAACAAAGGATTTTGGCGAGTAATAAATTAATGCAGAACGCTTATTTATCGTTCCTGTCGCTGGTTCTCTTTCTTCTGAATTTATTGTTGCGCCTCTTTTTGAAGTCACCCTTTTCAGATTTTTTCTGAGAGGGATGATGAGGGTGGATCTTAATATGAGTGTCGGCGATGAAAGAGGGCAGAGGTGCAGTAGTGACCTTATAGCCAATCAGCTTTTCTATACGCTCCATCCTGTGGTTATCAGCCTTGCTAACAAGTGTCACTGCTGAGCCTGTAGCTTCAGCTCGTGCCGTGCGGCCAACCCTGTGAACATAATCCTCGGCATCAGACGGCACATCATAGTTTATCACAAGATCTATATCCTTTATATCTATCCCCCGGCTCAGAACATCCGTAGCTACCAGCACACGTGTCTTATGAGCCTTAAACCCTGCAAGCGTTTCTTCCCTTTCTTTCTGTTCGAGATCCGATGAGATGCCTTTTACCAGGAAATCTTTCGAACGCAGTTCCCTCACAATCTCATATACTTTTTTCTTTGTCGAGCTGAATATCAGGATGCTGGCATAGGAAGGATTATCTGCCAGCAGACTTTTTATAAGAGGCAGCTTTTGATTGTCGCCCAGCCTGTAAACAGCCTGCAAGACTCCATCTGCCGGCTTCGACATTTCAAGTGCTATCTCGACAGGACTCTTCATAATATGCTTCGACAGCGACCTTATTTTGGGAGGCATGGTGGCGCTCAGCATAAGTGTCTGACGTTTCTTCGGCAGATAGGAGATTATATGCATGATATCGTCATAAAATCCGATATCAAGCATCCTGTCGGCTTCATCAAGGACCAGTACCTCTATCTGATTGAACTTCACATATCCCTGGTTGAGATGCGAGATCAGTCTGCCCGGTGTGGCTACGATGATATCCGCTCCTTTCGAGAGAGCTACTTTCTCCTGATCCCATCCGCTGCCATCACCTCCGCCGTAAACAGCCAGGGATGTAATGTTCAGTGTATATGCCAGCCCCTGTATCTGGTGATCGATCTGAATTGCCAGTTCACGGGTAGGAACAAGAATGAGCATATGAGTGTGCCCGGTTCGCTTCACGGAAATATGGTCCATAACCGGGATCAGGTATGCTCCTGTTTTTCCGGTGCCTGTCTGGGCGCAGGCTATCAGGTCACTGCCTGTCAGGATAACAGGAATGGCTTTTTCCTGAATGGGGGTTGTTTCCCTGAAGCCCATGTACTCTATTGATTCCAGCAGCTCCGGATTCAGGTCAAATTCGTCGAATAACACTTATGCAGGTGAATTTATTGTTATGAAAGAAAAGGCAAAGGTAGTAAAAACAGTACAATGGTGCAACGGTATGACGGTGTGAAGGTATGACGTCTTTACCTACTCCTGTTTTTCCTTGCCTTTCAGAAGTTGATGGAGAATAAACAAAACACCTGTAAGAAAGAAGGGTGAAACGATCGCCAATGAACCTGCATTTCCCGAGAAAGCCTTGAAGTAAATGGCCATTGCTACCGAGAGCACTATGAAAATCGCACCCCCGATGACCTCATATTTCCAGGCAATTACAAGCACAATGATCAGAATAAATACGGGGATGTTGTGTGCGAGGAACCCGAGAAGCTTTTTTCCGATTGATCCTTCTCCGCTGAAAACATCAAAGGAAAACATCATCATTAAAAGAATAGCGAAGATCGCGAGGATCCTCGGCAGCCAGTATAAGATCTTATTTGTCATAAAATTATATATTAACCGGAATTACACTCAAAGGTATTAAACTCTGATCCAAAAAGCAATTGAGGAAGATTGCACGTCAAATTTATTTTTCTATATTTACCGGGTTTAAAAATTGACCATTAATCTGAATATTAACCAGTATCATTTCTATGAAGAAGATAATTTTAATCATTGTTGCGACTTTATTTGTAACTATCATAAGTGCACAGGACCGCAATGCTGTAGTTGCCGCATACAATGAAGGTGCCAAGGCTGCACAAACTGATGCAGTAACTGCCATCACGGCATTTGAAAAGGCAATAACCCTGGCTGATCAGGTCGGAGCTGAAACTGCAGACCTTAAAGAAAAGGCAAGTAAGGTTCTGCCCGGATTGTACATAAAAGTTGCATCTGCAGCTGCAACTGAGAAGAAACCTGCTCCGGAAATCATGAAAGCTGCAAAAAATGCTGTAGCCATTGCAGAAAAATATGGTACACAGACGCACAAAGATAATACAACCAAACTTCTTGTACAGGCTTATAACATACAGGCTACAGGATATTTTAGCCAGAATGAATTCGATAAGGCGCTTGTTACATTCGACAGCCTCCTGGCAATAAATCCCGGCTTTGTAAGTGCTTACTATAACAAGGCACTCATATACCTTAAACAGGATAATGCAGCATCTTTTGAGCAATCAATCGATCTGTACATCGAAAAGCTCAAAGTTGCAAATGATACAACAAAAATAAAACAGGCATCCTCACAGGCACTTGGATATTTCCGCGCTGCCGGGTCAAAAGCCAATCAGGCCGAAAAACTTGATGATGCCCTCTCACTTCTAAACAAGGCATCAAAATATGGTGACGACAAGGATCTCTTTTACTTCCTTGCCGATGTATATAATAAGAAGAAGAATTTCGACAGCGGTCTGGAATATGCAAAGAAAGGTCTCGACCTGGAGACAGGTGTAGCCGAAGCAAAGGCAAAATTCTTCTTTCAGCTTGGTCTTGCCCAGTCAGGAAAAGGACAAACAGCAGATGCATGCGCTTCATTTAAAAATTCCATGTTCGGAGCTTTTCTCGAAGCATCAAAAGCTGAAAGAAAGAATCTGAAGTGCGAATAGATGACCGGCTATTGGTAACCTGCTACAGGCGATTATAGGACTGCAAGACTTACTTCCCGGCAACCAAAATCCTTTTTATGCCGGAGACCTGGCCGTTGATGACCAGCCGGCAGTAATAAATGCCTTCGGGAACTTTTTCCCCAGTGTCATTACAGCCATCCCAATTGATTTTTTTAGATATCAACATGAATATAGTGAACAGAAAAAAATGCTAATATTGATGGCTGTATCATAATCTGGAAAATTTATTTCAGTGAAGTAAGATGAGTGTTTCCGACCGCATCGGATTTGACAATGAGAAATATCTTAAGGAACAGACAGCATCCATCCTTGAGAGAGTGAACCGTTTCAACCATAAGCTCTACCTGGAGTTCGGTGGCAAGATCCTCTATGATTTACATGCTGCCAGGGTGCTGCCGGGTTTCGATCCGAATGTAAAGATGCGGCTGCTGCAGATGCTGAAGGAGAATATCGATGTGATCCTCTGCATCCATGCCGGCGCCATTGAAAGAAAAAAAGTAAGAGCCGATTTCGGGATCACCTATGATGTCGATGCGCTGAAGACAATAGACGATTTCCGCGAGTGGGGTATCGATATAAAAGCAGTAGTGATAACCCGTTACCAGAATCAGCCGCCGGCGAAAGCATTCAGGAACAAGCTGGAGATGAGAGGTATAAAGGTATATCTTCATTATCCTACAAAAGGCTACCCCACCGATGTCGACCTGATTGTAAGTGATCAGGGTTATGGGGCAAACGAATATATCGAAACCACTAAGCCCATTGTGATTGTCACAGGTCCTGGTCCGGGAAGCGGCAAGCTTGCCACCTGCTTATGCAACCTGTATCATGAATATAAAATGGGAGTCAAGGCAGGATATGCAAAGTTTGAAACATTTCCCATATGGGATCTGCCGGTAGATCATATGGTGAACATAGCCTATGAAGCCGCCACCGTCGATCTCGACGACAAAGTCCTCATTGATGATCATCACCTGAAAGCGTATAACATCAGGACTGTAAATTATAACCGCGATATTGAAGCATTTCATCTGCTTAAAAGGATCATCGAGAAGATTACGGGCGGCGGTTCTATGTACCAGTCGCCCACCGACATGGGAGTGAACCGGGCAAGTGCAGGAATCGTGAACGATAAATTAATAACCGAAGCATCGTACCAGGAGATAATCAGGAGATATTTCAGGTGTGCCGTCGAATATGCTATGGGACTAGCAGAAAAAGAGATACTCGACAGGATCAATATGATAATGATAAAAGTCGGTTCCAAAGCCGAAGACCGCAGGGTGGTTCTTCCTGCGCGGCAGGCTGCCAGTGATGCCGGGAAGAACGGCAAGGGTCACGACGGGATCTTCTGCGGGGCCGCCATAGAACTGAACGACGGGACTATCCTTACAGGCAAGAACTCACCGCTTCTGCATGCATCTTCAAGTCTTATACTGAATGCTGCCAAGCACCTGGCAGGCCTGCCCGATAAGATGTACCTGATCCCCGAAGCTATCATTGATTCGGTGAAGCATCTGAAAAAAGATATTCTCGATGGCAAGCTGGTGAGCCTCGATGTTGATGAGACACTGATTGTCCTCGGCATCAGCGCACTCTCTAATCCCGCTGCCAAGATGGCTCTCGAAAACCTGAAGTTTCTCCGCGACTGTGAGGTGCATCTCACACATATCCCCACGCCTGGAGATGAAGCAGGATGGAGGAAGCTGAAGGTGAATCTGACTTGCGATCCGGAGTTCTCGAGTAAGAGTTTGTTTATAAGCGGATAGGAACCCCCGGTCATCAGCCTGCCGGCTGATGACCTGCCCCCTGAAGGGGGCTTGAAACCCATAAACGATTTGAATATGTTGTGGGTTTTAGCCCCCCTTCAGGGGGGGTGTGATGGCAAGAAGCGCTTGGAGGGGGGTGCGTAATTAAAAGAAAAATGTTCCTATGGACCATAATCTTAAAAAGTTAATCGAAGCCGGTGAAGGTCAGCAACTTGATTTCAAGTACTGTGTTTCCGACAGCAGGAAGATCGCACGGACGCTGTCAGCTTTTTCGAATAGCGACGGAGGGAGACTGCTCATAGGGGTAAGGGATAATGGAAGCATTGCCGGGATCAGTTCGGACGAAGAGATCTATATGGTTGATACGGCAGCCAATCTGTTCTGTCGTCCGGAGATCACATATACAATAAAACAGCATACAACAGGAGGGAAGACCATCCTTGAGGTTGAGGTTGCCAGAGGTAACAAGAGGCCATACCAGGCAAAAGATGACGATGGAAGGTGGCTGACATACTTCAGGCATAATGATCAGAACCTGCTGGCAAACAGGGTTCTACGGCAGGTTTGGAGAAAAGAGGAAAAGGGCAGGGGTGTGCTGGTTAAATTCGGCAAAGCAGAGAATGCCCTGATGTATTACCTTAAAGAGAATGGTTCGATAACAACATCAAAGTTCAGGAAGATAGCCCGCATATCTCCCTATCGTGCTGAAGCGATACTTGCCAACCTTATCCTGTTTAAGGTTGTTAAAATGAATGCTTCGGAAAAAGGATTCACCTATGAACTTTTTCCGGTTGAAAAATAAATTGCACGATTGCACGATCTCATTCCTGTTTCAACATCCTTTCCAGTTCCTCCAGATCAATCGAATTTGGAAAAAATTCTTCATGCCACCTGATACAACAATTACCATTTAATGGGATGCCGACAACCGGAATATGGTTTTTCCTGCATGTTCTCATGCCGTTTGTAAGCTCGGGAACGCAGGCGATGCCGAGAACGCCGAATGTCCTTTTTTCGTGAAGAGTGTATTTTGCCAGCTGTTTCATGTCGCCGCCCATCCAGATATATGGCTCGATGTTATTTTCTTCGAGTATCATGCTGGCATGGTTCTGGTAACAGATTTTTGAGCAGTGTTTGCACTGGTAGTCGAATCCGTTCTTGCCGGCTTTACAGGAGACGGAGAAATCCTGCAGGCAATATGGCATAAGCGCTATCTTCCTGTCGGCTTTGAGAAACTCACTTGCATAAAGCCTGTTGGTAAGCTCTATCTCGAGCATGTAGAGATGATACTGCTCACGGGTGGTGGAAAGTCTGAAATCCCAGAATTTCGTAATGGGAAGTTTTCTCAGATGCTCATCAACCTTCTCTGTATATTTCCTGAGTTGAGGATCGATAAGGCTAAGGATTGCTGACATCCTGTTACCGGGATCATTATTTTTCAGACATCTCCTTAGATTCCTCTTTCCCCTTGAGAAAATCCTTATCTCTTCAATAAATCCAGTAGTGAGCGGATTATTATTTATCACCTCATCGGCCAGTTTCCGTATTGTCTCATAATAGCCTGACGTTGAATCACTATTACCAAAAAGGGAATATGTTTTTCCGTTAACAGGCGGATATTCAGGATGAGGTTGCTTCATTCCCGCAAGTTAAAAAATTTCACGACCTGCCAGCCTTCGCCAAGGCTTCGGCTGCCAAAGCATGACCTGCAAGACTTTTCTTAACTTTGAAACACAAATTAAACTGTACAGGATTACTAAATTATAACGCCATGCTAAAATATCTGAATCTGGTCTTCTTCGTTGTCATGATAGTAATGAACTACCTGGCCAATGCCCTGCCCCTTAATAATAAGACTACCGGTCAGCTCTCCGATGCCCTTCCAAACCTGTTTGTGCCTGCGGGGCTAACATTTTCAATATGGGGTATAATCTATCTCCTTATTGCTGTTTTTTGCGTCGTTCAATTCAAAGGATCAAACCAGAACGTGATCGAAAACATAGGCTGGCTTTTTTCAGTTTCATGCCTGCTGAATGCCTTTTGGATAGTCTCATGGCACTTTCAGCGGATCCCTCTGTCGGTGATGATAATGGTTCTCTTACTCATCACTCTTATTTATATCAACATGCTCATACGCGATGTTCCGTCCGGATTTATTAAAGCTGCCATGGGAATTTATCTGGGCTGGATATGCATTGCTGCAATAGCAAACGTCACAGCACTTTTAGTCCAGTACAATTGGAATGGTTTCGGCGTTTCAGAGGCTGCCTGGACGATAATCATGATCGCCATCGGTACAATTATAGTATCTCTTACACTTCTGAGATTACAGAATCCATTCATCGGCCTGTCGGTGATATGGGCTTTCCTGGGGATATATATCAAGCGTCATTCCGACTACAGCACGATTGCAATCGCTGCGATAGCTGCGATGGTTGTTGTTACGGTTATCACCGTGATGGCTTTCTTCAGGAAGAAAATTGGTTTCTTGTCTTAATCCGAACATGGAGTCAAAGATTGTCCTTACACAGATAGCCATCCTTGCCGTAGTGGTTGTAATAGGAGCCATTGCTGCAAAGGCTAAGGTTTTCAATAGTGAATCGAAAGATGTACTTTCAAAAGTGATCTTCAACATCTCGCTTCCGCTGATGCTCTTTACCAATTTTTTCAGGCTCGAGGCAACACCGCGGCTCATTGCAAACAGTCTTACGGTTCTGTCCATATCAGGTTTTGTTGTCTTCTTTCTTCTTCTCATCGGCTGGCTTGCCGCAAAGGTTTTCAGATTTAAGGATGCCGAAGCTGCAGTATTCAAGACACACTCGATGTTCGGAAATACGATCTTCCTTGGATTTCCGCTTATTACAGCTCTTTATGGCGTCGAAGGACTGCTTTATGCAAGCATGTTCCAGCTCATATCCAGTATACTGATGTGGACTGTGGGTGTTATAGTGCTGAGTCATGGCAATGGCATTTCGTGGAAAAAGAGCCTTCTTAAGGTGGTTAATCCCAATACAATAGCAACTCTCCTGGGACTGGCATTTTTCCTGCTCTCCGTTAAGCTTCCGGCTGTCATTCTGAAGCCCATGACAGAGCTTGGAGCTGCAAACACATGGCTATCGATGCTCTATATCGGCGCAATGCTGGTGTTTTCCAATGTTGGCGGTCTTCTTAAGAAGAAAAGCCTGTATATCATAAGTCTAAACAGGCTGATCATTGGTCCGGCACTGCTGATACTTATCTTCTGGCTTATCGGTCATTTTGCAGGACTTTCTCCCGATAAGCTTGTTTCATCTGTGATTATTCTTGAAGCTTCAATGCCTTGCATGGCAACTGTGGTGATTATGGCGAAGGAATTCGGATCGGATGATTCTCTTGCCGTTGGCAATGTATTCATTTCTACAATACTCAGTATCATCACTTTACCACTGGTAGTGATGGTATTGTCAAAATTATTTTAAGAAGGTTGTTCATTTTTTTCTCACCCGTTATGAAAGAGGGGGAGAGGGGCAACCTGTACAGGTCTTGTTAAAGAATTCACACTCATTGCAAACCAATCCGCAGGCTGATAGTATCATACATTTTTATTTTAATAGAAGCTTTCTTTTTATATTCCGCTGAAATCTACATTATCAATCATCAGCGATGGCACCCTGTAGGAACTGCCCTCAATGATATCGTTGCCTGCCTCAACAAGGTTGTTCCAGATCTGTGTCATGTTGCCGGTGATATTCATCTCATTCACCGGATGGATAATCGATCCGTTTTCAACCAGGTAGCCTTCGATACCATATGAGAAGTCACCAGTGGAGCCATTGCAGTTGCCCCCGTTGAATCCTGTAACCAGTATTCCTTTTTTCAGCGATTTGACCATTCCCTCCATGTCACGGTCTCCAAGTTTGAAAACTACATTTGTCGAGCTTCCGGATGTCGGATCCATGCCCAGCTTTCTGCCATAATAAGTATCGATATAATAACCGCGCAGAACTCCATCCTCGACGATTGCTCTTTTTGCAAGAGCAAGACCTTCACCGTCGAAATGCCTTGACCCGGGTCCTGATATAATTGTCGGATCATCAAAGATCGTCATCACTTTGGAAGCGATAGTCTGATCTTTTTTACCTGCCAGGAAAGATTGTTTCTGGTAGAGGGCATAGCCGGTAAGCGCATTATAAACAGGATACAGGAGATTTGGAGCAGACCTGTTTTCAAGTATCATAGGATATTTACCGGAGCTTATCTTTTCAGGTCCTATTTTTTTCAATGTTCTCTCAAGAGCTTTTTTCCCGATATCAGTTTTCTTGAGCTTATCATAAAAAAGTGCTGATTCATACCAGTAGTCTGAAGGACGGCCTTTATCACTTTTTACAGCAACAGTTGCATATAATGTCAGGCTGCTTCTTGCAGAATCGCCTTTAAATCCATTACTTGTTACCAGTACTCTGGTACTCAAGCTATCGGAATAGAAAGAACTCACTGAGATGATCCTTTCGTCTTTGTTGAATGCTTCACCAAGAACAGCTTTAGCCAGGTCGATCTTTGTTTTTGTCTCAATCGTTTCAATTGAAGAGTCAAGCATGTTCAGATCTTCACCGCCACCTTTATAATAGAGCACAGGGTCGGGAAGGATGCGAAACTCATCTTCGGCGAGGTAGCGTGTTGCGGCAATGGCCTCATCCACAAATTTAAAGAGCTCATCCTTCTTCAGCCTGTTGGTTGAGTTTGAAGAATATTTCTTATCGACATATAAGCTTACAGTGAGACTGTTGCGGTTCGATTCGGTGAGCCTGTCGATCTGCTCATCGCGGATCTCGATATCATTACTGCGGCTCTCGTCGATCGAAACTGAAACCTGCTGCGCTCCACTTTTGAGAGCATAAGCAATGACCTGTTCAGCAAGAGTATATTTTTCCTGTGTATTCATAACGTGATTTCTTTTTCGTGTTTATGCATTAATTCCACCGACAACCAGCTTTTTGATTTTTACAGTAGGAAGTCCCATTGTTACGGGAACACTCTGTCCTGCTTTACCGCATGTCCATGTACTATCAGACAGCCTGGTGTCATCGGCTGCCATGCTTATATCGGCAAGTGCCTGCGGGCCGTTACCTATGATATTTATGTCCTTGATCGGCTTTGTCAGTTTGCCGTTCTCGATGACATATCCGGCTTTAACAAAGAATGTGAAGTCGCCGGCGCCAATATTTACCTGTCCGTTGCTAAAGCTGTCGACATAGATTCCGTTCTTCACGCTTGCAATTATCTCTTCTTTTTTATGAGGACCGTTCTCCATCCTGGTACATCTCATTCTTGGAACGGGTATGTATCTGAAGCTCTGGCGGCGGCCGTTGCCTGTCGGTTTAACCTTATAATACGCAGCGCTGATCCGGTCGTGCAGATAACTTGTAAGTACCCCGTCTTTTACTATTACGGTGTTCTCGACAGGATTACCTTCATCGTCGAAATTCAGGGATCCGCGGTTTGACGGAAGTGTTCCGTCATCGACGATCGTAACGAAGTTCTCTGCCACCTTTTTGTTCAGCTTGTCGGAGAAGATTGACGTTTTTTTCCTGTTGAAATCGGCTTCAAAAGCATGTCCAATTGCTTCGTGAAGAAGTATGCCGGATTCACCTGGACTCATTACCACCTCCATCTCACCGGCTTTTGGTTTACCGGCTTCAAATTGAAGGTTTGTCTTTTCTACTGCATCTTTTGCGAGGGTATCAACAAGATCATTTGTAAGAAATTCAGAACCCATCCTTGCTGACCGTGATACACCGAAATTCTCAATGCGGCCATCCTTTTCCATAACGCAGGTAGCATTTAGATATACAAGAGGACGGTAATCGCAGGCGAGGAGACCTTCCGAGTTATAGAAGAGAATATATGAAGTGGTGTCGCCTATGGATGCATTGACTTTAGTGACCTTGGTATCGAGTCCAAAGATTTTTTCATTTATCCGTTCCAGGAATGGTATCTTTTCCTTCACCGAAGTATCTTCCCATGAGGTAATTACCGGGTAGAAGTTTGGCGCAGTATACTCGTTTATATCTTCCACGATGGCTTTGCCGGTGTCATTGGCAATACTTGCTGCAGTGTTTGCAGCTTTCAGCATGGCTTCCTGTGTTATGATCTCTGTAAAGGCATAACCTGTCTGGTCGCCTTTCAGCACCCTGATGCCCACACCATAGGCAACATTTGAGGAAGCCTGGTTGACCTTGCCATCTTCAAGGTTGCTGTAGTTATTGAGTGTATGTTCGAAGTAGAGGTCGGCATAATCGCCTCCTTTCGACATTGCTGCGCGTATCACTTTCTTCAGCAGCTCAGGAGTCACTTCGAAGTGATCGAGATATGTGCTGAAGTTACCGGATAACGCTGAACCTTTACAGGATTGGAGCAGTGAAGGTATCATCAGTTATCCCGCTGCAGTTATCCCGCTAATCCTTATAAAATCGCGGCGCTTGTAGAGCATAGTGCAATGAATTTAAAAATGAAGTATAAATGTCGCTGAATATTCTGATATTTCAAAATGAGAGGGAGAGAGAGGGAGACAAGGAGTGAAACGACGCAGTTCCGGGTCGGCGGAAGAGTGGAAGTGGTAGAATTATTTCGTCTGAAATAAATTCAATTTTCTTTATTATACTTTCTTGCTTGTTTGAAGAACCAGAGAAGCAGTATTCCCAGTCCAAGTGCTACCAGGGCCACAATAAGAACGACTATCTCTGTAAATTCACCCTGGAAAAGGAGCGCTATATATGCCACCAGCATCATTGACCCGGCAATTGTGAGACTGATTCCTCCTCTCAATAAGAGCCTTTCTCCTGACCTTTCCCTGAATTCATCGACTTCCTTTTTTTGCTTTTCATAGTCCGCTTCCTCCTCCTCTTCCTGTTCATCTTCATCGGGATCTTTTACTTTTGGCTGAAAATCCTGTGTTGTAAATCCTGAATACCTGTACTTAATAATATCTCTCAGGATATCCTCATCCTCGTCGCCGGAGTTGAGTGCGTCATGATATATTTTTTCAAATTCCTCCGGAGATATAAGATCTCTTCTCTTTGCTTCTGAAAGGACTGCATGGTAAACATCTATTATAATATCTGCAGGATCCTCAATGAAGTTCAGGATATCATCATCACTATAAACTGCAACATAACCGTTAAAAGCGTTGTTGCTTTCCCAGTTATCCTGTTTTACAGCCTTCGCCTTTTTTGAGAAGTTCAGCCTTACCTGGTTTAGCAACCTCTCTTTCAAATCGTAAGAGATCATACCTTTATCTACAGCGACGTGGAGTGCGGCTTCAGCCATTGCTGGTTCGTAATTGATATACCTGGTTATAATCCTGTCAATTTCAGTCTTTTCTTCCTCTTTGAGGGTAGAAACGAATTTATTGAAATCATCAGGGCTTATTGAATTTTCCTGCGAATTGAATTCTTCTTTCATGGATGCAGCGGTTTGAGGTTAAAGTTAACGATTTTAGTAAATTTGCAAAAAAGTTCCTCAACCATGAATTGGCTGAAAGATCTGCTTCTGAATGATTCCGTTGCACATACCATATTAATATACTGTGTGGTAATTGCCACAGGAGTATTTCTTGGGAAGATAAAGATCTTTGGAGTTTCACTGGGAATAGCATTCGTTCTCTTTGCAGGGATAACCCTCGGCCATTTCGGATTTAAGGTAAACCATGAGGTCGTTGAATTCATAAGGGATTTCGGACTTATCCTTTTTGTTTTCTCAATAGGCTTGCAGGTTGGTCCGGGTTTCTTCTCGTCTTTTAAAAAGGGAGGACTTACCCTCAACCTCCTCGCCATGATAATCGTACTGCTTGGCGGAGTGACAACGGTGGTAATACATTTCATTACAAAGACATCTCTTCCGATGCTTGTCGGAGTGATGTCGGGGGCAGTGACAAATACACCCGGACTTGGCGCTGCACAGCAGGCTCTGATCCAGGTCTCCGGGGGGAAAGATATTCCACAGATAGGTCTGGGTTATGCTGTAGCCTATCCGTTCGGAGTACTTGGCATAATTATTACCATGCTGATAATCAGGAAAACGCTCAACATACGAGTTAAGGATGAGCTTGCTGAATATGACAGGGACCAGCATCCGGAAGAATCTTTGCCGGCACGCCTCAGCATCCTCGTAACAAATCCTGATGTTTTTGGAAAGAGCATCCGTGAAATAACCGGAATGATTGAAACGGGGATGGTAATTTCACGTGTACTTCATAATGGAGAACTGCTCGTGGCTGCTTCGGATACTGTCATTAATGAGAAGGATGTGATCCTTGTGGTTACAAGGAAAGGCAATATTCCATTGATTGTCGGGAAGATCGGAACATTGAGCGAGATGGATATTGCTGCCAGATCAGGAAGCCTGGTATCGCGCCGACTGCTGGTAACCAACAAAGAGGTGTTTGGAAAGAAGCTGGGTTCCCTGAGGCTGAGGACGAGATACAATATTAATATAACAAGGGTATACAGATCTGGTCTGGAACTTGTTGCAACGCCGGAGCTGAGTCTTCAGATGGGCGACAAACTTACAGTAGTCGGCGATGAACCATCTATTGCAAGGGTCACCGCAGAGATTGGAAATTCAATTAAAAGGCTTGATGAACCGAATATAATACCACTTTTTCTTGGAATACTGGCTGGTGTTCTTCTCGGAAGCATCCCACTCCGGTTCCCGGGGATGGTACATCCAATAAAGCTTGGTCTTGCCGGCGGTCCGCTGATTGTCGCTATTTTGCTTAGCCGCTATGGGTACAAACTGCACCTGGTCTCATATACAACTCCTTCTGCCAACCTCATGCTGAGAGAGATAGGTATTGTGCTCTTCCTTGCAAGCGTGGGAATAGTATCAGGAGAGAAATTCATACCGGCACTTGTCTCGGGTGAGGGCTTTGCATGGATGGGTTCACGGGCTTCTTTGCAAGGCTGGTGATGAAAAGAAATTACCTGGAAGTCTGCGGACTTCTTGCCGGAAGCATGACCGATCCTCCGGCCCTGGCATTTGCTAACGGCATTGCCCAGAATGAAGCACCGGCGGTCGCGTATGCCACGATTTACCCTCTGGTAATGTTTCTCAGGATTTTCGTTGCACAGCTGCTAATACTCTTAATGGTGTGACGGTTTGACGGTAAGACGGTATGACGGTGTGAAGGCATAACGGTGTAATGGTGTAATAGTACAATAGTACAGTGGGGGGAAGCAGAGAACAACTCCGTGAAAACTTTTACCTGAAGTGCAGGACATAAACAGAAGGCAACCAGCAACTCACCTTTGCTAAAGCTACGGTAGGCAAAGCCAGCAATCTTTTTCATCTCATTAACAATTCAAAAACCTTCTCTTTAAATTTATTGTACGGAGGATACCTGAGGAAGATATCAATCAGGTTTGATTTGACCAT